>CAZIGW010000226.1:0-4707 GCA_964538565.1 uncultured Hyphomicrobiales bacterium | reverse complement strand
TTCACGGCGCTGGCGAGACCGAACGTCACGTGGACGACGTATTCTCCGGAGGGCAGCACGAACGTCGGCGCGGCGGCGCGCTCTTCCTTCACGGGGCGAAACTGGCCCGACGGATCCGGGCGCACCGGATAGACGCGCCAGATGAGCCCGCCGTTGATCTGCGGCAGGTCGCGGCCGAAGCGGGCGCTCACGATCAGCGCGGCCTGCCCGGCCGGCACCATCGGGGCCACCTGCGCGGGCGCGTTCGGCGCCGGCACGATCGGGGTCGGCGCGGCCACCGGTCCCGGCGCGAGCAGCGAGGAGGACGGCGAGGTCGAAGGCACCGAGGGAATCTCGGCCGGCGGCACCGGCCGGACTTCCGGCGAGAACAGTCCGCCGCCGGACGGCGCCGGTTCGGGATTGGCCGGCGGCGCCAGCTGCTGCGGCGGGGCGAGAGCGGGTTGCGCGGCGCGAAACTGCGCGGACGCGCCAGACGGCATCGCCGCCGCCAGCGCGAGCGCGGCCAGATAGGCGGTCAGCCGTGTTCGATGTCCCGCGCTCGGGATCGTCATGTCGCCTTTTTGACCGAAATCACGGCGAATTCAAGCCTGAACCGGCTTTGTCACACGAAGCCCCGTGTGCTAGCGCATGGCCCGGTCAATGCGGAATCGGGTGGTCGGGGATCCTGCGCAACGCCCGAGAGTTGCAGCGCCCCGTGAAGTCCCGTCCTGCCCTTCCGATGTCCCCCACGGCGCTGCGCGTGTGCTGGAGCTTTCGATGCCGGACGCCCTCGACCTGCTCGCGACGCGCCGTTCGATAAAGCCGATCGAGCTGGCCGGCCCGGCCCCTTCGCCCGCCGAGATCGAGACGCTGCTGACGATCGCCGCCCGCGTGCCCGACCACGGCAAGCTCGTTCCCTGGCGCTTCATCGTGTTCGAGGCCGATGCGCGGCTTGCCGCCGGCCGGATCATCGCCGACGCGTTTCTCGCCGAACATCCCGACGCGAAGGCCGAGCAGATCGAATTCGAGCGCAACCGCCTTGCGCGCGCTCCCCTGGTCGTCGCCGTGGTGAGCCGCGCCGCGCCGCACGTGAAGATTCCCGAGTGGGAGCAGGTGCTCTCGGCCGGGGCCGCCGCCATGAACCTGGTCGTCGCCGCGCACGCCCTCGGCTTCGCGGCGAGCTGGATCACCGAGTGGTATGCCTACGATCGGCGCGTGCTCGCCGCGTTCGGCCTCGCCCCACACGAGAAAATCGCCGGCTTCGTGCATATCGGGCGGCCGGTGCGCCCGGCCGAGGACCGCCGGCGGCCCATTCTCGCGGAGATCGTGACCCGGTTCCGCGGCTGAAGCGATTGCAATGACTTGCGGTCGAATCGGAACGCGTCGCGACATTGCCGCGTTCTGACACCATCTTCCGGCAACGGCGGCCGCAACGGCCGGGCGTGCGGGCGCACGATGGGCGGCGCGAGACCGCTCGCGGCCGATCATGCGTCAGTCGACGGAGCACGGTGTGAAAACGCACACAAGTTTACGCAATCTGCGCCCGTGCGGATTGCGTCGCAAGGCGCTTTTCACATTCGCCGGCGGCACTCCAGCGATCCTTCACCATAGTGGCTCGACCCGGCTTGCCGGCCGAGCGAAATGGTCGAATCCTTGTTGATCAACGGGGGGTATCGGAGGATATCTTCGGTGCTCGACACTTCGAAGGGACGGGCGACGAGCGAAGACCGCACAATCGACACCACTGCCGGCACGCAGGTCGTGCTGCCCGGCGAGCGCATGACGATCGGGCTTGCGCTCGGAGGCGGCGCCGCGCGCGGATTTGCCCACATCGGCGTGCTGCGCGTCCTCCTCGCCCACGGGATCAGGCCGCACGTCATCACCGGCACGTCGATCGGCGCCGTGGTGGGTGGCTGCTACGCCACCGACCATCTCGACGCGATCGAGAATTGGGCGCGCAGCCTCACCCGCCGCCGCGTATTCGGCTATCTCGATTTCAGCCTCAGCGGCTCGGGGCTGATCGGCGGCGATCGGCTGTTCGCCCGGCTCGAAGCCCACCTCGGCGGCACGAAGGTGGAGGAACTGCCGATGCGGTTCGCGGCGATCGCAACCGAGATCGGCACCGGGCACGAGATCTGGCTCACGCGTGGCCGCCTCGTCGACGCGTTGCAAGCCTCCTATGCGCTTCCGGGAATCTTCCCGCCGGTGCGCATCGGTGGCCGCTGGCTGATGGACGGGGCGCTGGTCAATCCCGTGCCGATCTCGGCGGCCCGCGCGCTCGGCGCGCGCCTCGTCATCGGCGTCAATCTCAACGCCGACAACTTCGGCCGCGGCACGATCATCCAGGACCACGGGCCGGATGCCGAGGACGAGTTGCTGCGCGAGACCATGCGCCAGCGCCGCGGTCTGCGGCACATGTTCACGCCGGAGCGGCTGCTCAAGCGGCAGTTCGTCGGCACGCACGGTCGGCCCGGCCTTTCGGCGGTGATGATCGAGGCGTTTCAGGTGGTGCAGGATCGCATCACGCGGGCGCGCCTTGCCGGCGATCCGCCCGACACGCTGATCAATCCCCGGCTCGGACGGCTGGGGCTGTTCGACTTCCACCGCGCCGACGAGGCGATCGCGCTGGGCGCCGAAGCGGCCGAGAAGGCGCTCGACCAGATCGCCGAAGCGCGCAGCGCGCTGGTGTGAGGCGTCGAAGACTTCCGCGCGGCGAGATCACGCCGTGCGGATGTAGTCGCGCAGCGCGTCCGACTCGTGCTCCATCTCCTCGAGCCGCCATTTCACGACGTCCCCGATCGAGATGATGCCGGTCAGCCGGTTCTGCTCGAGTACCGGGACGTGACGGAATTTTCCGGCCGTCATCTGCTCCATCAACTCGCACACGGTGTCGCTCTCGCTGCAGGTCGCCACCTTGCGGGTCATCACTTCCGACACCGGCACGATGAGCACCTGCGACCCGTGCTCGGCGAGCGCCCGCACGATGTCGCGCTCGGAAATGATGCCGATCACGCGCGTGTCGGGGCCGGTCACGACCAGAGCGCCGATGCGGCGCTCGGCGAGCACCTTGACGGCGGCGGCGAGCGTCGCGCCGGGTTCGATGGTGACGACATCGCGTCCCTTGCGGGACAGGATGGACTTGATGGTCATCGACAGCCTCCCTTGAACGCTGGGGGCGCCCGCACGCTCTCGGCGTCTTGCCGGAGCACCGGACGTCGTCGACGTGCATTGCGTCTGGTTCTTTGCGGTCGTCGGCACGAATTGTCGGCGCGAATGCCCGAGTGTCGCCGGCCTGGGACGCAACGCCGTCTTGCGCGCCGCCCCGCCCACCCGATCACGATCGTGCGGAACTTGCCGCATGGGTCCGGCGCGATGCGCGATGTTCTGTCATCGCGGCGGCGACCGCAAGACCCGGCGCGGCCGAGTGAAAAAAATCAGCGTCCGGCGGCCTCCTCGTCCCGTCCTCCGTTACCGTCGAGGGCGGGCGAGATCGGATCGAACAGCGAGAACAGCACGAGGCCGGCGAGAAAACCGCCGACGTGCGCCTGCCAGGCGATCGTCTGCCCCTCGCCGGCTCCCGGGATCGGCACCGATCCGATGCCGAACAGGAAATTCAGTCCGAACCAGACAAGCAGGAACGCGAGGAGCCGCGGATCGCGCAGCACGACCGAGAGCGGCGCCGCGGGCACCTGATAGGCTTCGGGACGATTCTCACGCCACATGCTGACGGGCCCGCCCTGCTGAAAGGCAAACCGCATGGACGCCGCCATGAATCCGGAGATCGCCGCGGAGGCGCCGATCATCGGCACCAGTTCGCCGGAATGGGTCGCGAGATGGGCGCCCGCGCCGGCCGCCGAGGTCGCCGCGAAAAACGCGAGAAAACGGACGGGCCCGAATCGCCGCGCGACCGCCGTGCCGAACGGAAGCAGCCACACGATGTTCACGCCGAGATGCATGAGATCGGCGTGGATCAGCGCGTAGGTGAAGAACGTCCAGACGTCGCCGGCCCAGCCGCCCGGAAACGAGCCGCCCGGCAGGAGACTCGAGTCGTAGCGGGCCGGGATGAAGGCGAATTCGAGCAGGAACTGCACGTCGGCGGCGGGCGAAAGCAGCAGCGCGCGCGCGGCGTGAACAAGGATCAGCGCGCCGATCGTCGCAACGACGATGAACGGCACGTTGAACATCGGCTCGGAAGGCTGGGACACGGGTGGGATCCGGTTGGCCGCGCTGAAATAGGCCGCGCGGCTGCCGGGAGCAAGCGGAAGCCGGGATCGCGCGGCGGACCGGGCGAAGCACGCATCGCTAAGACCCGACGCAAAAAGACGAGAGGAGGGCTTCGCAGCCCTCCTCTTCAGAGCCCCTCTCGCGAGGTGCGGCACCTTGCGCACGACCGGCGAAGTCCCATTCGCCGTATGGCCCCGCGCGTTCCAGGCGCCTGTCACATCCCCTCGCCTCCCTGTGGCTCCCCAAACACAGTGCCGGCTAGGTGGGCCGGCCGAACTCGATGTACGGCGACCATACGGGTCGGGGGCCGGGCTGCCAACGTCAACCTTTCGTTAATGTTAACGAGAAGTGACTCCAATTTGGTCTCGCCGCGGACCCCGGTAGGGCCTATCCCGGAAGCTCAGCTTCTCGCCGCACAGAACCTCGACACGGCGCCCCGACGGGCGCCGGAAACGGGCCGGCGGCGTCGGATGGGGACAGGGACGTCCATGAAGCACGCCTCGA
>CAZIGW010000225.1:0-6933 GCA_964538565.1 uncultured Hyphomicrobiales bacterium | reverse complement strand
ACAAGGGGCTCGGTCCCGAAACCGGCCCGAACGACACCGACTTCATCGTTCTCACACGGTAGAGCATTTTCCGGCGAAGGGGATGCCGGTTCGCCACGGGGGCCCGAGGCGAAGACGCGCGCGTTGGGCGCTGGTCTGCCGGGCTACGCACTTCTGCTGATCCCGCTCGGCAGGCCGTAAAACTTGAGCCCGCGCGCCGACAAAACTATAAGGTGTCGCCGCCCAACGCGACTCAGGTCATGATTCCCATCGTGGCTCCCGCCTCGCCGCCGTGAGTCCGGGCGCGCGCAGGAGATGCACGACTAAAATGTCAGCCGCCGTCGGACCATGGTGCGTCGCCGCGTTCTTCGCGGTTGCGGTCTGCGGAGTCGTTGTCGGCCGACATCGGGCCGGCACGCCCGTCGTCTACGCCGCGAGCCTCATCGTGGCCGCCGTTGCCTTCATCGCCGCCCTGGGCCAGCTCGTTTCCGGCGGCCCGGCGGCGACCTTCTCCCTGCCGGTCGGCCTGCCGACGCTCGGGACCCACTTCCGCATCGACGCGCTGGCGGCATTCTTTCTCGTCGTGGTCAATCTCGGCGGCGCCGGCACGAGCCTCTACGCGCTCGGCTACGGCCGCCACGAGGCGGCGCCGCTGCGCGTCCTGCCGTTCTACCCGGCGTTTCTCGCCGCCATGAACCTGGTGGTGCTGGCCGACGACGCCTTCACGTTCCTGTTGTCATGGGAGTTCATGTCGCTCGCCTCCTGGGCGATCGTGATGGCCCACCATCGCGAGCCGGCCAATGCGCGCGCCGGATACATCTATCTCGTCATGGCGAGCTTCGGCACGTTCTGCCTCCTGCTCGCCTTCGGCCTGCTGGCCGGCCCGCAGGGCGGCTACGCCTTCGACGCCATCCGGGCGGTCCCGGCAGCACCGACGATCGCCGCGCTTGCGATGCTGCTCGCCCTCGTGGGCGCCGGCTCGAAGGCGGGCCTCGTTCCCCTCCACGTGTGGCTGCCGCTCGCGCATCCGGCCGCGCCCACCCACGTCTCGGCGCTGCTGAGCGGCGTCATGACCAAGGTCGGCATCTACGGCTTCATCCGCATCGTGTTCGACCTGATCGGCGAGCCGGCGCCCTGGTCGGGGGTCGTCGTGGTGACGATCGGCGGCGTCACCGCGATGCTCGGGATCCTCTATGCGCTGATCCAGAGCGATCTCAAGCGGCTGCTCGCCTACAGCACGGTCGAGAACGTCGGCATCATCTTCATCGGCCTCGGGCTCACGCTCGCGTTCAAGGCGAACGACATGGTGCTGCCGGCCGCCTTGGCGCTGACCGCGGCGCTGTTTCACGTATTCAACCACTCGCTGTTCAAGAGCCTGCTGTTCTATGGCGCGGGCGCCGTGCTGGGGGCCACGCACGAGCGGGACATGGAGCGCCTCGGCGGCCTGATCCACCGCATGCCGCAGACCGCCGTCGCCTTCCTGGTCGGCTGCACGGCGATCGCCGGTCTCCCGCCGCTCAACGGTTTCGTCTCCGAATGGCTGACCTTCCAGGCCATCCTGGTGAGCCCGCAGCTGCCGCAGTGGGGGCTGAAGATGGTGGTCCCGGCGGTCGGAGCCATGCTGGCGCTGTCGGCCGCGCTCGCGGCCGCGTGCTTCGTGAAGGCGTTCGGCATCACCTTTCTCGGGCGCCCGCGCGCGCCCGCGGCGGAGAAGGCGCACGAGGTCGACCGCTTCTCGATCGCCGCCATGTTCGTCCTGGTGGCGCTGTGCTTCGTGGCGGGAATCCTGCCCGGCTACGTGATCGACGTCCTCGCTCCGCTGGTGAAGGGGGTGGTCGGCGACAGCATGCCGACACAGGCCGGCGTGCCGTGGCTCTCGATCGTGCCGATCGCCGAGAGCCGCAGCTCCTACAACGGCCTGATCATTCTCGCGTTTCTCGTCTGCTCCGGAACGCTGACCGCGATGGTGATCCATCGCTTCGCCACGCGCGCGACGCGGCGCAGCGCCATGTGGGACTGCGGCTATCCGCTCAACGTTCCGGCGACGCAGTACAGCGCATCGGGCTTTGCGATGCCGATCCGGCGCGTGTTCGGCGCGGTGGTCTTTCACGTGCGCGAGGAGGTCGACATGCCGCGCCCGGGCGAGATGCGCGTCGGCCATTTCCGCTCGCGCGTGTTCGACCCCGCCTGGCGATTCGCCTACGGGCCGCTGGTGCGCGCCGTCGGATACGGCGCGATGCGGCTGAACCGCCTGCAGTTTCTCACCATCCGCCGTTATCTGACGCTCGTGTTCTGCGCCCTGATCCTGCTGCTCCTGGTGGTCGCCGCATGAACCTGATCGGCGAACTGGCGCTCCAGGGCGTGCAGATGGTGCTCGTCCTTCTCCTTGCTCCGTTCATCGTCGGCGTGACGAGGCGGGTGAAGGCGCGCCTGCTGCGGCGGATCGGGCCGCCGGTGCTGCAGCCCTATCGCGACCTGTGGAAGCTCATGCACAAGGAGGCGGTGATCGCGCACAGCGCGTCCTGGATCTACCGCACGGCTCCCTATTTCGTGTTCGCGGTGACCTGGGTGGCGGCCGCGCTGGTGCCGACCTACGCGACGGGGCTTCTGTTCTCCTGGTCGGCGGATCTGATCGCGCTCGTCGCCCTGCTCGGGACCGCGCGATTCGCGCTCGCGCTCGCCGGCATGGACGTAGGCACGGCGTTCGGCGGCATCGGCTCCTCGCGCGAGATGATGATCGCGTCCCTCGCCGAGCCGGCGATGCTGCTCATCGTCTTCACGGTGGCGCTCGTTGCCGGAACGACGCAGCTCTCGGCCGTCGCCGGCCTGTTCACCGGCATGTCGGTCGGCCTGCGCGTCTCGCTGGGCCTCGCGCTGTTCGCCTTCGTGTTCGTCGCCATCGCCGAGAACGCGCGCATCCCGATCGACAACCCGGCAACCCACCTCGAGCTCACGATGGTGCACGAGGCGATGGTTCTGGAATATTCGGGGCGCCACCTCGCCATGATCGAGGCGGCCGCCGCCCTCAAGCTCGTGCTCTATTTTTCGCTGATCGCCTGCCTGTTCGCGCCGTTCGGGATGGCGGTCGGCGACAAGAGCGCCTCGGCGCTGACGCTGGGCGTCGCCACCTACGTGGCGAAGATCTCGGTGCTCGCCGTGCTGCTGCCGATCGGAGAGACGGCCGTCGCCAAGATGCGGGTATTCCGCTATCCGGTCTTTCTCGGCGGCGCCTTCGCGGCGGCGGCGCTCGCCGTCTTCCTGCTGTTCGTATCGCGGGGATTCTGATGGCCTCGCTTTCCTTCGATATCGCCCATCTGCTCGCCGGCAGCATGCTGGTGTTGAGTTTCCTGCTGCTCTACCAGGACCGCCTCACCGCGGTGCTCAACGTGTTCGCGCTGCAGGCGATCACGCTCGCGCTGTCGGTCGCCTGGCAGGCGGTGGCGCAGGATGCGATGCACCTGATCGTGACGGCGGTCGTCGCCCTCGTCGTCAAGGGATTCATCATCCCGGCTGCCCTGCACCACATCGTGCGCAAGCTCGAGATCCACCGCGAGATCGAGCAGGTGATCGGCGGCGGTCCGACGATGCTGACCGGGCTTGCGCTGGTGGCGCTGTCGATCCTGCTGGTGCAGCCGGTCGGCGAGGCTTCCACCGTCCTCACCCGCGAGGACCTCGCCTTCGCGCTCGCGGTCATCCTGCTCGGCCTGTTGATGATGATCACGCGGCGCAACGCCGTCACCCAGATCGTCGGCTTCATGTCGCTCGAGAACGGCCTCGTGCTCGCCGCGACCGGCGCCAGGGGCATGCCGCTCGTCGTCGAATTTTCCGTCGCCTTCTCGATCCTGATCGCCTTCATCGTGTTCGGCGTGTTCGTCTTCCGCATCCGCGAGCGCTTCGACACGGTCGACATCGGCGCGCTCGACCGTTTCCGCGGCGAGAGGAGCGACCGGACATGATCTCACCGGTCGAAGCCGTGCTGTGGATCCCGGCGATCGCCGTGCCGGTGCTGGCGCTCGTCTCCAACTATCGTCTCGGCGCGGCGCTCAACGTACTGGCCTCGGGACTGACGCTCGTGGCCGGCGTGTCGCTGCTGTTCGTCGCGCGCGAGCGCAGCGATCTCATCATCATCGACGACTTCAACATCTTTCTCGTCACGCTCACGACCTTCGTCGGTTTCACCACCAGCGTGTTCAGCGCGAGCTACATCGCGCACGAGCTCGAAACCGGACGGCTGACCCCGCGCTTCCTGCGGTTCTATCATGCGATGTATCAGGCCATGATGGGGGCGATGAACGTCGCGCTCGTCGCCAACAACATCGGCCTGATGTGGGTCGGCGTCGAGGTGGCGACGCTCAGCACGGTCATGATGGTCGGAATCTATCGCACGCCGGAGGCGATCGAGGCGGCGTGGAAATACTTCATCCTCGGCAGCGTCGGCATCGGGCTCGCCTTCTTCGGCACGATCCTCGTCTATCTGGTCGCGCAGGAGGCGATCGGCGACGGCCTGCCGGCGATGGCCTGGGACCTGCTGGTCCAGCACTCGGCGAAGTTCGAGTCGAAGCTCCTGTCGCTCGCGTTCGTCTTCCTGCTCGTCGGCTATGGCACCAAGATCGGGCTCGCGCCGTTCCATGCCTGGCTGCCGGACGCGCATGCCGAGGGTCCGACGCCGATCTCGGCGGTGCTCTCGGGCCTTCTGCTCAACGTCGCGCTCTATGCGCTGCTGCGCTTCAAGATCGTGCTCGCGGGCAATCCCTCGACGCTCAACGCCGGCGCGATCCTGGCGACCCTCGGGCTCGTGAGCCTCGTGTTCGCCGGCTTCATGCTCTACCGCCGCCGCGACATCAAGCGGCTGTTCGCCTATTCGTCGATCGAGCACATGGGCATTGCGGCCTTCGCGTTCGGCATGGGCGGGCCGCTCGCGAACTTCGCCGGCCTGCTGCACATGACGATGCACTCGCTGACCAAGTCGGCCATCTTCTTCGCCGTCGGGCATATCGCGCAGGTGAAGGGAACCCAGCGCGTCGCCGACATCGGCGGGCTCTCGGCGACGCATCCGGTGCTGGCGATCGGCTTCGTTCTCGGGGTGCTCGCCATCGTCGGCCTGCCGCCGTTCGGCGTCTTCACCAGCGAGTTCCTGATGGTGTCGTCGAGCTTCGCGCGCCAGCCGGTGCTCGCCCTCGTGCTGGTCGTCGGCCTGCTGGTGGCGTTCGGCGCGCTCATCCTGCGGATGCAGGATATCGTGTTCGGCCAGCCGAAAGGGCCGCTCGGCAAAGTGCATGCGTCCTACGTACCGCTGTTCTTTCATTTGATCCTGGTGCTCGTCGCCGGCATCTGGCTGCCGGCGCCCATCGTGCAATGGTTCCGCGCGGTGGCGGCGCAACTCGGATGACCGCCATGGCAAGCCGCACGATCGCAGCGATGCTCGCCGGCTTCTCGCCGGTTGCCGGCCACAGGCCGTGGCCGCGCTACGTGGTCGATGCCGAGACCTGGAGCGGCCTCGGCCGGGCGCTCGGCGCCGGGCGAGGGGACCTGCTCGGCCTGTGGGCGGATGCGGCGCAGGTCCACCTCGCGCTGCGCGCCGACGGGCTGTCCAGCCCCTGTGTCGTCTCCTTCGAGCGGAAATTCGGCGCCTTCCCGTCGATCGGCCGCCACCACCCGCCGGCAGTGCGCCTCGAACGCGCCTTGCGCGACGTCCACGGTTGCGAGCCGGCGGACGCCGCCGACCGGCGGCCCTGGCTCGACCACGGCCAATGGGGCGTGACGGCGCCGCTCGGGATCAACGCCAAGGCGGAGCGGCGCGATCCCGCCGGCTACGATTTCCTGCCGGTCGCCGGCAAGGGCCTGCACCAGGTTCCGGTCGGCCCCGTGCACGCCGGCATCATCGAGCCGGGACACTTCCGCCTCACCGTCAACGGCGAGACCGTCGCGCGGCTCGAGGAACGGTTCGGCTACGTGCACAAGGGCATCGAGAGCCTTTTGATCGACGCCGACATGGAGCGGGCGGCGCGGGTCGTCGCCCGCGTATCGGGTGACTCGACGGTCGCGCTCGGTTTCGCGTTCGCGCGCGCGGTCGAGGCCGCCCTCGATGCGCGCGTGCCGGAGCGCGCGCAGGTCCTGCGCGGGGTGATGGCCGAGCTCGAGCGCATCGCCAATCACATCGGCGACATCGGGGCGATCTGCAACGACGCGTCCTTCGCGCTCATCCATGCGCATTGCGGCATCTTCCGCGAACGCGTGCTCGCCGCGTGCGACCGCGCCTTCGGCCATCGCCTGATGATGGACCGCATCGTTCCGGGCGGCGTGGCGCAGGACCTCGCGCCGGACGGCGTGCGCGCCATCCTGGAGACGCTCGACGACATCGCGCCGCGTTTTGCCGAGATCGTGCGGCTCTACGACGAGACGCCGTCGCTGCAGGATCGCACCTGCGGGACCGGCGCGGTGTCGCAGCAGCTCGTGACCCGATGGGCGGCGGGCGGATATGTCGGGCGCGCCGCGGGTCGCGACTTCGACGCGCGGCGCGATCTCGCCTATGCGCCCTACGCGGGCCTGGATTTTTCCGTGCCGGTCCTGCAGGCGGGCGACGTCGACGCGCGCGTGTGGGTGCGTATCCGCGAGGTCGAGGCGAGCATCGCTATGGTGCGGGCGTGGCTTGCGGCGCTGCCGTCCGGCGCGCTGCGCGCCGAACTGCCGCGCGCGGACGGCGTGCGCGAGGGGATCGCCGTGGTTGAGGCGTTCCGCGGCGACCTTCTGGTGTGGCTGCGGATCGCCGCCGACGGCCGCGTCGCCTGCGGGCACGTGCGCGACGCGTCTTGGTTCCAGTGGCCGCTCGTCGAAGCCGCGATCGAGAACAACATCGTCGCCGATTTCCCGCTCTGCAACAAGTCCTTCAACTGCTCCTACTCGGGCCACGACCTCTAGGCATGCGCACGCTGCTGCTCAAATCCCTGTTCTTGC
>CAZIGW010000224.1:0-5799 GCA_964538565.1 uncultured Hyphomicrobiales bacterium | reverse complement strand
AACTCACGCCAGCGCAAGGCCGAACTCATTCCCTGGCTGCATCGCTACAATTGGCACAGACCTCACGCCGGCATCGGTGATAAGGTTCCCATCAGCCGCCTCGATCTGACCGAGGACAACCTGTTGAGACTCCACATCTAGCGGCCGGGAGCGGGGGGCGGGCTCGGTGTCGCGCCGGATTTGGGCGCAGCCTGGCCTGGCCGGTTTTGCTGTGCCGGATTTTGTCCGGTCGTCCGCTGTTTCTCGCTTTCGCGCTCCTTCGCGGCTTCGCGATTGAGGTCGAGGCATTCAAACAACTGAACGTAGCTCGGCTCGCCCGCCATCTGGGCGAGCGCCGTGCACCGCGCCCGGTCGGCGGCGGAGAACTGGCTCCATTGCTTGACCAGTTCTTCGCGGGCGCTGTTCTCATCGGCGAGGCAGCTCTGCACGTCGCGGGTCACGCCCGCCTCGCCCAAGGCGACCGCCCGGCAGCTCGGCTCGACATTGAATTTCGGCACCGTGTCGGCGACGAGCATCGGGTGGACCGGCGCCGGCTGCGCGAACGCCAGCTGCGTGCCGAGGGCGAAGGCGATGTAGGGAAACATGGCATGTCTCCGGGTTCGGGGCGCGGGCCGCCCGGAAATGCGCCGGACGTCGTTCGCGCGGCCTGCCAGCGCCATGAAAATGGCCCGCGCGGCCGGCGCTTGCAACCGCATCCGGGGCGGCTGCGCGGAAATAAAACCGCGCAAATCGTCGAAAGTTAGCGACACGAACAGAACGAATCCGTCGCAAGACGCGGCGTTCGCGCCGCGTTCAGAACGGCCGGACGCTGCCCTGGATGGTCGTGCGCAGCATCAGCCGCCGTTCGCTCGAGGGGAAGTCGGTGCGCGCATGCGAGGAGCAGCGGTTGTCCCACAACAGAAGATCGCCCTTGCGCCAGACGTGCTCGTAGACGAACTCCGGCTTCTCCGAGTGCTCCCACAGGATGTTGAGGAGGCGCTCGCTTTCCGCCTCCGGCATGTCGAGCACGCGCACCGTCATCAGCCGGTTGACGTAGATCGCCTTGCGCTGCGTCTCCTCGTGCGTGCGGAAGACCGGGTGGATGCATTCGCCGAAGGCTTCCACGCCCTTGCCGTCGCCACGCACCGTCGAGCCGTAGTTGTAGTGGTGCAGCGCCTTGCGGCCCTCGAGCGCGGCCCGCACCTGCGGGTCGAGCGTGTCGTAGGCGGCGTAGCCCGAGGCGAACAGCGTGTTGCCGCCGGTCGAGGGGATCTCGACCGAGTACAGCATGGTGGCCTTGCTCGGCACCTCGGCGTGGATCATGTCGTGGTGGAACATCATCTCGCCGTCCGGCAGCGCGCCGATGGGCTCGCCGTTCTCGCGGATGTTGGAGATGAGCATGATGCCGGGCAGAAGGCGCGAATAACCTTTGGGAAAATATTTCGGCGGACGATGCAGGCCGCCGATCTCGCCGAAATACCCGGTGACGCGCACCAGGTCCTCCTGCGAGAGATCCTGACCGGGAAAAACGATGACCAGGTGGTCGAGCCAGGCCTGGTAGATCGCCCGGATCGTCTCCTCGTCCGGCTTCTCCCGCAGGTCGATGCCGCGCAACTCGGCGCCGATGTGTTTCGTGAGCGGAACGATTTCGAACTTGGCCTGTGTTGCGACACTCATGGGCGATCCTCCGCGATCGAATTTTGTTCTGTTGCGTTGTCCGGCCGGAAGCCTAACGGAGGGAGCGTGGAATGCACAACCGCGGCCGCCGCAAGCGGGACGCGCAGTCGATGCGTGCCTTGACGTTTCCGGGAACGAGGGGCGTTCGGCCCTCCGGCAAAGACCCGGGCTGCGGTCTCGGCCGTTCTGCGATATGATATTTTCATGACAGCGATTGTTGACCTGGACGGGACCGTCTCCTCGGAACGCGCGACACGTCGCAGGGTCGCCATCGTCGACGTGCGCGAGGGCGGCCCGGTTCGCCACGCCTGCGAGGCGGGTGTGCGCGCGCGGGCGCTGCGCGACGACTGCCTCGCCTGGTTCCCGCTGCCGGCACGCACCCTGCTGCCCATGCTCGATCGCCTGGCGCGCAGCTGGCTGGTGCGCTCCCGCTCGCCCTACGCCGGCGAGATCGAGACGATCGCGACCGCGCTCGGCTTTGCCGGCGTGTGGTTCCTCAACGGCTCGTACCAATTGTGCTGCACGGCTCTGGCGCGGGAGGAGGGCGGACACCCGTGGCTCGCCCGCACCCTCGACTGGCCGTTTCCGGGCCTCGGCCGCCACGTCGAGGTGGCCCGCATGCGCGGACCCGCCGGCGAATTTTTCAGCGTCACCTGGCCGGGCTACGTCGGCGTGCTGACCGCGATGGCGCCAGGGCGTTTCGCCGCCGCGATCAACCAGGCGCCTCTCTATCGGCGCACGCGCCAGCCGTGGCTGCGGCCGTACGACATCGCCCTGGCGGCGATTACCACCTGGTCGTTCGTGCGCCACATCCCGCCGGACCAGTTGCTGCGCCACGTCTGCGAAACCTGCGCGTCGTTCGACGAGGCGCGCGAGCGGCTCGAAACCGTGCCGGTGGCGCGGCCCGTCATCTACACGCTCGCCGGCTGCGCACCGGGAGAGCGCTGCGTGATCGAGCGCACCGAAGACGGCCATCAGACACGCTTCGAAGAGACGTCCGCGGCCAACGACTGGCTGCGCAGCGCCGAGCCGTGGGAAGCGCGGGTCGGCGGCCGGTTCACGCTCACCTGTCAGTTCGCGGAGGCGGCGGAGAACAGCCGCAGCCGGCGCGAGGCGCTGGCCGGCTGGAACGGGCGCTTTGCGTCCGAACGTTTCGGCTGGGTGGCCTCGCCGGTGCTCAACCCCTTCACGCGTGTCGCGGTCGAGATGTGCCCGGCCGAGGGCGCGCTGCGCGTCGTCGGTTACGAGAACCGGGCCGGCGTGGAGTTGCCGGAACCGGTCACCGAGGTTTGCGAGGTCGCCGCGTGGGCAGCCTAGCGGCGCGGTAGCGCGGTGCTCCCCACCTTCGCGCGGAACCTTTCGGTCGGTTCAGCCCTGCCTAGATGCATTCCGGCGACCCGCCGCCAAACCTCGGCTTGGACATGATCGTCTGGCGTCTGCTGCTGATGCTCGGTCTCCTGATCGCTCCGGCACATGCCGAGGACGCGCCGAAACGGACCGACGCGCCGGCCGTCGGGGACGCGCCAATGCCGGCCACCCCCGTCAAGGAGATGCCCGGCGCCGGCAGCGCCGCCCGATCGACGTGCCTGCTGCTCGAGTCGGCGGCGCGCGACCACGGAGTGCCGCTTGAGTTCTTCGCCCGGGTGATCTGGCAGGAGAGCCGGTTCCGGCCGGACAGCGTCGGTCCGCCGACCCGCAGCGGCGAGCGGGCGCAAGGCATCGCGCAGTTCATGCCCGGCACTGCCGCCGAGCGCCGGCTGCTGGACCCCTTCGATCCCGTGCAGGCACTGCCCAAGTCGGCGGAATTCCTGCGCGAACTGCGGGATTCGTTCGGCAATTGGGGGTTGGCGGCGGCGGCCTACAACGCTGGCCCGCAGCGCGTGCGCGATTTTCTTGCGGGAACGCGCGGGATCCCGGATCAGACGCGCCACTATGTCCTGGCGATCACCGGCCGCTCCATCGACGACTGGGCGGCGGGCCGGCCCGACGAGCGCAAGGCCAATGCGACGCAGAAACCGTCCGACTGCCGAACCCTCATGGCGTTGCTGAAACAGGCGCCCAATCCCTTCGTCGACGAACTGGAGCGGCGGCTGGCGCGCGGCAATCTTCTTCCCTGGGGGGTGCAGCTCAGCGCCGGCTTCTCGCGTGCGAGCGTGCTTTCAGCTTATGCGGGCCTGCAACGGCGGTTCGGCGATCTGCTCGCGGGCCGCGATCCGAGCATCCTGAGCACGACCTTGCGCAGTCGCGGGACGCGCGCCTTCTATCAGGTGCGCATCGGCGCCGAGACGCGGGCCGCCGCCGACTCGCTGTGCGCGCGCATCGAACGCGCGGGCGGCGCCTGCATGGTGCTGCGCAACGGCGCGCGGCAGCGTGACGCGTCGGCCGACGTCGACGTCAACAGGGCGCAACGCGTTTCGACGGCGCCTTGAATGCGCGCCACGATCGGATCGATCGGAGGCACATCAGCTGACAATGCATCACTCGGCCGGGATCGCCGGCGCGCGTGAATGGGCATGCTCGGCTTCGCCGCGCTCGAGCGCCGCCAGGATCTTATCGACCAGCGCCCGCGCCGATTCCGCGCTCAGCTCCACTGCGACGCGTTCGCGCCCGCCGTCCGCCTCGTTGACGAAATCGATGTTCAAGGCGTGGTCGAGCGGCGCGTGATACGGGTGGTCGTAGTAGATGTTCGCGGTATCGACCGCGATCCAGCCGCTGGGACCCTTGGCGCTGCCGAGCAGCTTCGCCTTTTCCACGATGTACGAGCACATGGCGTTCTCCCGAGCAACAGCATGATCCCGAAAAGTGGATCCCGGTTTTCGGAAAGATCATGCTGATCAAAGGTGAAAGCATGATCCCGAAAGGTGGACACCGGTCTTCGGAAAAGATCATGCTCAAACGAACAAGTCAGAGGGATCGAGATTCGAAGAAATCTCATCCGGCGCTAGGCGGCGAGGTGCTTGCCGAGGAAGGCGAAGACCTTTCGCCATCCGTCGACCGCCTGCTGCGGGCGGTAGCTCGGCCGATCGACGGCGAAGAAGGCATGGCCGGCGCCATCGTAGCGATGGAATTCGTAAGCCTTGCCCAGGCGCTTCAGGAGGGCCTCGTGGCGGTTGACCTGATCGGGCGAGGGCGCCTGATCGTCGTTGCCGAACAGGCCGAGCAGCGGAGAGTTCAGCCTGTCGGTGAGATCGATCGGCGCGACCGGACGCATGGGCGTGAGCTCGGCCGGGTCGTCGACGATGACGCGTCCGCCCCAGCAATCCACGATGGCGTCGACGTCGGGCAGCCGGCACGCGCACAGATAGGCGTGGCGTCCGCCCGAGCAGAAGCCGATGAGCCCGACCTTGCGGTTTGATTCCGGCCGGGCGCGCAGGAAGGCCACGGCACCGGCGACGTCTCCGACCACCTGCTCGTCCGGGACGCCGCCCGCCGCGCGCACGCGCGCACCGACATCGTCAGGGCTTCCCGGACCTTCGCGGAAGTAGAGATGCGGCGCGATCGCCGCGTAACCATGATGCGCGAACTTGCGCGCCACCTCGATGATCCAGTCGTCCCAGCCCGGAAGGTGATGAATGACGACCATGCCGGGGAAGGGGCCGGGCCCGAGCGCTCGCGCGTAGTACGCCTCTCCTTCGTCCCCGTTGTGTCCCCGGAACCGGACCATTTCGGCCTGCATGCCCCGATAGCTCATGCCACGCTCCAAAATCTGACGCCTGAAATCGAGGGACGCCGACCCGGCGGGCGAATCCGCGTCTCCGGGCCGGACTATACCCACGTCGGCGCGAAGCGACAGCGGCTGGGGATCCGGGAAGGCGGGCGCGATCGAGGCGTCACGGTCCGCCCGGCGGCCGTGCGGCCGCCGGCGAGGCCGATGTTGTAAGCGTCAGACGGCGACGACCTTGCGGTAGAGATGCCAGGTCGAGTGACCGAGGATCGGCACGACGAGCGCGAGCCCGACGAACAGCGGCAAAGAGCCGATCGCCAGCAGGCCGGCGACGATCAGTCCCCAGGCGGCCATCGGTCCCGGATTGACGGCGACCGCCCGGACCGAGGTCCAGAGCGCCACCGCCGCCCCCACGTCGCGGTCGAGCAGCAGCGGGAACGACACGACGCTGATCGCCAGCACGACGACCGCGAACAGAA
>CAZIGW010000223.1:0-6879 GCA_964538565.1 uncultured Hyphomicrobiales bacterium | reverse complement strand
CAGCCTGAAGCTCTCATGAGACCCTCCCTTGCAGCGCGCTCGCATCCGCGCGGCTTTATTCCTTGTGCGAAAATCTGCCGCACGTGGCCGGGACCGGCAAGCGGAAAAGAGATCGAGAGATGCGGGCGGGGCAGGGTCCGTTCGCTCCGCCGCCGCAAGCGCCGCGCACGGTCGAACGGCGCTATTGCAGCTTGATGTGCGCGGCCTTGATGACGTTGCCCCAGCGCTCGACCTCTTCCTTCATGTATCTTGCCGCCTGGTCGGCCGGACCGCCGACGATCTCCGCCGACAGCTTCCTGAGGCGGTCCTGCAGGTCCGGCTGGCGCAGCGCTTCGTTCACGTCGGCGTTGATCTTGTTGACGATGTCCTTGGGGGTCGAGGGCGGCGCCACGATCGCGAACCAGGTGATCGATTCGAAGCCAGGCAGAGTCTCGGCCATCGTCGGCACGTTCGGCAGGCTCGACAGACGCTTGGGCGACGCGACCGCGAGCAGCTTGAGCTTGCCGGCGCTCACGAGCGGGGTCGAGACGCCGAGGTTGTCGAACATCAGGTCGACCTCGCCGGCCACGAGCCCTTGCAGCGCCGGAGCCGAACCGCGGTAGGGAATGTTCTGCAGCTTCACCTTCGCCATCATCTGGAACATCTCGGAGGTGAGATGCGAGGTCGTGCCGTTGCCTTGCGTGGCGGACGTCACCTTCCCGGGATTGTGCTTCAGATAGTCGATGAGCTCGGGCACGCTGTTGGCCTTGACGGTGTTCGGATTGACGAACAGGCCGCTCGGCACCTGCGCCATCACCACGATCGGCTCGAACTTGGCCGGATCGAACGCGAGCTTCGGATAGAGGTTCTGGTTGACGACGAGCGGAGGCGGGGGCGAGGACAACAGCGTGTATCCGTCGGGGGTCGCGCGATAGGCGAGCTCGGCGCCGATGTTGCCGGCCGCGCCGGTGTGGTTCTCGATGACGACCGGCTGGCCCCACTTGCGCGAGAGCCAGTCTCCGACGATGCGCGGCACGGCGTCGGCGGTGCCGCCGGCCGGGAACGGCACGACGATCTTCACCGTGTGGTCCGGATAGCCGTCCGCCTGCGCCGCACCGACCAAGACCGCCAGACCGAGAGCAAGCGCCGTCCCGGCCTTGCCGAAGACACACCACGCGCGCATGAGAATGGGGCGCATTCGATTCCTCCCGGGTCTCCACGGCGCTTGATTTGCGCCTTCTCGGCCAGACGATTGGCCGTTGCGTCGGCATAGACTACCTTGAAACCGTCGCGCGCCCGAAGCATTTTCGCTGTCGCGGCGCCCCGTTGGGCGGCATCGGATCGAAGGGAGCGGAGCGTGGCATCAGCCGAGATCATCGTGGTTGGCGGCGGGATCGGCGGCCTGTTCGCCGCAAAGGCGCTGATTGCCCATGGCTTCCGGGTCAGGGTCTACGAGCAGGCGCCGGCTCTCGGAGAGGTCGGCGCCGGCGTGTTTCTGACGCCCAACAGCGTGCGGCAGTTGCAGCGCGTGGGGCTCGGTCTCTCGGTCGAGAGATGGGGCGCACGCGTCGGCCCGGGCTCGCGCTACTTCCGCCACGACGGCACGCCGATCGCGCCGGTGCAGGTGACGGATTCCGCCGGCTGGAACGCGACTTTCGGCATGCACCGCGCCGATCTCGTGGCATTCCTGGCCGAATCCCTGCCGGACGACGTCGTGCACACCGGTCATCGCTGCACCGGTTTCGAACAGGACGGCGCGCGCGCTCGGGTGAGATTCGCGAACGGCGCCGTTGCCGAGGCCGACGTCGTCGTCGGCGCCGACGGCATTCATTCCGAGCTGCGGCCGTACGTTTTTCCACCCTCGCTCCCTGTGTTCTCAGGATCGGTCGCCTACCGGGGGGTCGTGGCGCACGAGCGGGTGCCCGACTGGCCGACCGACCGCTGGTTGATGTGGCTGGGCAGGGGGAAGCACTTCCTGACGTTTCCGGTGCGCTCCGGAAAGCTCATCAACTTCGTCGGGTTCGTGCCCGCCGACGCGGAGATGAAGGAGTCCTGGTCGGCGCCGGGCGACCCGGACGCGCTGCGGCGGGATTTCGCCGGCTGGGATCCGCGTATCGTCTCGTTGCTGCAGCAGGTTCAGGCGCCGTTTCGCTGGGCGCTCTACGACCGCGAGCCGCTGCCGACCTGGACCCGGGGTCGGCTGACGCTGCTCGGCGATGCCGCGCACCCGATGCTTCCGCATCTCGGGCAGGGGGCGAACCAGTCGATCGAGGACGGCATGGCGCTGGCGACGATCCTCGCGCGCGCGGACCGCGGCAGCCTTCCGGCGGCCCTGCTTGCCTACGAGGGCCTGCGCCGCGAACGGGTCGCGCAGGTGCAGCGCGGCGCGCGCGAGAACGGGCTGCGCTACGATTCGGCCTATGCGGATCTGAGCGTTCGCGACGCGGAGATCGCCGCCCATGCCACCTTCCGCAAGCGTCTCTACGACCACGACGTGGTGCCGGAAGCGCAGGCCGCGGCGTTATCGTAGTCGAGCGCGCCCGGCTGAACGACGACATCGAAGCGCGCAAGGATCTGCCCGGGCGCATGCGGCGAACGCGTTCCCGGCGTGGCGCAGTTCTCGGACGAGGCCGGACCACATGCTGGTTCCGCGGGTCATCGCAACCCCGGTGGCCGGGCTGACGATCGACGAGCGAGGAGTGGCAGCGTGGCGGACCAGAAGACCATCAGGGCCCTGCTCGTCGGCGACCGCATCGACACGTCGGGGCTCGAGCGCCGGGACGTGCTCTCGACCAATCCTCTCGGGTTCCGGGCCGGGCAGGACGGCGTCGTGACGCTGTTTCGCTATGGCGTCGCGGTGCTGATCGGCATGTCGCCGCTGGAGGAGGACGAGGTCCTGCGCAGCCTGCAGTCACGCATCGTCGGCCCGCTGCAGAAGCGCGAGGAGGAAATCGCGATCGTGGAGATCGCGCCCGACAAGGACGAGCAGATCCCGCCCGGAGGCCCGATCGTCCTCAAGGCGCTCACGCCCGAGCACATGGTGCTGATCGCGGATGCGCTGGCGAAGAGCGTGGTTCTCGCCAAGGACGAGCGCGACGTTTCAACCGTGCTCGACGTGACCGAACCTTTCGCGCGCCGCCTGTCCGAGGACGGCCGCACCCCCGGCGGGCGCCGGGCCATGCTGCGGCTCATCGGCCGCGCCCTGCTCGTGCGCCATCGCGTTTCGGGGCGCGTCGCAATCGCGGAAAAGCCGGACGTGCTGTGGGACCGGCCGGATCTCGAACGCCTGTACGCCCGCCTCGAAGACGAATACGAGCTTCAGGAGCGGGCCGACACGCTCTCGCGCAAGCTCGCGGTGATCGCTGAGACCGCCAAAGCGCTGACCGACATCATCGACACCAAGCGCTCGCTGCGGCTCGAACAGACGATCGTCCTGCTGATCCTGCTCGAGATCGTGCTCGCGGCCTATCAGATGCTGGTGCGCTAGCGGGCTGCGAAGCTGAGGCGACGCCGGACGACGGATCCGGCGTCATTCTTTTCTGACCTTGTCTGTCTGTGAACATGAGGCCCGGATCAGCCGCGATCGTGCCCGTGATCGTGATCCCGGTCGTGGTCGTGATCCCGGTCGTGGTCGCGGTCGAAGTTGAACATCTCGAACAGGTCGCCGATGGCCGGGCTGTTGCGCGGCACATAGGCGTTGTCCCTGGACGCGACCGGATTCGGCAGGTTGTCGCGGCTGCGCGCGGTGAGCGGCTTGAGCCGCCAGTTGCGCTCGATGAACTTCAGGATCGACACGTGGTCATAGTAGGCATGCTCCACGTGGCCGCCGCGCGAGTAGGGCGACACGACGATGAACGGGATGCGCGGGCCGTCGCCGAAGAAGTCGACGGGCTGGATGTATCCGGAGTCCCAGTAGCCGCCGCTTTCGTCGAAGGCGATGAACACGGCCGTCTCGGCTTCGAGCTTCGGGTTGGCGTGCAGCCGGTCGAGGATGTCCTTCACCATCGCCTCGAACAGGTCGAGCTTGGAGGAGGCCGGGTGACCGTCGAGCAGCCCGTCCGGCTTGACGAACGACACGGCCGGAAGCCGCCCGTTCGAAATGGCATCGAACAGGTCCGTGACGTCCTTCATGTGCGCGGTGCGCTGCGCCGGATCGCCCATGATCGACGTGGCGTACTGGAACGGGTTGCAGATCTGGCAGTAGGCGACGCCGATGGCGTCGGCCGGATCGGTCGAGCCGTTGGCGAGCCGCACCGCCGCGTTGAAGGCGCCGCCGTAGAACGCCCAGGAGATGCCCTTCTCGTTGAGGGCGTCGCCGATGGTGCGCAGGCTGGAGGGCGGCACGACGGTTCCGGTAGCCGGCGCCCCGTTCGGGCGGAAGCCCGGGTTCGTGTTGTTGATCATGTAGTAGTGGCCGGCGACGCAGTTGGTCGAAATCTCCTGCGACTGCAGGTAGGCCGCGACCGGCCCGACACCGGGCTGGGTGGTGTCGCCGCAATTCGTCCAGCGCCCGTCGATCGTGTACTGGTTGTTGGTGCCGGGCTTCGGATTGGGATTGGCGATCTGGCTCGCCGGCGGCGTCGTCGGATTTCCGGCGCCGTCGGAGAAGAACACGTCGTCGCCGCTACCGAGCATGACGTGATTGGCGCCGGTGCCGCCCATCACCGACTGATGGAAGTTGTCGCTCATCGTGTATTGGTCGGCGAGCGACTTCAGCAGCGGCGCGTCGCCCTTGTTGACGTTGTAGAACGCCATCGAGTTGCCGCCGCTGTGGTCCGTCGCCGAGAAGGTGGTGGCGACGAACGGATAGAGGTCGTTGAGACAGCCGCTCGGATTCTGCTTCGTGGCGTTTCCTGCGCTGCAGTCCGACTGCTGCCACATCTGGTAGAACCGGTGGATCGTGTCGCCGGTGTAGCTGTCATAGGGGAGCATCGGGCCGCCGAGCCAGAACGGCCCGTTGGCGAGAGTGGCGGCGCCCGGAATGCGGCTGTCGAGACCCGTGGTGGTCGCAAGGCCGCTGGCGCCGGTCGTGAGCAGCACGAGGTCGGCCGGCTCGAGCGCCGGTTCGATCGCCGACACGAAGGCGACGTTCGGGAACGGCGGCTGCGTCGTGCTCTGGGCCTTCGGGGTGCCGTTGAGATCGGCCGCCGGCAGCGTCATGTAAGGCGTCTTCGTGCCGGCGCTCACGAAATAGGTCGAATGCGGCGCGACCTGAAACTGCGCCGCCTTGGCGAAGTTGGGGCCGGGCGTTCCGTCCGCGTTGAGGATGCCCTTGGTCAGCAGGTTCGAGATCGTCTCCCCGTGCCGCGGCTTGTAGAGACCGAAGACGTGGTCGAAGCTGCGGTTCTCGCCGATGATGGTGATGACGTGCTTGATCGGCGTGCGGGTTGCCCCGTGCTCCTGTTCCTCCGCGCCGGTCGGCGCAGAGGCGAGCGCGATGCTCAGGAGGCTCGTGGCGCAGAGCGCCCGGCGAGCCCAGATCCGTTTGTTTGATGACATGAGGTGTCTCCCGTTTCCGGCCCCGCTTGGCGGCCGAACGTGCATCCGACTAGCACCGCCAATTTGCAGCATGACGACGGGGGCGCACGCGCGCATCACAAAGCTCTGTTGGGAGCGCGCGGTGGATATCGTGAACCGTCACATGCGTGTCGCATGCCTGCCATACAGAACGCCATTCACGCATGCAGCACACGGATTTCGTCGGACATCTCGTCCGCAAGGGCATTCTGCGCGAGGCGGCCGCGGGCGAAGGCGCCCGCGCCGACGCGAGCGCCGGTGTCGACTGGATCGCGCGCACCAGGCTCACGCAGTCGGCCTTCGCCGACGAACTCGCGGCGTTCTACGGTTGCGCACGCCTTCAACGCCACGATCTGGCCGATGGCACGTTCGCCGGCAAGGGCCTGTCGCAACGTTTCCTGCGCGAGCAGCGGATCTTTCCGTTCCGGTCCGCAGCGGGCGACACGCGCATCGCCATTGCGGTACCGGTCGACGAGGACGCGGTGCGGGCGATCGAGATCGCGCTCGGGTGCACCGTCTCTCTTTGCGTGGCGACCCTGGAGGATGTCGAGGCGGCGCTTGCCACGACCCTCGCGCTCGAAGAGACGAGCGCTTCTCCGGGCGCGGACGGCAGGACTCCGGCGTCGGCGGCGAGCGACGACAACCTCGACGACCTGCGGGACCTGGCGCGCGGCGCGCCGGTCGTGCGCGCGGTCGACGATCTCCTGCGAATCGCCGTCGAGCAGCGCGCGACGGATCTGCACATCGAGCCGTTCGCGGGCGGCCTGCAGGTGCGGCTGCGCATCGACGGACTGCTGAAGAACGTCGCGGCTCCCGACGCCGGGATGGCGAAGGGCATCCTATCGCGGCTCAAGATCATGGCCGGCCTCAACATCACCGAACGCCGCATGCCGCAGGACGGGCGGGCGCGTCTCGTCCTCAACGGCGCCGAGATCGATCTGCGCGTCGCCACCATGCCGACCATGCACGGCGAGAGCGCCGTGGTGCGCCTGCTGCGCAAGGGATCGGGGCTCGTTGCGCTCGACCAGATCGGGCTTTCGGCGCGCGACGAACGCATCCTGCGCAACACGCTGCAGGCGCCGTTCGGGCTCATCATCGTCACCGGCCCGACCGGATCGGGCAAGACGACGACGCTGGCGGCCTCGCTCGCGGTCATCAACCAGCCGCTGCGCAAGATTCTCACGGTCGAGGACCCGGTCGAATACCAGATCCCGGGCGTCAACCAGACGCAGGTGCATCCGGCGATCGGCCTGACCTTCGCGTCGGCGCTTCGCTCGTTCCTTCGGCACGATCCCGACGTCATCATGGTCGGCGAAATGCGCGACGCCGAGACGGCGCACATCGGCGTGCACGCCTCGCTCACCGGCCACCTCGTGCTGACGA
>CAZIGW010000222.1:0-10341 GCA_964538565.1 uncultured Hyphomicrobiales bacterium | reverse complement strand
TTTTGCCGATACCTGACGGTCCTTCGATAATAACGCCGCGTCCTGGTGTTCGCAGCGCGACTTTCAAATGAGTGAATTCAGCGGGTTGCACGAAGGTGTAAGTCGGAATGCCAGATCGCTTGAAAACTTCCTCGAGAAGCGGCAGAGCCATGAAATCCAAACCCCAAAGTTCTTGGGCACGTGGGCTACTGAAAGACTTTGTTGAAGGTTCCTACTAGGCGCAAATTAGCATGAAAGACAAGGGTCAGCTTCGGCAATAGTCAAAAGTCTCGATTGAATCGCCAAATCATCGGCTCGATGGACAGATGACGTCGCGCTGCTGGCTAACCTCCAGGCTAATGCCCCCCTCGTTGCAACCCGCCGGCCTCCTCGATGAATCGGGCGACCTCGTCGACGCCCTGACCGGCGCGCAGATTGCTGAACAGGAACGGCCGTGTCCCGCGCATGCGCCGCGACTCCCGCTCCATCACCTCGAGCGAGGCGCCGACGTGCGGCGCAAGATCGACCTTGTTGATGACGAGGAGGTCGGAGCGCGTGATGCCCGGTCCCCCCTTCGACGGGATCTTCTCGCCGGCCGCGACGTCGATGACGTAGATCGTCAGGTCGGCGAGCTCGGGCGAGAACGTCGCCGCGAGATTGTCGCCGCCCGATTCGATGAGGATCAGGTCGAGATCGGGAAACTTGCGGTTCATGTCGGCAACCGCCGCGAGGTTGGCGGAGGCGTCCTCGCGGATGGCCGTGTGCGGGCAGCCGCCGGTCTCGACGCCGGCGATGCGGTCGGGTGACAGCGCCCCCGAGCGCACCAGATATTCGGCATCCCATCTGGTGTAGATGTCGTTCGTGATCGCGGCGAGGCGGTAGCGCTCGCGCATGCGTTTGCACAGCGCGTCCATCAGCGCGGTCTTGCCGGAGCCGACCGGGCCGCCGACGCCGACCCGAAGCGGACCATTGGGGGAGGTTGTCATGCGGGTCTCCAGGAGAGTTCAGCTTCGGAACAGGCGCGTGTACTGCGTCTCGTGGCGCATGCTCGCGATGTCGGAACGAAACGCGCAGCCGCCGATGTCCGACAGCCGACAGGCGCGCGCGCGGGCGCAAGCAGCGTATACGGCGCGTTCGAGCGCGGCCATGACACGCAGTCCGTCCGTCTGCCCGAGCGGCACGAGCCGCACGCCGGCCGAGACGAGGTTGGCGGCGAGCGCCTGCAGGAAGCTCGCAAGCGCGGGTTCGGGCGCGATGCCGTGCCCGGCCGCCGTGCCGGCCACGACCACCGGATAGGCGAGGGGGCCCTGAAAGGCGCGCGTGAGGCGGGTCAAGGCGGGCGAAGGCCAGACCGCCTCGGTGGCCTGCACGAATGCCTGCGCCTGCGTCGTCGTCTCCAGGAACCGCTCCTTCGACGGCGCCAGCGCCGCGGCGAGCTCCGCGACCTCGCGCAGGGCGGCATCGTCCCGCGTGGCGGCGGCGCGATGGGCGTGGACGAAAACGACGGCGTCGCAGAACGGGCCGCCATGGGCGAGGAGACCCGCGATCCATCGCTCGAGTGTGGCCGCATCGACGATGTCGCCGGCTTCCACCGCCCATTCGATTCCGCTCGAATACGCGAAGGCGCCGACCGGGTAGGCGGGCGAGAGCCATGTCATCAGGCGATAGAGCGCGGGCGCCGGCAGGGCGTCGGGCGCGGCGCCGTGCTGAACGGGCGCTTCGGATTCGCCGTGGGTCATGCCGTCATGCCCGGTGCGCATGGCCTGACACATAGGCCCCGGGCTCGGGTTCGAACGGCGCCTCGATCGCGGTGACGCGCGCGCCGAGGCCTTCGAGCATGGCGGCAAGCACGTCGTCGCGCTGGATTCGCAATGCGCCGCCGACGAACTGCACCTGCGCGTGGCGGTTTCCGAGGTGCCAGGCAAGCCGCGCGAGGCGCGGCGCGTCCGGCGCCTCGACGTGCAGCAGCGGCTCGGGCTTGCCGGCGACCTGCACGAAGCCGCCGTCGTCAAGCTCGAGGCCGTCGCCGTCCCGGATGGCGACGGGCGCGCGCAGGTCGAGCAGAAAGCGCCCGCCCTGCGTCCCGGTCAGGACGAGCCGGCGGCGCGACCGCTGATCGGCGTCGAGCACGACGCGGTCGATCGCGGCCGTGGTTTCCCACTGGCCGGCCGGTCGTACGTTCGATGCGCGTCTCATGATTGTGCCTCGGCTCGTCTGTCAGAACAGGAAGTAACGCTGCGCCATCGGCAGCACGTCGGCGGGCGCACAGGTGAGGAGTTCGCCGTCGGCTCGCACCTCGTAGGTTTCCGGATCGACGTCGATCCTGGGTGTCGCGCCGTTGTGGATCATGCTCGCCTTGGAGATGCCGTTGCGGGTGTTCTCGACCGCCCACAGCGGCTTGCTGGTGCGGAGCTTGTTGGCGAGACCGCCGCGCAGTGCCGCCTTGGAGGTGAACACCACCGAGGTCGCGGCGCGCGCGCGGCCGAAGGCGCCGAACATCGGCCGGTAGTGGACCGGCTGGGGCGTGGGGATCGAGGCGTTCGGATCTCCCATCAGCGCCGCCGCGATCGCCCCGCCCTTGATGATGATGTCGGGCTTCACGCCGAAGAACGCCGGGGACCAGAGCACGAGATCGGCGAGCTTGCCCTTCTCGACCGATCCGATCAGCGTGGAGACGCCGTGGGCGATGGCGGGATTGATCGTGTACTTGGCGACGTAGCGCTTTGCCCGCACGTTGTCGTTGTCTCCCGTCTCCTGGGGCAGGCGGCCGCGCTGGCGTTTCATCTTATCGGCGGTCTGCCAGGTTCGGATGATGACTTCGCCGACGCGCCCCATCGCCTGGCTGTCCGACGACATCATCGAGAGCGCGCCGATGTCGTGCAGGATGTCCTCGGCCGCAATCGTCTCCTGGCGGATGCGACTTTCCGCGAAGGCGAGATCCTCGGCGATCGACGGATCGAGGTGATGGCACACCATCAACATGTCGAGGTGCTCGTCGATGGTGTTGCGCGTGAACGGCCGCGTCGGATTCGTCGAGGACGGCAGGACGTTCGGCAGGCCGGCGACTTTGATGATGTCCGGCGCGTGGCCGCCCCCGGCGCCTTCGGTGTGGAAGGCGTGGATGGTGCGGCCCTTGAACGCCTCGATGGTGTCCTCGACGAAGCCCGATTCGTTGAGCGTGTCGGTGTGGATCATCACCTGGATGTCGTGATCGTCGGCGACCGAGAGACAGTTGTCGATCGCGGCCGGCGTCGTGCCCCAGTCCTCGTGCAGCTTGAGCGCGCAGGCGCCCGCCTTGACCATCTCCTCGAGCGGGGCGGGCCGCGAGGCGTTGCCCTTGCCGGCGAAGCCGACGTTGACGGGAAAATCCTCCGCCGCCTCGATCATGCGGGCGATGTGCCAGGGTCCCGGCGTGCAGGTGGTCGCGTTGGTTCCGGCCGCCGGTCCGGTGCCGCCGCCCAGCATCGAGGTCACGCCCGACATCAGCGCCTCTTTAACTTGCTGCGGACAGATGAAGTGGATGTGCGTGTCGAAGCCGCCCGCCGTGAGGATCCGCCCTTCGCCGGCGATCACCTCCGTGCCGGGACCGATCGGCATCATGACGCCGGCCTGCACGTCGGGATTGCCGGCCTTGCCGATCCCGGCGATCCTGCCGTCCTTGATGCCGACGTCGGCCTTGACGATGCCCCAATGGTCGAGAATGAGCGCGTTGGTGATCACGGTGTCGAGCGCGCCGCGCTTGTTGCTGAGCTGGCTCTGCCCCATGCCGTCGCGGATCACCTTGCCGCCACCGAACTTCACCTCGTCGCCATAGGTGGTGAAGTCCTTTTCCACTTCGATGATCAGGTCGGTGTCGGCAAGCCGCACGCGGTCCCCGGTGGTCGGGCCGAACATCTCCGCATAGGCGGCGCGCGTCATCTTCACCGGCATCGTCCCCTCACAGCTTGCCCATGATCTTCTGGCGGAATCCGAACACCGTGCGTGTGCCGTCGAAGGGGACGAGCGTGACCGCGCGCGTCTGTCCGGGCTCGAACCGCACGGCGGTGCCGGCCGGAATGTCGAGCCGCATGCCGAGGGCGCGCTGGCGCTCGAAGCGCAGTGCCGGGTTGGTCTCGAAGAAATGGTAGTGCGATCCGACCTGGATCGGCCGGTCGCCGGTGTTGGTCACTTCGACCGCGACGGTGCGGCGCCCCTCGTTGAGGGTGATCTCGCCGTCCTGGATGAAGAATTCGCCCGGGATCATCGGCCTCTCTCGGCTGGGTTGGAAATTCATCGGATCGGATTGTGGACGGTGACGAGCTTGGTGCCGTCCGGAAACGTGGCCTCGACCTGGATTTCGGGGATCATCTCGGCGATGCCCTCCATCACCTGCGCGCGGGTGAGGACGTGGGCGCCGGCCGACATCAGATCCGCGACGGAGCGGCCGTCGCGTGCGCCCTCGACGATGAAGTCGGAGATGAGCGCGATCGCTTCCGGATGGTTGAGCTTGACGCCGCGCTCCAGGCGGCGGCGTGCAACCACGGCCGCCATGGCGATGAGCAGCTTGTCCTTCTCGCGCGGGGTGAGGTTCATGGCAGCTCCGTCAGGTGAACCACAGCCTCGGCGGCCGCGTGCCACGCAAGGCCGTCAGGATGGCGATGAGATCGTGACGCAGGTCGGCGCCGCCTTTCGCGCATGCGCGCGCGGCCGCCAGTCCGTTCCAGGCCGAGGCGCCGACCTCGCCGCGCAAGGCGCCTTCGAGCTGCCGCACCGCGGCGACCGTCGTGTCGTCTCCCGGCACGGCGAGCACCGTGGCGACGGCGAGACCGGCGTCGGCAACGGGCGGCAGGGCAAGCGCGTCCGCGATGTCACCGTCGAGCCGGGCACATTCAGCGTAGGCCAGTTGGCCCGCGCGACGGATGCGCCACTGATCTGAAAAGAAGCCCCGCGACACCCGCTCGCCCATACCGGTGCGGCCGAACACGACTGCCTCCGCCACGAGCAGACGCGCGCCGTCGGCGATGTCGGCGCAGATCGTCCGGCGAAAGCGGGCGCCGTCGAACAGGATCGTTTCCTGCGGCAGCCAGGCGAGATCGCAGCCGGCCCCGACATCCAGCACGGCCGACATCGTGGCGTCCGCGCCGCCCGACCGGTAGACCTTCTCGGCCGCCGCGGTGGTGATGCACACGGCCGCGCCTCCTTCGAGCCGGAACTCCAACGCAAGATCGTCGCCGCCCGCCAGGCCGCCCGCCGTGTTGATCAGCACGGCCTCGAGCGTGTGCGCCGGCGATCCCGGAAAGCGGACGCGCAACGGACCCTGCTCGTGCACGCGCGCCGGCCGCGTTGCGGCTCCCGCGCGGCTCGCGGTCAGCGTCAGCCGCCCCACCGCGCGGTTGGCCGCACCGGGCGTCGTCGGCGTCTTCAGCGTGGCTGCGATCATCACCGGTTCATCCGAAACGCCGTTGGAGGTCAAAGGGACATGGCTTGGCGCAGTGCCTTCTCGTCGAGAGCGCTGCGATCGTGAGCGTAGACGATCTGGCCGCGGTCCATGACCGCGAACGTGTCGCCGAGCTCGAGCGCGAAATCGAGATATTGCTCGACCAGCACGATGGCGATGTCGCCCAGATTGCGCAGGTATTCGATCGCGCGGCCGATGTCCTTGATGATCGAGGGCTGGATTCCTTCCGTCGGCTCGTCGAGCAGCAGCAGGCGCGGGCGCATGACGAGCGCGCGGCCGATCGCGAGCTGTTGCTGCTGGCCGCCCGAAAGGTCCCCGCCGCGTCGCCGCATCATCCTTTGGAGAACCGGAAACAGCGAGAACACGTCATCCGGTATGGTGCGCGCGCCGCGCGGCAGCGGGGCAAAGCCGGTCTTGAGGTTTTCCTCGACCGAGAGCAGCGGAAAGATCTCGCGCCCCTGCGGCACGCAACCGATGCCGCGCCGCGCCCGCTCGAACGGCCGTAACCGGGTGATGTCGGACGCCTCCCACGCGATGCTTCCGCGGGCGACCGGATGATGCCCGAGGATCGCCCGCAGCAGGCTCGTCTTGCCTACGCCGTTGCGACCGAGCACGCAGGTGACCTTGCCGGGTTCCGCCGTCAGCGAGACGCTTCGCAGCGCCTGCGCGGCGCCGTAGTACATGTCGATGGCGTCGACGTGCAGCATCGTCATCGGCCCAGATAGACTTCGACCACCCGTTCGTCGCCGGAGACCTGGTCGATCGAACCTTCGGCGATCACCGCGCCCTCGTGCAGCACCGTGACCTTCACCCCGAGCGCGCGCACGAACGCCATGTCGTGCTCGACGACGACCACGGACTTCTCGCGATTGATCTCCTTGAGAAGGTCGACGGTCTGCTGCGTTTCCGCATCGGTCATCCCCGCGACCGGCTCGTCGACGAGCAGGAGCTTGGGGTCCTGCGCGAGCAGCATGCCGATCTCGAGCCACTGCTTCTGGCCGTGCGACAGCGCGCCGGCCGGGCGGCTCCGCTGATCGGAGAGGCAGATCGTCTCCAGGATGCGTTCGAGGCGCGCGCGCTCGGCCGCCGTCTCCCGCCACCAGAGCGCCGCGCCTACCCGCCGATCGCCGCTCAGCGCCAGGCGCAGGTTGTCCTCGACGGTGTGCATCTCGAACACGGTCGGCTTCTGAAACTTGCGGCCGATGCCGAGCGTTGCGATCTCCGCCTCGTCGAGGCGCGTGAGGTCGATCCGGCCGTCGAACAGGACGTCGCCGGTATCGGGCCGCGTCTTGCCGGTGATGACGTCCATCATGGTGGTCTTGCCCGCGCCGTTCGGGCCGATGATCGCCCGCATCTCGCCGGGCTCGATGGTCAGCGACAGGTGGTCGAGGGCGCGAAAGCCGTCGAATGAGACGGTGACGCCGTCGAGATAAAGGAGCGAGGAGGTAGCGCGGCTGTCCATGGCGCCTCACTCGGCTGGACGCAGCGGGACGTCCGCCGGCCCCAACGGCGCGGACGGAAGGCTTGCGGCCTCGGCCGACCTGCGCCGCAGCGTGGGCAGGGACGCGAAGGCGCCGACGATCCCGCGCGGCATGAGCAGCGTCACGCCGATGAACAGCCCGCCGAGCACGAACAGCCAATAGGGTGCGAGCGGACCGCTAGTGAACGTCGTCTTGGCGTAGTTGACGAGAAGCGCGCCGAGGACGGCGCCGAGCAGGGTGCCGCGCCCGCCGATCGCCACCCAGATCACCGGCTCGATCGAATTGGCCGGCGCGAACTCGCTCGGGTTGATGATGCCGACCTGCGGAACATAGAGCGCGCCCGCAACGCCGGCCATGCAGGCCGAGAGCGTGAAGACGGCCAATTTGTAGGACGCGACCTGGTAGCCGAGGAACCGGGTGCGCGCCTCTGCGTCGCGGATGGCGACGAGCACACTGCCGAACTTGGAGGTGATGATGATCCGGCAGACCACGAGACCGAGCGCCAGGGCGACGCAGGAGGCGACGAAGAGCGCGGCGCGCGTGGGCGGCGCCTGCACGTTGAAGCCGAGGATGTCCTTGAAGTCGGTCAGCCCGTTGTTCCCGCCGAAACCGAAGTTGTTGCGAAAGAAACCGAGCATCAGCGCATAGGTCATCGCCTGCGTGATGATCGAGAGATAGACGCCGGTCACGCGGCTGCGGAAGGCGAACCAGCCGAACGCGAAGGCGAGAGCGCCCGGCACCGCGACCACCATCAGCGCCATGTAGGCGAAATGGTCGAAGCCGTACCAGGAGAAGGGCAACTCGTGCCAATTGAGAAAGACCATGAAGTCGGGCAGGACCGGGTTGGCATAGACGCCGCGCGTGCCGATCTGGCGCATCAGGTACATGCCCATGGCGTAGCCGCCGAGCGCGAAGAACGCGCCGTGCCCGAGCGAGAGAATGCCGCAGTAGCCCCAGATGAGGTCGATCGAGAGCGCGAGCAGGGCGTAGCAGAGGTATTTCCCGAACAGTGCGACCAGGTAGGTCGGCAGGTGAAGAGGCGATGTTGCCGGCAAGGCGAGGTTGAGAACCGGCACGACCATCGCGGCGGCAAGCAGCAGGACGAGAAAGAGGACCGATGGCCGGTCGAGCGATCGGGACAGGACGGAGGTCATGCTTCCACCGCCCGGCCCCGCAGCGCGAACAGGCCGCGCGGGCGCTTCTGCATGAAGAGGATGATGAACACCAGGATGGCGATCTTGCCGAGCACGGCGCCCGCAAAGGGTTCGAGGAACTTGTTGGCGATGCCGAGCGTGAAGGCGCCGACGAGCGTGCCCCACAGGTTTCCCACGCCGCCGAACACCACCACCATGAACGAGTCGATGATGTAGGCCTGCCCGAGATTGGGGCTGACGTTGTCGATCTGCGACAGCGCGACGCCGGCGATCCCGGCGATGCCGGAGCCCAACCCGAACGTGAGCGCGTCGATGCGGCTGGTGCGGATCCCCATGGACGCCGCCATGGCGCGGTTCTGCGTCACCGCGCGCATTTCGAGCCCGAAGCGCGTGAAGCGCAGGATGCCGATGAGCGCCGCGAAAGCCAGCAGGGCGAAGCAGATGATCCACAGACGGTTGTAGGTGATCGCGAGCTGCCCGATCTCGAACGATCCGCTCATCCAGGATGGCGTGACGACTTCGCGGTTGGTCGGCCCGAACGCGGTGCGCACCGCCTGCTGCAGCATCAGCGAGAGGCCCCAGGTGGCGAGCAGGGTTTCGAGCGGGCGCCGGTAAAGAAAGCGGATGATGCTGCGCTCGATGAGCATGCCGACGAGCCCGGAGAAGCAGAAGGCGGCCGGAACCGCGAGCGCCAGCGAATAGTCGAGCGCGGCCGGATACGTGGCGCGGATGAGTTGCTGCACCACGAAGGTCGTGTAGGCGCCGAGCATGACCATCTCGCCGTGCGCCATGTTGATGATGCCCATCACGCCAAACGTGATGGCGAGCCCGATGGCAGCGAGCAGCAGCACCGAGGCGAGCGAAAGCCCGTACCAGGCGTTCTGCAGCGAGTCCCACAGGACGAGGCGGCGCTGGATCGCGGCGACGGCCGCGTGGGCGGCGCGCTCGACGGCGTCCGACGCGCCGGGCGACAGGCCGGCGAGCACCGCCAGGGCCTCCTGGTCGCCGCGCTCGCGCATGACCGCGATGGCGCGGATCCTGTCGTCTTCGCCGGACGTGCCGAGCGAGAGCACGACGGCGGCGCGTGCCTCGTTGAGCGCCGTCTTGTTGGCGGCAATTGTTTCCTTCGCGAGCGCGGCGTCGAGGAGCGGAAGCGCGGTCGCGTCCTTGGACTTGAACACCGCCTGCGCCGCCTCGAGGCGCCTGGCCGGGTCGGGAGAGAGAAGTGTGAGGCGACCCAGCGCGGCCTCGATCGCGCGGCGCAGGCGATTGTTGATCGACACCGTGTCGACGTCCCCGACCTCGGTGGCGGCCAGCGAACGGCCGGTGGCTGCGTCGATCAGGCGTCCGGCCGTGTCCTTGATGTAGACGTGCTTGCCGTGGTCGTAGACGAGCCGCTCCTCCTGGAGAGCCGACAGGATGGCGGCCGCCATCGGATGGCCGCTCGCCACCACGTCGCCAATGCCGGTCTCGGTCTCGCCGAAGTCGTCGGCGGTGAAGCGCGCGAGCGCCTCCTCGAGGCTCGTCGCTGCGGCGAGGCTCGAGGCGAGCGCGAGAAGCACAACGGAGACGATCAACGCCAGGAGGCGGTCGAGAGAGAGCATCGCGAATGACCCGGTCTTCGCCCGGCGAGGCGGCGGGGCCGCCTCGCCGTGTTCGTCGATGGTGTGGAGGTTTCGAGCGTTACGCCCCGCCGCACGTCTTCGTCTTGATGTTGTAGTTGCCGCACTTGAGCTTGACCCAGTCGGCGACGAGATCCTTCGAGCCTTCGAGATACGGAGACCACGCGGCGCCCGGCACCAGATCCTTGGTCTTCCACACGACCGAGAACTGGCCGTCGCCCTTGATCTCGCCGATGAAGACCGGCTTGGTGATGTGGTGGTTGGGCAGCATCTCGGCGATGCCGCCCGTGAGATTGGGCACCTTCGTTCCCGGCAGCGCATCGATGACCTTGTTGGCATCGGTGGTGCCGGCCTTCTTGACCGCCTCGACCCACATGTTGAAGCCGATGTAGTGCGCCTCCATCGGGTCATTGGTCACGCGCTTGGGGTTCTTGGTGAACGCGTGCCACTTGGCGATGAACTCGGCGTTGGACTTGCCCTTGATCGACTCGAAGTAGTTCCAGGCGGCGAGATGGCCGACCAGCGGCTTGGTGTCGAGGCCGGCAAGCTCCTCCTCGCCGACCGAGAAGGCGACCACCGGAATGTCGGTCGCCTTGATGCCCTGATTGCCGAGCTCCTTGTAGAACGGCACGTTGGCGTCGCCGTTGATGGTCGAGACCACGGCGGTC
>CAZIGW010000221.1:0-12846 GCA_964538565.1 uncultured Hyphomicrobiales bacterium | reverse complement strand
AACTCACGCCAGCGCAAGGCCGAACTCATTCCCTGGCTGCATCGCTACAATTGGCACAGACCTCACGCCGGCATCGGTGATAAGGTTCCCATCAGCCGCCTCGATCTGACCGAGGACAACCTGTTGAGACTCCACATCTAGTCCACCTTCTCCACATAGACCCGAATGGTGCCCCCGCACGAGAGCCCGACCTTCCAGGCGGTCTCGTCGGCAACACCGAATTCGAGCGTCTTCGGCTTGCCGCTCTCGATCACGTCGAGCGCTTCCGCCACCACCGCGCCTTCGACGCAGCCGCCCGACACCGAGCCGAGGAAGTTTCCTTCCTGGTCGATGACGAGGTTGGAGCCAACCGGCCGCGGCGCCGAGCCCCACGTCTCCACCACGGTGGCGAGCGCGACGCTGCGGCCCTCCCGCCGCCAGGTTTCGGCCGCCTGCAGAATGTCCTGGTCCCGTGCGAACATGTTCGTCTCCTTCTGTGCGTGCTTCTGTGCGTGCGCGAGCGCCTGCGCCGGAAGGCCGGTCAGGCGACCCGCCGCAGCCAGGCCTTCGGATCTCCGGTGCGAATGGCATCCGCCGACAGCGCGCGGCAGAGCTCGGCCATCGACTCCAGATTGTGAATGGGGCGGAATTCGTCGACATGCGGCAGCATCACCTGGATTCCCCTCGCCTTGGCCTCGAAGCCGTCGAAGCGCAGGAGCGGATTGAGCCAGATGAGCCGCCGGCACGAGCGATGCAGCCGGTCGATCTCGAACGCGAGCCGGTCGTCGGGATCACGCTCGAGCCCGTCGGTGATCAGCAGGACGATCGCACCCTGCGTGAGGACGCGGCGCGCCCACAGCTTGTTGAAGAGGTGCAGCGAGGTGGCGATGCGCGTGCCGCCCGACCAGTCGGCCACGCCCGCCGAGCATGCGGCGAGCGCCTCGTCCGGGTCGCGGGCGGCGAGCGCGCGGGTGACGTTCGTCAGCCGCGTGCCGAACAGGAAGGAATGCACGCGCTTGCGCGCGTCGGTGACGGCGTGCAGGAAATGCAGGAACAGCCGCGTGTACTCGCTCATCGAGCCGGAGATGTCGAGCAGCGCGACGAGCGGCGGCATGCGCGTCTTCGGACCGAGGTACTTGAGGTCGATCACCGCGCCGCCGGCCTTGAGGCTCGACCGCAGGGTGCGGCGGATGTCGATCACGTGGCCGCGCCGCGCCGGCGCGAGCCGCCGCGTGCGCGTCTCGTCGAGCGGCAGCACGAGCCGCCGGATCGCGTCCTTGGCGGCGGCGATCTCGGCCGCCGTCATCTGCGCGAAATCCTTCTTCTGCAGCAGCTCGCGGTCCGACATGGTGAGGCGCGCGTCGGCCTCGAATTCACGTTCCTCCTGCTTCGGCTTGTCGAGGCCTGCGAACAAAGCTTCCTGCACGCGCTGCGCCGCGGGCTTCGGCGGCTGCGGCGCGGTCGGCGCCTGCGGCAGCATCATGGCCATGAGCTGGTCGAGGTAGCCGCGCCGGCGGAAGAAGATATGGAACGCCTGGTCGAACAGCGCGGAGTGTTCGCGCCGCTTCACGAACACGGCGTGCAGCGTCCAGTAGAAGTCCTCGCGCGTGCCGACCCCGGCCGCCCGCAGCGCCGCGAGCGCGTCGAGCACGCTGCCCGGCCCGACCGGAAGGCCGGCCGCCCGCAGCGCGCGGGCGAAATGCACGATGTTCTCGGCCAGCCGGCCGGCAACGCCTTCCTCCGCTTCGGAATGCGCGCCGGGACGCGCAGTCTGTGGGCCTTGCGTCGTCATCCTGCGAGCCTGTTTCGTCTCCTTCGCGGCCGGCGCAATCGGCGCCGACCTCGCCTATTCGGCCGCCCTCAATTCCGCCCGCACCTGCTCGATGATTTCCTTCGCCTTGCCGCCTTCGACGCGGACGATGTCGTCCTGGTACTTGAGCAGCACGCCGAGCGTGTCGGACACGGTGGCCGGATCGAGCGCCACCGCGTCGAGCTCGGTCAGCGCGCTCGCCCAGTCGAGCGTCTCGGCGACGCCCGGCACCTTGAACAGGTCCTCCTTGCGCAGCGCCTGCACGAAGTGCACGACCTCCTGTGACAACCGCTCGCCGATGCCCGGCACCTTGGTGCGCACGATCGCGAGCTCGCGCTCGGCGTTCGGATAGCCGACCCAGTGATAGAGGCAGCGCCGCTTGAGCGCGTCGTGGATCTCGCGCGTGCGGTTCGAGGTGATGACGACGATCGGCGGATGCTCGGCACGCACCGTGCCCATCTCCGGGATGGTCACCTGGAAATCGGCCAGCACCTCGAGCAGGAACGCCTCGAAGGCCTCGTCGGTACGGTCGAGCTCGTCGATCAGCAGCACCGGCGGGCCGGCGACGTCGGGCTCCAGCGCCTGCAGCAGCGGCCGCTTGATGAGGAACCGCTCGGAAAAGACGTCATGCGAGAGCCGCTCGCGGTCGACGTCGCCCTCGGCCTCCGCCAGGCGGATCGCGATCATCTGCTCGGCGTAGTTCCACTCGTAGACCGCCGCCGCGACGTCAAGCCCCTCGTAGCACTGCAGCCGGATCAGCCGCCGGCGCAGCGTCTTCGCCAGGACCTTGGCGATCTCGGTCTTGCCGACGCCCGCCTCGCCTTCGAGAAAGAGCGGCCGACCCATCTTGAGCGCCAGGAACAGGACGGTGGCGAGCGAGCGGTCGGCCAGATAGTCGGCTCCGGAGAGGAGCCGCAAGGTCGCGTCGATCGAGGTCGGGAGACTGAGCGCGTCGGCGCTTGCCGGCTGGTGATCCATCAGGTGCTCGCAATGGTCGTGCGACCGCGTCCGGACGCGCAAGGCACCCGGCGCAATCGCCTCATTAGCATAGATAGGACGCGCGGCGTCCCTGCGCGAGCCTCGGGGCTGGCCTGCGACAGCCGCTCGGCATCGGCTCGCGGCCGAGCCTCCGCGGCGATGTCCCTCACCCCGCCGCCGCGACCGCCCGCCGCGCCAGCACCCCGATGAGGTGGGCGCGATATTCGGCGCTCCCGTGGATGTCGCTGTTGAGCCCCTCCGCCGTCACCGTGAGCCCCTCAAGCGACTTCGGCGAGAAGCGCTTCTTCAGCGCCTCCTCGAAGGCGGTCACGCGGAACACCCCCGAGGCGCCGGCGCCGGTCACGGCGACGCGGATCTCCGAGCCGCGCTTCGACACGAAGACGCCGACGAGCGCGTAGCGCGAGGCCTGGTTGCGGAACTTGATGTAGGCGGCCTTCTTCGGTAGCGGAAACATGACCTTGGTGATGATCTCGTCCGGCTCGAGCGCGGTCTCGAACAGGCCGGTGAAGAAGTCGTCGGCCTTGATGCGTCGCTTGGTGGTCACGATGGTGGCGCCGAGCCCGAGGCAGGCGGCCGGATAGTCGGCGTTCGGATCGTTGTTGGCGATCGAGCCGCCGATCGTGCCCATGTGCCGCACCGCCGGATCGCCGATGCCGCCGGCGAGCTTGGCGAGCGCCGGCAGCGCCTCCTGCACGACCGGGGAGTTGGCGACGTCGGCGTGGCGCGTCATGGCGCCGATGACGAGCGAGCGGCCCTTGAGCTCGATGCCGGCGAGACCGTCGATCTGCGAGAGGTCGATCAGGTTGGCGGGAGCGGCGAGCCGCTGCTTCATGGTCGGCAGCAGGGTCTGTCCGCCGGCGAGCAGCTTCGGCTCCTCGAGCTTGCCGAGCATGTTGGTCGCCTGCCGCAGCCCGCTCGCGCGGTGAAAGGTGAAGTTGTACATCGCAGTCTCCCGATCCTCTGTGTCCTCTCGCTCCGCCCGCGCGGAGCCAATTCTCACGCCGCCTGCCGTCCGGCGCCGCTGCGCCGGATCGCCGCCCACACCGCCTGCGGCGTGGCCGGCATCGGCACGTCCTCGCGACCGATCGCGTCCGTGATGGCGTTCATCACCGCGGCCGGCGCGGCGATGGCGCCCGCCTCGCCGCAGCCCTTGATGCCGAGCGGATTGCCCGGGCACCTGGTCATGGTCGTATCGACGTGGAACGCCGGCAGGTTGTCGGCACGCGGCATGGAGTAGTCCATGAAGGAGCCGGTCACGAGCTGGCCCGAGCCGTCGTAGACGGCGCCCTCGAGCAGCGCCTGGCCGACGCCCTGGGCGATGCCGCCGTGTACCTGCCCCTCGACGATCATCGGGTTGATCACGACGCCGAAATCGTCGACCGCCGTCCAGTTGACGATTTCGGTCTCGCCGGTGTCCGGGTCGATCTCGAGCTCGCAGATGTGGCACCCGGCCGGGAAGGTGAAGTTGGTCGGATCGTAGAACGCCCCTTCCTTGAGACCCGGCTCGAGCTGCGCGCCCGAGAACTTGTGCGCGATATAGGCATTGAGCGCGACCTCGGCCCAGGCCGCCGACTTGTCGGTCCCGACGACCGTGAACTTGCCGTCCTTGAACACGATGTCGCTCTCGGCCGCCTCCAGCAGGTGGGAGGCGACCTTCTTGGCCTTGGCCTCGACCTTCTCGAGCGCCTTGAGGAGCGCCGACATGCCGACCGCGCCCGAGCGCGAGCCGTAGGTGCCCATGCCGAACTGCACCTTGTCGGTGTCGCCGTGCACCACCGACACGCTGTCGATCGGGATGCCGAGGCGATCCGAGACGAGCTGCGCGAAGGTGGTCTCGTGCCCCTGCCCGTGGCTGTGCGAGCCGGTCAGGACTTCCACCGAGCCGGTCGGGTTGACGCGCACTTCCGCGGATTCCCACAGGCCGACGCCGGCGCCGAGCGAGCCGACCGCCTGGCTCGGCGCGATGCCGCAGGCCTCGATATAGGTCGAATAGCCGAGCCCGCGCAGCCGCCCGCGGCGCGCCGCCTCGCGCTTGCGTCTGGCGAACCCCCTGACGTCGGCGATCTCCATCGCCTTCCTGAGCGAGGCCTCGTAGTCGCCGGCGTCGTAGGTCATGATCACCGGCGTCTGGTGCGGGAACGTCCTGATGAAGTTCTTGCGCCGCAGCTCCGCCGGATCGAGGCCGAGCTCGCGCGCGCCGACCTCGACGAGGCGTTCGACCACGAAGGTCGCTTCCGGCCGTCCGGCGCCCCGATAGGCATCGACCGGCACCGTGTTGGTGTAAACCGCGTCGACCTCGCAGTAGATCTGCGGGATGTCGTACTGGCCCGAGAGCAGCGTCGCGTACAGATAGGTCGGGATCGACGACGAGAACGTCGACATGTAGGCGCCGAGATTGGCGATCGTGTGCACGCGCAGGCCGACGATGCGCCCGTCCTCGCCGAACGCCATCTCGGCGTGGGTGACGTGATCGCGCCCGTGCGCGTCGCTGAGGAAGGCTTCCGAGCGGTCCGCCACCCATTTCACCGGCCGGCCGACCCTCCTCGCCGCCCACAGACACACGACCTCTTCCGGATAGATGAAGATCTTGGAGCCGAAGCCGCCGCCCACGTCGGGCGCAATGACGCGCAGCTTGTGCTCGGGCGCCATGCCGACGAAGGCGGAAATGACGAGCCGCGCGACGTGCGGATTCTGCGTCGTGTTCCAGAGCGTGAAACTCTCGGTGCCCGGATCGTATTCGCCGATGGCGGCGCGCGGCTCGACCGCGTTCGGCACCAGGCGGTTGTTGACGATGTCGAGGCGCGTGACGTGTTTCGCCGACTTGAAGGCCGCCTCGACCGCCTTCGCGTCGCCGAGGTGCCACTGATAGATCGTGTTGTTGGGCGCGACCTCGTGGATTTGCGGCGCGTCCTTCGCCTGGGCGCGGGCCGGGTCCACGACCGCGGGCAGCACCTCGTACTCGACCGCCACCTTCTCGGCCGCGTCCTTCGCCTGCGCGGCGGTCTCGGCGACCACGATGGCGACCGGGTCGCCGACGTGGCAGACCTTGCCGCTGGCGATCGCCGGATGCGGCGCCATCTTCATCGGCGAGCCGTCCTTGGAGTGGATCAGCCAGCCGCAGACGAGATGGCCGATCTTGTCGGCGGCAAGCTCGCTGCCGGTGAGAACGGCGACCACGCCCGGCATGGCGGCGGCCGCCCTGGTGTCGATCTGCTTGATCCGCGCATGCGCGTGCGGCGAGCGGACGAACTGGACGAACGCCTGGCCCGGGCGGTTCACGTCCGCCGTGTAGTGGCCCTTGCCGGTGATGAAGCGGAGGTCCTCCTTGCGGCGCACCGCCGCGCCGATGCCGGTCGCGTTCATGGCGGTCTCCCTGGTGACGGTGTCGCTTCTGCGTCGACCGTTCGGCGGCTCCCTATTCGGCGGCCTGCTGTGCCGGCCCTCCCTTGCCCATGGCGCGGGCGCCGGCGGCGATCGCCTTGACGATGTTGTGATAGCCGGTGCAACGGCAGATGTTGCCCTCGAGCTCCTCGCGGATCGTATGATCGTCGAGCTCGTGGCCCTTCCGGCGGACGATATCGACCGCCATCATGATCATGCCCGGGGTGCAGAAACCGCATTGCAGCCCGTGGTTTTCGCGGAACGCTTCCTGCATCGGGTGCAGCTCGGGGCCGTTCGCCAGCCCCTCGATCGTGGTGACCTGCGCCCCGTCGGCCTGCAGGGCGAGCATGGTGCAGGACTTGATCGCCTTGCCGTTGACGTGAACGACGCAAGCGCCGCATTGCGAAGTGTCGCAGCCCACGTGGGTGCCCGTCAGCCGCAGATGCTCGCGCAGAAATTGCACCAGGAGCGTGCGCGCTTCGACATTGCCGGTAACGGCTTTGCCATTCACCGTGAGCGAGACGGCGGGCATGGCTGACCTCCACAATTAGAGCCAAACGACGTTATTATGCCCTGGCCGGGGAGACCGGCGGGGGTCGAGGGCGAAATAGAGGGGTTTTTGTCCCGTTTTCGCCTTGAGAGGGGTGTAGATGTGAACCGCAACGAAACGCGGGTCAAGAGACCGGGAGGGGACGCGAGGTCTCACCCGATCACAACCGCGAAGACTGGTGCCGTTTGCCGCCGGAACGTGCGACCGGCGAAGAGATTTTATTCTGGTCCGGGCGCGGCAATCCGTGTCGCGCCGCGTCGAGTTGAACACCCGCATCAGGAGACAAACGCAATGCCCTCCAGAATCGCCGTTTCGCTCGCAGCCGTCGCATTCGCTGGCGCTGTGGTTCTCGGCCCTGCGCCGGCGTCCGCGCAGCACTGGCACCACCACCACCATGGCGGCGGCGTGGCGGCGGGAATCATCGGCGGACTTGCGGCCGGCGCCATCATCGGCGGCGCGCTCGCCGCGCGCCCCTATCCGGTGTACGAGGAGCCGGTGTACGGGCCGCCGCCCGCGGACTACGACGACTGGGTCGCCTACTGCTCCTCGCGCTATCGCTCGTTCGATCCCGCCAGCGGGACCTACATGGGCTACGACGGCGTGCGCCATCCCTGTCGCTAGCGCATCCTCCGGCGCAGCCGATACCGGTTCGCCGCAGAAAACGCGACCAAATATGGAATCCGGAGCACGTTCCGTTTCCCTCAAATCGGAACGTCGAACTGTCGGCGCGGCCCGCCTCGCGGCGGGCCTCACGCCGCCGGCGGCGGATTCACGGCCGCCGCGAACTTCGTGAAAAAATCGTCGGCCATCTTCTTGGCCGCTCCGGCCACCAGTCGCTGGCCGAGCTGGGCAAGCTTGCCGCCGATCTGCGCCTCGACGTTGTAGGTCAGGAGCGTGCCGCCGTCCTTCGGGGTCAACACGACCACCGCGCCGCCCTTGGCGAAGCCCGCCACGCCGCCTTCGCCTTCGCCGGAGATCTTGTAGCCGTTCGGCGGGTCGAGATCGCTCAGGCGAACCTTGCCTTTGAACCTGGCTTTCACCGGCCCGATCTTGGTGGTGGCGACCGCCTGGAACTCCGTGTCGGAGAGCTTGTCGAGCTGCTCGCAGCCAGGAATGCACCCCTTGAGCACCTCGGGATCATTGAGCTTGGTCCACACCTCTTCCCGGGTGGCTCCGAGCTGAACTTCACCCGACATCGTCATTGCCATCGCGCCTGCTCCATCGAAACGTCATGAAATCCGGCCATCCGCCGGTCGCCGACTACGAATTAGCGCCTTCCCGCCGCTGTGCAAAGCCCGCTGCGTAAGACCAGACGATCGTCTGGAGCAGAGCTGCGGCCGATCGCGGGCAGCGCGGCGGTTCCGATGGTGGCCAACCGGGCCGAGCGGATGAGCCGTCATCCCGGACGAGCGCGCCAGTTCCGGCCTGAGGCGCGACCGGACGCAAGACCGGCTCCCACTTTTGCCGATCGCGCAATTCAAGCTCGGGACGCGCGATCGGACACAAAACCGGCTTCCACTTTTGCGGATCGCGCTCTAAACGTCTGCCACTGGCCGGCCGACCATGACAGAGCCCTTTCTTTCCGCCTCGCTGCTGACCCCGCTTTTCGCGACCGCCGCCATGCGGGAGATCGTCGGCGACCGGGCGCGGCTGCAGCGCATGCTCGACTTCGAGGCGATGCTCGCCCGCGCCGAGGCGGATGTCGGCGTCATCCCGGGCGCGGCGGTCGGACCGATCGCGCAGGCATGCCGCGCCGAGCGCTTCGACATCGCGGCGATCGCGGCCGCCGCGCCGCTCGCCAGCAATATCCTCATCCCGCTGGTGAAGGCGCTCACCGCCGAGGTCACCAGGTCCGATCCACAGGCGGCGCGCTGGGTGCACTGGGGCGCGACCAGCCAGGACGTCATCGACACCGCCCTCGTGCTCGAATTGCGCGCCGGCATCGACGCGCTGCTGTCCGATCTCGACCGCACCGTCGTTGCCTTCGCGAGGCTCGCCGAGGCGCATCGCGGGACGCCGATGGCGGCGCGAACCTGGCTTCAGCATGCGCTGCCGATGCCGTTCGGCCTCAAGCTCGCCGGCTACGCCGCCGCCCTCGCCCGCACGCGCGCGCGCCTGCGGCGCGCACGCGCGGAGGCGCTGGCGTTGCAGTTCGGCGGCGCCGCCGGGACGCTCGCGGCGCTCGGTGACCGCGGTCTCGAGGTTTCCGCGCGCCTTGCCGAACTCCTCGAACTCCCCCTGCCGGAAGCGCCGTGGCACAGCCATCGCGACCGCCTCGCCGAGGTGGCGGGCGTGCTCGCCATCCTGTGCGGCACCTGCGGCAAGATCGCCCGCGACATCACGTTGATGATGCAGACCGACGTCGGCGAGGCCTTCGAGCCGGCGGCGCCCGGTCGCGGCGGCTCCTCCACCATGCCGCAGAAGCGCAACCCGACAGCGGCGGCGGCCGCGAGCGCGGCGGCGGCGATCGCCCCGCAGCTCACGGCGACGCTCCTCGCCGCGCAGGTCCAGGATCACGAGCGCGCAACGGGCGCGTGGCAGTCGGAATGGCCGACGGTGCCCTCGCTGCTCCTTGTCGCCTCCGCGGCGCTCGGCGCCATCGTCGACATCGCCGAAGGCCTGGAGGTCGACGCAGGGCGCATGCGTGCCAATCTCGATCTCACGCGCGGACAGGTGATGGCGGAAGCGATCTCGACCGCGCTCGGCGCCAGGCTAGGCAAGCAGCAGGCGCACAGGATCATCGAGGAGGCGGCGCGCGCGGCCTCCGCGCAGAAACGGCACCTGCGCGACGTGCTGTGCGAGGATGGGCGCGTCACCGCCGAGCTTTCGCCCGATGAGGTTGCACGGCTGTTCGAGCCGCTCTCCTATCAGGGCGTCTCGCAGGATTTCATCGACCGGCTGCTCGCCGCGGCCCGGGACGGCCGGAGCGACGCATGAGCGCGGTCGACTGGATTTTTTCAGGAGAACACGGATGCCGATGATCGAATCCGACGGATGCCCGATTCACGTCGCGGTCGAGGGCCCCAAGAGCGCCCCGGTGCTGATGCTGTCGAACTCGCTCGGCACCGATCTCTCCATGTGGGACCCGCAGGTGCAGGCGTTCACGCGCCACTTTCGCCTCGTGCGCTACGACCGGCGCGGCCACGGCCGCTCGGGCGTGAGCAAGCCGCCCTACACGATGGAGCAGCTCGGGCGCGATGCGCTCGCGGTGATGAACGGCCTCGGCATCCAGAAGGTCCATTGGTGCGGACTGTCGATGGGCGGCATGGTCGGCCAGTGGCTCGGCGCCAATGCGCCCGACCGCATCGAGCGGCTCGTGCTCGCCAACACCGCCTGCTACTACCCGGTGAAGACCGGCTGGGACGAACGCATCGCGGCGGTGCGCAAGGGCGGCGTGGAAGCGATCGCCGACGCCGGGCTGCGACGCTGGTTCACGCAGGAATTCATCGATCGCGCGCCGGACACGATGGCGCGGATGCGCGCCATGATGATTGCCACGCCGCTCGAAGGCTACATTGGCTGCTGCGAGGCGGTGCGCGACATGGATCACCGCGAGCTGCTCGCGCGCATCAAGGCGCCGACGCTCGTCGTCGCCGGCCGCTATGACCAGGCGACCCCGATCGAGAACGCGGAATTCATCCGCAAGCACGTGCCGGGCGCCTCGCTCACGGTGCTCGAAGCCGCCCACATTTCCAACGTCGAGCAGCCGGCGGCGTTCGCCACCGAGGTGCTTGGCTTCCTCATGCAGAAATAGCCGCGGCCATCGATCAGGGAGACCGGACATGGACGACAAGGAGCGCTACGAGCGCGGCATGGCCAAGCGCCGCAAGATCCTCGGCAACGCCTGGGTCGATCGGGCGAACGCGAGCAAGACGCCGTTCACCGGCGACTTCCAAGACTTCATCACGCGTGTCGCCTGGGGCGAGATCTGGCAGCGTCCGCAGATGGACGAGCGCACGCGTCGCACGCTCGTCATCGGCACGATGATCGCCATCGACAAGTGGGACGAGTTCGTCATGCACGTGCGCGCCGCGCTCGCCGAGGGCGGCTTCACGCCGGACGACGTGAAGGAGATCATCATGCAGCAGGCGCTCTATTGCGGCGTGCCGGCCGCCAATCACGCCTTCAAGCTCGCCAACCAGGTGATCGCCGAGACCGCGAAAGCGGGGTGAGCAGAACGTCGCGCGCGGGTCGGCGGGGTCGCGCAATCGGCTGCGCCATCTTCCCATCGCACTCGTGGGGATCTCGCTCACCACTTGTCGGGCGGACATCCGTGGGCCCCGGGTCTGCGGCGCACCACTGCGTGCTGCGCCGCGCCCGGGACACGAGGACCAGAGTTCGGCCTGCTCATTGGAGCTGTTGGCCGCTGACATGCGCGACCGCTTCTTTTTCTTTGTCTACATTCTTGCGGGCCAGCGCAACGGAACTCTCTACGTTGGCGTGACCGGCGATCTTTCGCCACGCGTCGGAGAGCACAAGGCGAAAATCGTTCCAGGATTCACACGTCAGTATGGGGTGGACCGTTTGGTCTACTTCGAGGAATACGCTTCAATCCTTGACGCACGGGCGCGGGAGCGAAGCCTGAAACGGTGGCGAAGGGAATGGAAAATTGCTTTGATCGAAGAAAGCAATCCTTCCTGGCGTGATCTGTTTTACGAATTGTCCTTCTGAACAGACGATACCCAGAAATCCGTCAGCACACGGAATTTTCGTGTCCCGGGCGCAGCGCGGCGCGAAGTGCCACGTTGCGGACCCGGGACCCCTGGCACGAGCATACCCTCCGCCACAGCGGAGAAAGGGAGTTGGACTGCCCACCGAATCTTCTGGCCAGGATCTTCTGGTTCGCTCTTGCGAGAACCGCCGCACAAGAAGCCAGCGTCAGCCCCCGCCCTGGTCGCGGAAGGCCTGCGGCGTCTTCCCGGTCTGCTTGCGGAAGAAGCGGGTGAAGTGGGACGGGTCGGAGAAGGCGAGATCATAGGCGATCTGGTGGATCGCCTCGGTGGTGAAGACGAGCTGGCGTTTCGCCTCGGTGAGCACGCGCTGGCGGATCAAGTGGCCGGCCGTGACGCCGGTCGCGCGCTTGACATGGTCGTTGAGGCGGTCCGGCGTCATCGCCAGCTTCTCGGCGTAGAAGGCGAGCAGGCGTTCCTTGCGGAAATGCTCCTCGACCAGGCGGCGCAGGCTTTCCACGATCGGATCGGCCGGGCGCAGCGTCACCGCGCCGGTGCGCGCGCGGCTCGCCGCCAGCCGCGCCACCTCGATGGCGATCAGCGCCAGGTAGCCGCGCATGGCGATCCGATAGCCTTCGCGCGCAAGAAACCGTTCCTCGTGCAGGTCGTTGCAGAACGCGGCGATGCGCCTGAGCTCGGCCTCGCCGGCGAGCGGCACGATCGGATCGGCGGCGAGCGCCCGCAGCCGATGCAGCGCCTGCCCGCTGGGCTCGCCGAGCGCCTGGGCGACGTCCTCGGTGAAGCTGACCACCCAACCTTCGGTGACCTTGGGCTCGAAGCGGAAGCCGTGCGCCACCGTCGCCGGCAGCAGGACGGCGGCGGGAGCCGAGAACGTGATCGCCGCGGCCTCGTAGGTCAGTTCTCCGCCGCCGCGCTCGATCAGCAGAATCTGGAAGAGATTGCGGTGACGGTGCGCGCGGATCGTCCAGTCGTGAATCGACGAACGCGAGCTGATCGTCTCGATGTGGATGAAATCGAACGCCTGGTCGTCCGGCGGGTCGCCGTAGAGGTGAAAGAGCGGCAGGCTCAGGACGGAGGACATCGGCGGCAGGATAGAGCACCCCGGAACGGGAGAAAACCGCGGCCGGCCGGCTATCCCCGTGCCGCGGCGGTGCCGCGGTGCCGCCATGCTGCAAAGCGGGAGGCTGCTGACAGGCCAGCGCCGTAGCGCCACGGGTGAAACTCTCCGAGCCCGTCGCGCGTTGTCCTGGCTGACACCAATTCCGACAGGATTTCCACGATGGGACGCTATCTTCTGCTTTGGCTCCTGGGGATTCCCATCCCCATTCTGCTTCTGATCTGGGCTTTCGGCGGGCTGCACTGACTCACCGCCATCCCCCCTTTGACGGCGCGGCGGCGGGGGCGGCGCCCCGGGCCCCCGCCCGGGGGGGGGGCGC
>CAZIGW010000220.1:0-3266 GCA_964538565.1 uncultured Hyphomicrobiales bacterium | reverse complement strand
ACCCGGAGGCCTCGGTGCTCCGGCCGACGCGGGAGCTCAAGGCATTCCGCACGGTGCGGCTGGTGCCGGGCGAGTCGGCGACGTTGAGCTTCGAGCTGACCGCGCGGGACCTGTCCTACTGGCACCCGGCGCTGCGGCGGTGGGTGGTGGAGGGCGGCGAGTTCGTCGTCGAGGTCGGCGCGTCCTCCCGCGACATCCGCGGCTCGGCATCGGTGCAGGTGACCGGCGAACGGGTGCAGCTGCCGCTCGGGCCGATGTCGACCATGGTCGAGTGGCTCGCCGACCCGGAGGGCGGGCCGGCGCTGCTCGCGGCACTGGAGGAGCTGGGGGTCGGCGTGCCGGACGACGAGATGATCCGGCAGATCCCGCTCCAGGTGCTCGCTACGTTCGGGACCGTCCCCGGTGGGCCGGACGTGGTCGCGGGGCTCGTCGGGCGCCTGAACGGATAGGCCTGGACCGCTGTCAGTGGCGGATGGCACCGTGGTGACGCCAGGTCATCAACGGAGGTGCCCGCCATGACGGACATGATCACCGCCACGGGCCTCGTCAAGCGCTACGGCAAGGTCACGGCGCTGGACGGGCTCGACCTCACGGTCCCGCAGGGGACGGTGCTCGGGCTGCTCGGCCCCAACGGCGCCGGCAAGACCACGGCCGTGCGCATCCTGACCACGCTCCTGCAGCCCGACGAGGGCACGGCGAACGTCGCGGGCGTCGACGTGCACGCCGACCCCGAGGGCGTGCGCTCCCGCATCGGCCTGTCCGGCCAGTACGCCGCCGTCGACGAGTACCTGACGGGGTTCGAGAACCTCGTCATGGTCGGGCGGTTGTACGGCTTTGCCAAGGCCCGCGCGCGGGTGCGGGCGGGCGAGCTGCTGGAGCGGTTCGACCTGGTCGACGCCGGCAACCGGCCGACCAAGACCTACTCCGGGGGCATGCGCCGCCGGCTCGACCTGGCCGCCGCGCTCGTCGCCGGGCCGCCGGTCATCGTGCTCGACGAGCCGACCACAGGACTGGACCCGCGCGGCCGGCTGTCGATGTGGGACGTCATCCGCGAGCTCGTCGCGGACGGCACCACGCTGCTGCTCACCACCCAGTACCTCGAGGAGGCCGACCGGCTGGCCCACCAGATCGTCGTGATCGACCACGGGCGTGCGATCGCCCGGGGGACGGCCGACGAGCTGAAGACCCAGACCGGCGGCGAGCGGATCGAGCTGGTGCTCGCCGACCCGGCCGCGCGGCCCGCGGCCGTCGCGGCGCTGACCGCCGTCGGCACGGGGGAGGTGCACGACGGCGCAACGGACCGCGCGCTCTCCATTGCGGTCACCGACGGCGCGCGGTCGCTCGCGACGCTGCTGCGGCGGCTGGAGGACGACGAGGTCGCCGTGCTGGACGTCGGGCTGCGGCGGCCGACGCTCGACGACGTGTTCCTGACGCTGACCGGCCACGTCGCCGAGGAGAAGGCGGCCGAGGAGATGGCGGGGGTGACGAAATGAACGCTTCGGCCGCATCCGGAGTGCAGCGGACGGTGGGGGTCGCCGCAGGCGGCACCCGCCGGGAGCGGAACGCAGGGAAGGCCGAACGATGAACGCAGTGCTCCGCGCCCTCCGCGACGGCAACATCGTCGCCCAGCGCAACTTCGTCAAGATCCGGCGGGTGCCGGAGATCCTGGTCTTCGTCCTGCTCTCGCCGATCATGTTCGTGCTGCTCTTCGCGTACGTGTTCGGCGGCGCGATCGACCCCGGCGAGGGCGTCAGCTACCGCGAGTTCCTCATCGGCGGGATCTTCGCCCAGACCGTCGTGTTCGGTGCGACGTACACCGGCGCCAGCCTGGCGGAGGACATGCAGAAGGGGATCATCGACCGGTTCCGCTCGCTGCCGATGTCGCGGTCGGCGGTGCTCATCGGGCGGACCGCGTCCGACGTCTTCTACAACCTGGTGTCGCTGGTGATCATGGCGCTCACCGGGCTGCTCGTCGGCTGGCGCGTGCGGTCGTCGGCCTGGGAGGCGGTGGCGGGGTTCGTCCTGCTGCTGGTCTTCGCCTACGGGTTCAGCTGGGTGATGGCGCTCGTCGGGCTGATGGTGCCGAGCGTCGACGTGATCAACAACGCGTCGTTCATGGTGGTGATGCCGCTGACGTTCATCTCGAACGCGTTCGTCCCACTGGAGTCGTTCCCCAGCGGGCTGCGGACGTTCGTCGAGTGGAATCCCGTCTCGGCGGTGACGCAGGCGGCGCGCGAGCTGTTCGGCAACACCAACCCGGCCGCGCCCGTGCCGGAGGTGTGGTCGATGCAGAATCCGACGGCGTACACGCTGATCTGGGTGGTCATCCTCGTCGCCGTGTTCGCGCCGCTGTCGATCGCGCGCTACCGCCGCACGTCGCGCTGAGCTCTCGTCTCCCCCGTTGCGTCCGAGGAAGTCAGGGGTAGAAGCCCGACTTCCTCGGACGTTGCGTGTGGAGGAGGGCGCTCAGGCGGGGACCGGGGCTGTGCCGACAGTCAGCACGTTGGCCGTCTCGTCGAGGTCCACCACCACGGTGTCGCCGTCGCGGATCTCCCCCGACAGCAGCCCGCGGGCCAGCCGGTCGCCGATCTCCTTGCTCACCAGCCGCCGCAGCGGCCGGGCGCCGTAGGCCGGGTCGTAGCCCTCGATCGACAGCCACTCGCGCGCGGCGGCCGTGACGTTCAGCGTCAGCCTCCGCTCCGCCAGCCGGCAGGCCAGCGCGGAGACCTGCAGGTCGACGATCGCCCCGATCTCGTCGATCGAGAGGGCGTCGAAGAGCACCACGTCGTCGAGCCGGTTGAGGAACTCGGGCTTGAACGCGGCGCGCACCGCCGTCATGACCGCCGCCTTCTTGTCCTCGTCGGACAGCGCCGGGTCCACGAGGAACTGCGAACCGAGGTTCGACGTCAGCACCAGGATCGCGTTGCGGAAGTCGACCGTGCGGCCCTGGCCGTCGGTCAGGCGGCCGTCGTCGAGCACCTGGAGCAGCACGTCGAACACCTCGGGGTGCGCCTTCTCGACCTCGTCGAGCAGCACCACGGCGTAGGGCCGGCGGCGCACCGCCTCGGTGAGCTGACCGCCCTCCTCGTAGCCGACGTATCCCGGGGGCGCGCCGACCAGCCGGGCGACGGAGTGCTTCTCGCCGTACTCGGACATGTCGATGCGGACCATCGCGCGCTCGTCGTCGAACAGGAAGTCCGCGAGCGCCTTGGCCAGCTCGGTCTTGCCGACGCCGGTGGGGCCGAGGAACAGGAACGAGCCGGTGG
>CAZIGW010000219.1:0-4471 GCA_964538565.1 uncultured Hyphomicrobiales bacterium | reverse complement strand
ACCACCCCAACGTGGTGGGCTTGCGCGGCCTCTGGCAGTGGCCGGAGGCGCAGCCTCGCTACCTGGTGGTGGTGATGGAGCACGTGGCCGGGCGGCGGCTGGACAGGTGGACCGAGGAGGAGAACCCCTCGGCGCGGCAGGTGCTGCGGCTGCTGAGGGGACTGAGCCAGGGGCTGGGGGCGGCGCACCGGGCCGGAGTGGTGCACCGGGATGTGAAGGAGGCCAACATCCTGGTGCGCCAGGAGTGTTACCGAGCACGATGGTTGGGGGATCCGGGCCGTCAAAAGATCCGGCTGTTTGCCGGGTAGCGTTCTTGCAGATGAGTCGCATCCCTGCAGCGAGCCGGATCCTGGCCGTGCGCGCTGGGTGAGGTAGGCAGGGGGCCGGAGCACGGGGCGCTGGGCGCCCACCGCCACACCCGGCGGAGAAAGTGCTCTGGAGCGTGAATGCAGCACGCTCCAGAGCGGGGCTCCGCGGGAATCGAGAGTGAAAGAGCGGAGCAGCCAAGGAATCGTCCGAAGCGCCATCGACGTCAAGCTCTGGGCAGAGAAGCCGCCGACCGTGGAGCAGGCGCGCCCCAAGCACTGCCCGTGCTGCGGCGCGGCCAGTTGTCCGATAGGCGGGCGGGTAGTGCTGCAAGGGCACGGCACTCGCGAGCGCCAGGTGTGGGGGCCGTTGAGTGTGGGAGCCGCCCCCCAGATGCACCTCATTCGAGTCAGGCGCTACCGGTGCATCCGGTGCGAGGCGGTGGTGACGGTGGCACCAGCGGGGGTGCTGCACAAGAGGTTGTACTCGGCGTCGGTGATCGCGCTGGCCCTGGCGCTCTTCGGGCTGTTGCTGCTGTCGCCGTGGCAGACACGCCAGCGGGTGAGCCCCTGGCAGGTGGTGGGAGCAAGCTCCAGCGGCCGGTGGCGGACGCTCAAGCGCTGGTGCCAAGCGCTCGTGCAGGGGCGGCTGTGGCAGAGCGTGAGGGGGCGGGTGGCAGAGGGCCCCGTGCGTCAGGTGGCCCAGAGGAGCGCCTCGGTGCTGGCAGGCTACGCGCTGCCCTCGCCCCAGCCTGTGCCGCTGGTGGTGAAAGTGTTCCACGGCGCTGCGCGCGCTGCATGAGGGCAAGCCGGTGAGGCGGGGCGGGGCCCCAGCCTGCAAACCCTGCCTACCTGACAGGTTCCCTGCTCGGGGCCAGAGGCGGTGGATAGGGTGGGCGGCTGGCCCCCCATGAGGTGGGAGCCAAGGAGAGAGACATGAAAGAGCTGTCCCCCACCACCCCCGCCGAGGCGGTGGCGGTGTTCCGCCATGGAATTATTGGTTCGCTCACCCAGGCCCAGTTGGAGCGTGGCCAACTGCGTCAGGCCCTGGAGCAGCTGTCAGTCCAGCGCTTCCGTCCACCGGGGGCGCAGAGCACGCGCCAGTACTCAGTCACCACGCTGGAGCGGTGGTACTACGCCTGGCAGCACCGAGGGCTGGAGGGACTCAAGCCCCGGCCCCGCTCGGACAAGGGGCGGGCGCAGGCGCTGCCCTCCGAGGTGCGGCAACTGTTGTTGGACATCCGCCGCGAGCACCCGAATGCCTCGGTGCCCCTCATCCTGCGCACGCTGACGGCCGATGGGCGCATGGACAAGGGGCGAGTGTCGGCCACCACCGTGCGGCGCCTGTTCACCGAGGCGGGCCTGGACAAGGTAGGCCTGCGCGAGGGCGCTTCCAGCAAGACGCGGCTGCGCTGGCAGGCCGAGCGCCCCATGGCGCTGTGGCACGGGGACGTATGCCATGGCCCCACCCTCCAGGTGCAGGGCAAGGGCAGGCCCCTGCGCCTTCATGCCCTGCTGGACGACGCCAGCCGCTATGTGGTGGCCCTCGAGGCGTTGCACACCGAGCGGGAGGTGGACATGCTCGGCGTGTGGGTGGGCGCCCTGCGCCGCTACGGCAAGCCTGACGCGCTCTACCTGGACAATGGCAGCACCTACCGCGGGGAGACGCTGGCCACCGCCTGCTCCCGGCTCGGCGTGAGCCTGTTGCACGCTCGCCCGTATGACCCAGAGGCCCGCGGGAAGATGGAGCGCTTCTGGCGCACGCTGCGCGAGGGCTGCCTGGACTTCCTGGGCAGCCTCTCCTCTCTGCACGAGGTGAATGTCCGGCTGTGGGCCTGGCTCGACGAGCACTACCACGGCGCGCCCCACGCGGGCCTGCTGGGCTCCTGTCCCCAGAAAACCTTCGACGCCCTGCGGCCCTCTGCGATCGACTTCGACGAGGCAGCGCTGCGTGAGGCGCTCACCGTGCGCTCCCGCCGCCGCGTGCGCCGCGACACCTCCGTGCGTATCGCTGGCAAGGACTGGGAGTTGGCTGAAGGCCATCTGGTGGGCCGCATCGTCACCCTGTGCCAGTGCCTGGTGGACCTCACCGAACAGCCCTGGGTGGAGTACGAGGGGCGACGCTACGAGGTGTATCCGGTGGACCCGGTGAAGAATGCCCGCCGCCAGCGGCCCTGGCGTAAGCCCCACCTGGACGAGAGCGCACCGCCGCCACCGGCCTTCGATCCGCCCAAGGCCCTGCTGGACAAGGCGAGCGGCAAGAGGCCCGAGCACGCCCCGGAGGCTCAGTCATGACGCCTTCATACCTGAGCCACTTCGAGTTGCGAGAGCCACCCTTCTCCAAGGAGCTTTCCGACAGCGACTTGTGGATGCCCCCCTCCAAGCTGTCGCTGGTGGACGAGCTGTGCGAAGCGTTGCACCAGCGCGCCTCCGTGGTGCTGGTGGGCGAGCCCGGCGTGGGCAAAACCTGTGTGCTGCGCGCGCTGCGCCAGCGCCTGCCCCAAGCGGGCTTCCGCCTCACCTACTGCCACAACGCCACGCTGGGCCGACGCGACTTCTACCGCCAACTGTGCCTGGCCCTGGGGCTCACCCCCTCGGCCACCGCCGCCGCCGTCTTCTACGCGGTCACCACGCACATCGAGCAGCTGGGCCACGAGCGCCTGCACCCCGTCTTCCTGCTGGACGAGGCCCACCTGCTGCACCAGGACGTGCTCGACCACCTGCACATCCTTCTCAACTACCAGTGGGACTCCAGGGCGCTGCTCTCGCTGATTCTGGTGGGACTGCCCGAGTTGGACGGCCGCCTGTCTCGCCGGCACAACCGCAGCCTCTACTCGCGCCTGCACACCCGGCTGAGAATCGACCCGCTCACCCCGGAGGACACCGCCGAGTACCTGCGCGTGCGGCTGTCGCGCGCAGGGGGCCAGCGCGAGCTGTTTGCCTCCGATGCGGCGGCCATGCTCCACGAGGCGGCCAGCGGCGCCCTGCGCGATATTGACCGGCTGGCCACCAGCGCCTTGCGTGAAGCCACCCGCCGCAAGAAGAAGCTCGTCGAGCGCGACATCCTCGCTCGCGTCCTCGACGCCGAGGCGCTCACACCCACGGAGCGCCCTTGAGCTCCCTCTCACTCCAGCTGCTCTCACAGGCTCCGGAGTTGGCCGTGCTGGAGGCGCTTGAGGCGACGATCGCGGCCACCTCCCTGGCGCTCAGGGCCGCCCATCCCGAGCTGGGGCAAGAGGACTTTGCTGTCTCTCCCCTCCCGCCCTCGCTCCAGTCCGCCATGGCCGACGCCCTCCTCACCCACTTACCGCCGCTGCGTCAGGCGCTGCACCGCTACCGCTGCCTGCTCGTCATGCAGCACCTGTGGGCCGACTACACTCCTGCCTCCGAGGACCCAGGCTTCTGAAACTTCCCATCACCGGGCGTGCTCACGCCTCGCGCGCGCCCGGTGATGTCCATCGCGATGCTGCACCCCGCCCTCCGCGCAGAGCGATGTCCACCAACCAGTCCGCTCGCTCGTCCATCAACTACCGCGCTCGGTAACACAGGAGGATGGGCAGGCGGTGCTGTTGGACTTCGGCGTGAGCGGGTGCGAGCAGGCCGAGCCGGTGACGCGAGGGCTGATGCCGCCGGGCACCCATGCGTACCGCAGCCCCGAGGCCTGGCGCTTCCGTCGCGCCTACGAGGGGGATCCGACGGCGCGCTACCGGCCGGTGCCCGCGGATGACGTGTACGCGCTGGGGGTGGTGCTCTACTGGCTGCTGACGGATGAGGTGCCCTTCGAGGTGGGGGATGAGCACGACAAGGAGGGCGTGGACGCGGTGCTCGACCAGCCGCCGGTGCCGCCGAGGCAGCGCAACGCGCGGGTGCCCCCGGAGCTGAGCCGCCTGTGCCTGAGGATGTTGGCCAAGGCGCCCGAGGCCCGGCCGGACACGGCGAAGTTGGAGCAGGAGGTGGAGGAACTGCTGATGCGGCAGGAGGCGGCGTGGGATGAGCCGCTGTGCGAGCCCTACTCCGAGCACAACCTCACCACGAATCCGGAGGTGGGCGGGGACGAGTTGGATCAGTGGCTCAAGATTCCTTCAGGGCCACGCCGTGGCAAGCGCCCGCGCCCACCGGAAGAGGCCGCGCCCGTTGGTGCTGTCACTCCGGCCCCGGAGGCACTC
>CAZIGW010000218.1:0-33134 GCA_964538565.1 uncultured Hyphomicrobiales bacterium | reverse complement strand
CGACCTGCTGACCCAGACCGGCCCCGGCACCCCGATGGGCCAGATGTTCCGCATGTACTGGATGCCGGCCCTGCTCGCCGAGGAGCTGCCGGAGAACGACTGCTCGCCGGTGCGGGTGAAGCTCCTGTCGGAGCGCCTGCTCGCCATCCGCGACAGCGAGGGGCGCTATGGCCTGATCGACGAGTTCTGCGCCCACCGCGGCGTGTCGCTGTGGTTCGGCCGCAACGAGGAATGCGGCATCCGCTGCCCCTATCACGGCTGGAAATACGACGTGACCGGCCAGTGCATCGACGTTCCCTCCGAGCCGGAGGCGAGCGGCTATGCCAAGAAGATCAAGCTGAAGTCCTATCCGCTGGTCGAGCGCGGCGGCGTGCTGTGGACCTACATGGGGCCGCCGGAGAAGCAGCCGCCGCTCCCCGAGTGGGAATTCATCATGGTGCCGCGCGAACATTCGTTCACCTCGAAGCGCCTGCAGGAGTGCAACTGGCTGCAGGCCATGGAAGGCGGCATCGATTCGAGCCACGTGTCGTTCCTGCACAGCGGCGCGCTCAACACCGACCCGCTGTTCAAGGGCTCGAAAGGCAACCAGTACAACCTCAACGACATGAAACCGCACTTCGAGGTCGTCGAGAGCCCCGGCGGCCTCTATATCGGCGCCCGCCGTAACGCCGAGAACGGCAACTACTACTGGCGCATCACTCAGTGGGTCATGCCGTCGTTCACCATGATCCCGCCGCGCGCCGACCATCCGGTGCACGGCCACTTCTGGATCCCGATCGACGACGAGAACTGCTGGGCGTGGAGCTACGACTATCATCCGACGCGCCGGCTCACCGATGCCGAACGGCAGGCGATGCGGGAGGGCAAGGGCATCCACGTGAAATACACGCCGGGCACCTATCGGCCGCTTGCCAACAAGGACAATGACTATCTGATGGATCGCGCGGCGCAGAAGCGCGGCGACACCTACAGCGGCATCGAGGGGATCGCCATGCAGGACGCCTCGCTGCAAGAGAGCATGGGGCCGATCATCGACCGCACCAAGGAGAACCTCGTCTCCACCGACAACGGCATCATCATGGCGCGCCACCGCCTGATGCGCGCCGCGAAGGCGCTGGTGGAGAAGGGCGAGATGCCGCCCGGCATCGACATCGCCCACCAGCAGGTGCGCTCGGCCTCGGTCATCCTGGCGCCCGACCAGCACTTCAAGGAAGCGGCCAAGGAGGCGCTGCGGGTGCGACCGGGCGTGGCTCCGGCGTCCGTCTAGCGCGTTTCCGACGAGGCGGATGTCCGCCTCGGAAATTCGGATGCGGATCGCCTCCGGGATCGCCGCACAATCGGTTCTGGTCCCGGATCGGCGGTGCATCACGCCGAAACGGCGCGCTGCGCCGCGTCCGAGACACGAGCCAGGAATCGGGGCTCCACCCCGCTCCCCGGACGCAGCGCAGCGCGAAGCATCGCGCTGCAGTCCCGGGCGCCACGGCGCCCCCTCCCATCGTTCCGGACCGCGCCGGACGTGTCGCATTCGGGAAGAACAGGCACGTGCGAGTCGCGGCAGATAACCGAAACCGCAACCGACCGACCGATCAAAAAAAGGCCCGCCGTCATCGACGGCGGGCTGAGTCCACGGGAAGATCTTCGGCCGGACAGCCTGGTCGCTCTCAGGCCTCGAGGAACACCGTCTCGTTCTCACCCTGCATGTGGATGTCGAATCGATAGACCGTGCCCTCCGGGGCGTTGTCGCGCCGCGCGATCAGCGTGCCGCGGCGCGCCGGCTCGACCAGCGCCAGGATCGGGTCGTCGTCGTTCGCCGCCTGCTCGTCGTCGAAATAGATGCGGGTGTAGGCGTGGGTGAGGAGCCCGCGCGAGAACACCGTCACGTTGAGGTGCGGCGCCTGCAGCGTGTTTCCCGGACCCGGCACCGGGCCCGGCTTCACCGTGGTGAAGGAGAACTCGCCTTCGGGCGAGGTGCCGGTGCGGCCGAAGCCGCGGAAGGCGGCCTCGCGGTCACCGGGCTCGCGGGCGTCGAGCGGATGGGCGTAGCGGCCCTTGGCGTCGGCCTGCCAGACCTCGATCATCGCGTCCTCGATCGGCTGACCGGCGCCGTCCAGCACCCGGCCCTTGATGCGGATGCGCTCGCCCGGCGTCACATCGGTGCAGATGACGTTGCTGGCGATCCCGCGCCGGCCGTAGAGCTGCGGCGTCAGGCCGTAGGCGAAATAGGGACCGACCGTTTGCGAGGGCGTCTGTCGGGACATGCTCATTGCTCCGTGGGCGTGGCCTTGCGGCCGCGCAGATAGATGTCGAAGCGGAAGCCGGTGGCGTGCTCCGGCTCGGTGATGTCGAGGGAGAATTCGGAGACGAGCCGCGGGCGCGCCTTCTCGTCCGGGATGGAGTTGTAGATCGGGTCGTAGGGCAGCAGCGGATCGCCCGGGAAGTACATCTGGGTGACGAGCCGCGTCAGGAAGCTCGGGCCGAACAGCGAGAAGTGGATGTGCGCCGGCCGCCAGGCGTTGGGGTGGTTGCGCCACGGGTAGGGTCCGGGCTTGATCGAAATGAAGCGGTAGCGACCCTCGCTGTTGGTGACGCAGCGGCCGGCGCCGAAGAAGTTCGGGTCGAGCGGCGCGTGATGCTGGTCGCGCTTGTGGATGTAGCGGCCGGCGGCGTTCGCCTGCCAGACCTCGATCAGCGTGTTGGGAATCGGGCGTCCGTTCTCGTCGAGCACGCGGCCCTCGACGATGATGCGCTCGCCGACCGGATCGCCGTTGACGGCGCCGTTCTTGGTCAGGTCATGGTCGAGCGGGCCGATGTCGTGGTGGCCGTACACCGGGCCGGTCAGTTCCGAGAGGGTCTGCGGTATGGGGACGAGCGGCCGTGAAGGCCCGCGCAGGACGGTGGAGGTATAGGCCGGCGAGATGAAGGCGGGATGTGCGCTCCAGTCGCGTTTGTCGTAGGGCGTTTCGACGTGAGGCATGCGGGATCACCTGGAAGTCCGGGCGGTTGCGAAAAGGCGAGCGTCCGGCAGTGTCCCGGCCGGCGCCCCGCCGTGCTTTGATCCTGATCAAACGGCGCGGCCGCCGGCCGCGGGAAATCGCAGGATTTCGCCGAACGTGGCGGCGAGCCGACCTGACATGCCGGGCGTGCAGCGACTTTTCGCTTGCCGCGCCGACGCGGCCTGCGGCAGAATTTTCAATCAAGAACGATCGGCCGGGACGTGCCGCGACGGGAGGCGAACATGGGGGAGGAGCGCTGCGCGCCGATGGCGGCCGGCCCTTCGGGCAATGGCGGTTTCGGCGCCTCGGCCCGGACCGTGTCCGGCCGGGCCGCATGATCAGCACGCTGCTCATCGTCCACAGCCTGCTGGCGGTCGCACTGATCGGCGCCATCACCCACCAGGCGCTGAGCGTCTGCTGGCCGGCGCGCCAGCGGCCGGGCTCGTTCTTCGCGAGCTTCCGCGCGGTTCCGTCCGCCCGCTACACCAACGCCATCGTGCTGCTGTTCGTCCTGACCGCCATCGTCGGCAGCCTCGTCTACCCGAGCTACCGCACGAGCGTGCGCATCGTGCTCGAGAGCCTGCGGCTGCATGCCGCGAACGGCAGCTTCGAGCTGAAGGAGCATTTCGTCGCGGTCGGGCTCGGGCTGCTGCCGGCGTATTGGTACATCTGGCGTCAACCGCCGGCCGAGCACGTCCGCACCCGCGCCATCGTCACCGCGATCCTCGCCTTCGTTGTGTGGTGGGCGTTCCTGGTCGGCCATGTGCTCAACAACATCCGCGGGTTCGGCTCATGAGCGGTCCGCATCGTCTCGCCCGCGCGCTGCCGGTCTTCTCGATCGCCTTCGTGGTGCTCTATTATCTGGCGGTCCAGTACAACCTGGCGCTGTTCACCTATCACCCGCGGCTTAAGCAGTTCGGGTTCCTGGTCCAGCCGGTCAGGGCCGGGCCGGCCATGTACTGGTACGGCTGGCTGCTCACCTCGGCGCTCGGCGCGCTCGCGATCGCGGCGCTCTCGCTGATGGTTCCGGAGCGATGGACGGCGCGGATCTGGCCGGCGCTGACATGGCTTGCGCCGCTTGCCGTCATCGTGCTCTTCGTCATCCTTCTTCGCGGATATTTCCTTCGCTGACGGTCGCTGCGTCGGCAGTGAGTTGTGATGCAGAACTCGGGGGAACACGCAAGACGTCTGGCGCGCCGGCCCGGCCGATGGACCGCGCTCGGCCTCGTGGCGGCCATGAGCGCCACCGTGCTGGGCGGTCCCGCGCTCGCGGGCGGCAGCACGCTCGACGCCGACAGCGGCTCGGATGACGACATGCCGTTCTTCGGCTTCGTCAAGGACCAGAACGGCGACGTCGTCGAGGACGCCAAGGTTACGGCGGAATTCAAGGGCGGGAATGGCACCCTCGTGACGCGCAGCGACGCCAACGGCCACTACCAGATCCTCGGATTCAGCAAGAACGTCGACCCCGAGCAGGTGCAGATCTCCTGCAGCAAGGACGGATACCGGTTCACCGAAAGCCAGCGGCGCAATCCCGGCAGCGAGCCCGGCGCGCCGGTCGAGGTCGATTGCCTGTTGTCGCATCGCTAGCGCAGGCGGTCCGGTGCCGCCTCCGTCCTGGAGCTGCGAGAAATCCGCGGACGCATCATGCGAAAACGGTTTTGTTCATTGCTTCTTGCGCTCATGGCCCTTGGATGTGCCGCGCGCGCCGGCGCCGAGCCGGCCCTGTCGGGCACGGTCATGTCGGCCGAAGAGGGCCGCATGGAGGGCGTGCTCGTCAGCGCGCAGAAGGTCGGTTCGCCGATCACCGTCACCGTGGTGAGCGACCGTGACGGGCACTTCCGCTTCCCGCCGGCGAAGCTCGGCCCCGGATCGTATGCGCTGCGCATCCGGGCGACAGGCTACGAGCTCGACGGGCCGAGGTCGGCCGACGTGGGCGCGGAAGGGGCCTCCGTCGACCTCAAGCTGCGCAAGGCGAAGGACTTGGCGAGCCAGCTCACCAGTACCGAGTGGCTGATGAGCATGCCGGGCACGCCGGCCGACAAGCGGCCGCTGATCGAGTGCATGAGCTGCCACACGCTCGAACGCATCGTGCGCTCGAAGTACACGGCCGAGGAATTCGTGCCGCTCCTGCACCGGATGGCGAACTACGCCAACAACAGCACGATGGCGCGGATCCAGCCGCGTATCGTCGAGCGCACGGTGAACGAGGAGCGGGCGCGCAAGCTCGGGGAGTATCTGGCGAGCGTCAACCTGAGCCGCCGCGACACCTGGGACTATCCGCTCAGGACCCTGCCGCGTCCGAGCGGGGAGGCGACGCGCGTCGTCATCACCGAATACGACCTGCCGCGCGCGACGATCGCGCCGCACGACGTGCGCACCGACGCCGACGGCATGGTCTGGTATTCGAATTTCACCGAGAACTTCCTCGGCCGGCTCGATCCGCGAACCGGCGCGCACGCGGAGTTCGCCTATCCGGTGCTCAAGCCGGGCTTCCCGACCGGATCGCTCGCGCTCGAGCCCGACCACGACGGCAACCTGTGGCTTGCCATGATGTTCCAGGGCGGGCTGGCGAAATTCGACATCAAGACGAAGACGTTCCGCATTTTCGCCGTTCCTCCCGGGATGAACACGGACGCGAACCAGCAGTCGATGGTGATGCCGGGCGAATCGCAGGTCGACGGCAAGGTGTGGACCAACGAGGTCAACACCCACGCGATTCTGCGCCTCGATCTCGCGACGGGAAAATTCGAGACGGTCAACCCGTTCGTCGGCATGCCCAAGGGCCGCCTGCATTCGCCTTACGGGCTCGCGGCCGATGCGCGGAACAATCTCTACTTCATGGATTTCGGCGACGAGAACGTGGGCCGGGTCGACGCCCAGACCCTGAAGACCACCCTCTATCCGACTCCGACGCGGGCTTCGCGTCCGCGCCGCACCATGATGGACCGGGAGGGACGCGTCTGGTTCGCCGAGTTCGCCGCCAACAAGGTGGCGATGTTCGATCCCAAGCGTGAATCGTTCAAGGAATGGGACGTGCCGACGCCGCACACCTACCCGTACGACGTGTTTCTCGACCGGAACGGCGAGTTGTGGAGCGGGTCGATGTCGAGCGACCGCGTACTGCGCTTCGATCCGGCCACCGGAAAGTCGGTCGAATATCTGCTGCCGCGCCAGACCAACGTGCGCCGCGTGTTCGTGGACAATTCGACCAACCCGGTCACGTTCTGGGTCGGCAACAATCACCACGCCTCGATCGTCAAGCTCGAACCGCTGGAGTGACGCGCGGGCGCGCCGGATTTCCTGGTGCCGTTCCGGCTTCGATGGAATCGAAGTCGGGGCTCTCGGTTCTTGCCTTGCCGCGTTTTCTCCACGCGAACCCCTCACTTCGCTGGAAAACGCTCTAATACCCGAACTGCTCGCGCAGGATGCGCTCGTCGAGGCTGTGGCCGGGGTCGAACAGCATGTGGATCGCGATGGCGTGGTCCATCGAGATGTCGACCGAATGCACCGAGCGCACCTCGTCGTGGTCGGCGACCGCCGCCACCGGGCGCTTGTCGGCTTCGAGCACCTCGATCCTGACGCCGGCGGAATCGGGCAGGAGCGCGCCGCGCCAGCGCCGCGGACGAAACGGGCTGATCGGCGTGAGCGCCAGCAGCGGGGCGTTGATCGGGATGATCGGACCCTGGACGGAGAGATTGTAGGCGGTCGATCCGGCCGGCGTCGCCACCAGCACGCCGTCGGCGACGAGCTGGGCGAGCCGCTCCTGGCCGTCGATGAGGATGCGAAGGCGCGCCGCCTGGTAGGTTTGACGAAACACGGAGACTTCATTGAGCGCGTAGTGTTCGTGCTGGCGCCCGCTCTCGTCGCGCGCGGACATGAGCAGCGGATGGATGACGGTCATTTCCGCCGCCTGCAGCCTTTCCTTCAGTCTCTCCGTGCTGAAGTCGTTCATCAGAAAGCCGACCGTGCCCCGGTGCATGCCGTAGATCGGCTTGCCGGATTTCATCATTCGGTGCAGGGTCTGCAGCATCAGCCCGTCGCCGCCGAGCGCGACGATGACGTCGGCGGAGGCCGGATCCGCGTTGCCGTAGCGCTGCACGAGCTGCTGAAGCGCGTCCTGCGCCTCGGCGATCGGGCTCGCCACGAAGGCGATCCGCTCGAAGCTCTGTCGGGGGCGGTTCATCGGTCCTCGAGGGTTGGAGCCGCGGGCGCGGCGGCTGGGCGTCGAACGTCACCGGGGCAAGGGAACATGGAACGCGCGATCCTCGTCTATACGACCCACCCTTCCGTTGTCGAGGCGGAGAAGGTCGGCCGGGCGCTGCTCGAGCGGCGGCTGTGCGCCTGCGTCAACATCCTGCCGGGCATGGTTTCGCACTATTGGTGGGAGGGCACAATCGAGCGCGGCGAGGAAGCCGTCATGATCGTTAAGACCCGTTCCTCCCTGTTCGATGCGGTCTGCGCGGCCGTCAAGGAACTGCATGCCTATTCGACGCCGGCCCTGATGGAGATTCCGCTCGAACGGGTCGAGGAGACGTACCTGGGGTGGCTGATGGCGGAGACCGGGGCGAAGACTTGAGCCCCGAACGTGCGATCGGAGTCAAATTACGCTTCGACCTCGTTCACCCCGGGGGATCGCGTCGGCGAGCGCGCGGGCCGGCTCGCAAGGCGAAGCCGGCCCGCTCGATCAGGCTCCGATCAGCAGAGGCTCAGACGGCGTTCAATAGGTCGCCGTGTGGTCGATCACGCCCTTGAGCTCGGTGTAGGCGCGACACTCGGTGCCGCAGATGGCCCGCACCTTCTCCAGATATTCCTCGGCCTTGAGCCGGTTGCCCTGCTCGGCGTGCCACATGCCGTAATACGACAGCGTGCTCTCGTGACGAGGGTCGGCGGCGAGCGCCTTGTCGTACCAGTACTTCGCGTCGGCGTAGCGGCCGAGCTTGCGGCTCGCGTAACCGAGCAGCGTGGCGACATCCGGATGGTCGTCGTGGTTCAGCGCGCGCAGCGCCGTGATGGCATCCTGGTAGTCGCCCTTGTCGTAGATCATCGCGTAGGCGGCATGATAGCCGTCGAGGAACTGCCGCTCGGAGCGCTTGTCCGAGTCCTTGTCCTGTGTCGGCCGTTGCTTCTGCACGCGCGTCGACGGCTTCTTCTTTTTCACGGCCGGCGGCGTCGACCGCGTCGGCGCGTTGGCGGAGGGAGGTGGCGGAGAGGGGCTCTCCATGCCGATGGCTCCGGCCGGAACCGGCGCCGCGATGCTGCCGCCGATCAGCGCGGCGGCCGCGAGCGCTGCGAGGTGAACGCGAGGGATGGTCATCACGTGTTCTCCTGTTGCTGTTGGCTGGATGGAGCGCCGTGAGATGACGGTTCGTTCGAACCGTCAGTAGCTGCCGTCAGGGACTGCCGTCTTCAGTAGCTGAGGTCTCCTTCCAACGCGTCGTGGAGGTCCTTGTATTCCTGGCACTGGGTCCCCCCGCAGATGAAGCGGATCTTCTGCAAGCGATTCTCGGCCTTCAGGCGGTACCACGCGGGCAAATCCGGTTCCCCGTGTCGGCCTCGCGCGTGGTCTTCCGTGGCGGTTCAGCGTCGGAGCCGAGCATAGGGCCAAATGTGGCCCTTGGACGGCCGGTGCCGCCTCACCGGCGAAATCCTCACCCGCGGCCGTTTTGAGGCAAACAGAGCGCCTCGCGCCTTCATTCCGCATCCGCGCTTCAACTGGCCGTGAATGGATGCCGTAGCGGCAGAAAGGTTCCGGGAATCCGGCCGATGAACGCGGGATGAGCGGCATCGCGGGCCGCGGTTCATGTAGCTGAACAATCGGCCTGACGCGGCTTCAGCGCGGGTTCAGCACCCCGGTAGCATCATCACGGGCAGATCGGCACTTTCGATCGAGGTTCGCCAGACCCGCAACGCCCGAAAGGATGAACACTCCCATGTTGAAGAGAATTGCCGCCGCCCTGGTCGCCGCGACGATGCTTGGCGCGCCGGTGCTCGCTGCCGGAACGTCAGCCTCGACGGCTCCTGCGACGATGACCAGCGGCAAGGCCCAGCTGAAGCATCAGGCGAAACATCACGCCAAGCGTGTGGCCAAGACGCACACGCTCAAGACCCACAAGGCCCAGCGTCACGTCGCCAAGGTCAAGCGCACCAGGCACGTCAAGCACATCAAGCACGCCAAGTCTATGACGCACGGAAAGACCGTTCGCACCGCCAAGGCCACCAAGTCCACGGCCCGCGTCAGCAACTGACGGAGCATCCCGGGTCGTGAGAGGGGCCGGCCGCGAGGCCGGCCCCTTGCTTTGACTCACGAAGACTTTGACCGCGCCGCGACCGCTTCAGTCTCCGAGCCGCATTGTCAGCCCCGCAAAGGCGGCGAAGGGCGGCGCACGGAACGAGAAGACCTCCTCGTAGGTCCGGTCGAGCACGTTCTGCATGCGTACATAGACCTGCGCGTCGGGACGGATGTCGTAGGCGATCGAGGCGTCGACCACCGTGTAGGCCGGAAGCGTCACGACGCTGGAGGTGGCTCCGAAGAAGTCGTCCGGCATCGCGCCGTTGAACACGAGCCCGCCGTTCACATGCAGGCGGTTGTCGAGCCAGCGGGTCGTGATGTTGAGGGCCGCCGCGTTCCTCGGCTGTCGGACCTCGGCGGTACCGTCGGGCAGATGCGCCTCCGTGTAGGTATAGGAGGCGGCGATCGTCGCCCACGGGACGGGGTTGATCTTGAGCGTCGCCTCGAGGCCCTGGCGCGGCGACACGCCCGTCGCATTGACCACCGTCGAATGGAACGTCGGATCGAACACCGTGACGATCTTGTCGGTGAATTGCGCGTTGAAATAGGTGAGGTCGGTCACCAGACGGCCGTCGATCCAGCCCTGCTCCCAGCCGGCATCCCAACCGATCGAGCTTTCCGGCTTGAGGCTGGGATTGCCGATGAAGCTCCCGCGGAAGAAGCCGAACTGGTCGATGAAGCTCGGATCGGTCACGCCGGTGCCGACGGAGGCGTGCAGGCGCGTGGCGGCGGAGAGCCGCTGCGAGGCGGTCGCCCGCCAGGTGACGTCGTCGGCGAACCCGCTGTTGGTCTCGCGGCGCACCGCGCCGGTGAGCGTCGTGCCGGTCGGCAGGTCGATCGTATATTCGCCGGCGACGCCGGTGCGGTTGCGGCTCGGATGGCCGGCCCAGAACGCCTGCGCCACGGGATCGAAGCTCAGCGAATCCGACGTGAGGTTCATGGTCTCGCGCTTCCAGTCGGCCGCGAAGGTGGCGGTCTGCTTCTCGCCGAAGAACGAATGCGGGATGTAGACGGTGCCCTTGTAGTTCAGAAAGTCGCGGCCGCCGTCGGTCGCGAACGCGCCGCCCTGGACGTCGAACGCCTTGACGTGATCATCGTAGCGCGCGGCTCCGAAATTCTGCACGAAGGCGCCGTCGAAGGTCGCCCAGCGGGCATTGACGCGCCCCTGCGTCGACTGGAACGCGTTGAAGTTCTCGGTGAACGGAGCCGGCGGACTGAGCAGGGTCGACGGAACGGCGAAACCGGCGAAGGGACCGTCGACCGGCTGGATGTCCACATAGGTCGAACGGCTGACGTGGCGCACCGAGCCTTCGATGTTGAAATCGGGTGTGACGTCGGCGCCGAGCGTCGCGTTGACGTTCGTGCGGTAGGACCCGTTCGTGTCGTTGCCGAAGCGGGAAACGTTGTAGCCCGCGCTGGTCGTGCGATCGAAGGCGGCCGCGCCGTAGACGGCGCCGACGCTGCCGTGCAACGAGCCGGCGATCCGGCCGGTGTCCTGCGTTCCGCCCTCGACGCGAATGTCGCCGCCGGGCTTGCGTCCGCGGCCGGTGATCGTCGTGATGGCGATCACGCCCGCGTTGGCGTCGGCGCCATGCACGCCCGACTGCGGGCCGCGGATGACCTCGATCCGCTCCACGCCTTCGAGCGAGAAGTCGGCGAAATCGAACGAGCCGTCCGACAGGTTGTTGACCGCGACCCCGTCGATCAGGACGAGGACGTGCTTGGCCTGCGAGCCGCGGATGCCGGCGTGCGTGAGCGAGCCTTCGCTGCCGGTCTGGCTGACCTCGACGCCCGGCACGGCGCGCAGCGCGTCGGACACGTTGCGATAGCCGCGGCTGCGCAAGTCTTCCCCGCGGAGAACCGTCGTGGCGACGCCGACCTTGGAGACGTCGGTCGGCTCCTGGTTGGCGTAGACGGTGATTTCGGGAAGCTCGGCCGATTGCGCCTGGCACGCGACAGAGCCGAGGCCCGCGAAGGTGAAACCGATGACCACGACGAGGGCCGTACGCCGACATCTCGGCGTCGGCCGCAACGATGCAACAAGGGTGGATGGAACGACCATGACATGCCTCCGTTTCGTACGCATGGACGGGTCACGGAGGCGCCGCCGTGAGGACGCGCCTTGGCATTTCAACATGCTGGGGAACGGGTCACAGCCAGTCCTCCGCGACGGTTTCGCATGTCACCGCTGGCGGAGAGACCGCTCCGATCGCGCGCCCCGCGCGTCGGAAGGGTGACCGGCACAGGCAGGTCTCCTGGCTCGCGGATCCTCGCCCGACCTCCGCCTTCCCGGACTGACGTCCAGTGGCATCGTGGAGGAGGGCTCACCGCTGACAGTTGCGGGGGCAGCTCCGGATTGGCGTTGTCGCAAGGACGTTACGTCACCGGATTCCCTCTTGGCCGGCTTCCGCCGGCACACCCGTACCGCCGCGCAGTGAACGGGCGGGCGGACCACTTGTCAATGCGGTTCGCGCGTGAAGGATCGCGACGTGTCCTGCGGGCCACAGCCCCGCTTCGAGACCCGCGAAAGACGGGACGACGGTCAGCGTGCCGCGCTTCTGCGTGGCGTCCGCGCGCTCGTTGCCTCGCCGAAATCGACGGCCGAGCGCTTGAGGATGCTTCCTCGCGCGTCGACGCTCAGCCGCGCGCGCCGGCCCTTGTAGAAGAACGTGAGCCGAAACTGTCCCGCGTGCTCGGCGATGCCTTGTTCGCAGACGCTGGTGATCTCGCGCGATCTGATCAGCGCATGCACGCGCTCGGGCGCGACGCCGAGAAGCTCGGCGACGAGCGAGGCATCGACGCAGAATGTGCCGTTGTCCGGCTCGACGTTCATCGGATCTGATTCCGATCAGTTGCCGCCGCTACCACGTGAGCTGCCGGCTCAGGCGGTGCAGCAGGGCGTTGAATCGGTGCTCGGCCTTCGGATCGTGCCGGCGCAGCGCCGCGCACGCCCGGCCGGCGAGGCGGCAGGCCGATTCGACGCGGTTTGCCGCCGCCAGCTCGCGGAGGCTCGCCAACAGGATCTCGACCAGCCGGGCGTCCGCGTCCCTCGCGGCGCCGGGCGCGTCCGGTTCGCCCGCGTGGCATTCGTCACCAGGCGCCGTCATCGTCGATGCCGAAATGCTGCTTGGCCTCCGGGCTCATCATCTGCGGCGTCCAGGGCGGCGTGTAGCTCAGCGTCACGTCGACCGCCGTGACGCCCGGAACGGCGCACACGCTCTCTCGCGCCCCGTCGGTGAGATAGCCTGTCGCCGGGCAACCGGGCGTGGTGGTGGTCATGACGACCTTGGCCACGCCGCCATCGCCGACGGCGACCTCATAGACGAGGCCGAGGTCGACGATGTTGTAGCCGAGCTCCGGGTCGATCACGATGCGCAGCGCCTCCCGGACGCTGCCGATGAGATCCTGGTCGACGCTCATGCCGCGGCCTCCCGCGCGGCGCCGACGCGGACCAGCACCTTGTAGGTCTTGCCGTCGGCCTCGAAGCCGCCGCGCCAGGCATGGCCGCGCTTGGCCAGTTCCGGAAACAGGAACATCGGCTCACGGCACAGCAGCGCCGAGAGAACCTCGCCGCGCTTCAGGGATTCGGTCGCCGCCAGGATGCGCACCATCGGCTCGGGCGGATCGAGGTCGCGGTTGTCGAGATGCTGCACCGGGTCGGGCCAGTCGGCATCGTCGGATGCCGCGACCGGGTTCACGGCCGTGCCGGCCTGCGCGTTCTCCGCCGGACGGAAGAGCACCTCCCATTCGCCGCCGTCGAGTTCGCGCGCCTCGTGCGTGAAGCCGCGTGCGCCGAGCACGTGCAGGAGCGGCAACGGCTTGAAGGTCGCGTAGAGCCGCAGCCCCTGGCCCGGCGCGAGCGAGCCGACGGTCTGCATGATCTTCTCGAACGGTTCGCCGCCGGCGCGCAGAATCGGCCGAACGTCCAAATCAACGAATGTGGTCATCGCGGGTTCTCCTTCGGTCAGGTCTGGCGGGAAAGCGAGAGCAGCAGGCGCGGCCGGTGTGCGCCTTCGGGCAGGCGAACGGCACCCTGCACGTCGGCGAGGCGGCGCGCGCGCAGAAGCTGCGCGATGATTCCGATGGTCGCGACACTCATCGCGGCGGCGGCGAGCCGGAACGCCAGGGCGGAGTCGGCGAGCAGCGCGACCGTGCCCGACCAGACGGCGAGGAAATAGAGGAGGAACCATCGCATGGCGCGGCCCTCGACCACGAGGTCCTGGACGCGCGGCGTCGGCCTCTTGCCGATGACCGGGCCGTAGCACTCGAGCCAGGTGAGGAACGGCACGATCTTGTACATCTGGGCGAGGCCGAGTCCGGAGAGCCAGCCGAACGCGATGAGGAAGACGAGGGCTTCGACGCGCTGCGACAGCGCGCCGAGGCCGAGCAGCACCACGAGCAGCGCGCCGGCGGCGGCGAGCGAGAGGAGCGCGAGACCGGCCATGCGGCTGTTGAGCTCGATCACGCGGCGCTTGCGCGCCCGATAGAGATGAACGATGTCGCAGGCGTAGCAGGCGAGCGCCGCGAGGCCCAAGGCGCCCGCGGCAAGGAGGACGCGGTGCGTCTCGGCGCCGAGGCAGATGGCCACGGTCCCGCCGACGACCGCGAACGCGAGGGCCGCGATCCCGAGACGGAGCGCGGCGCGGCTGCTTTGCCGGTCGAGTTCCGGCGCCAGCATGAACATCGCCAGCAGCCGATAGGTCACGCCGATCGCCGTGAAGGTGAGCCATCCACCGAGGCCGGCGATCGCGTGCACGGGGACGCCGGCGGCGGTCAGGTCGAGCAGGTGGGCGAGCTGCGTCGTGCCGCCGAGGACGAGCGCGAAGATGATGCCCAACAAGGCGGTCGCCGCGAGGCTGGCGAGGCCGGCCACGGCGAAGCACGCCGGCAGCGGCAAGGGTCGCGCCACCCACAAGGTGCGGCCGAGATTCCACAGCGCCAGCGCGAAGCCGGTGCCGAGCAGGGCGCCGGCCACCGGAAAATATGGAAGGGCAGGACCAAGCGGCCGCTCGAGCTGCAGGAATCCGAGAAGGAGGCCCGCGAGCCCGACGAGCAGGCAGATCAGCACCGGCAGCGGCAGAAAATCGCTGAACAGGGGGCGGGCGACCAGGACCGGCACGAACTGGAACAGCGCGCCGCACATCAGCACGCTGAGCCAGCCGATCGCGACCAGATGCACCAGAACAAGCGTCTGCGGAGCCTGCACCGGCGCGTTGGGAAACCCGTATCCGGCCGCCATGAGCCCCTCGGCCGCCACGAGCGCCACGAGGCCGGCGGCGAAATAAGTCATGGTCCAGCGCGACAGCGAAACCCCGGTCACGGCGATGCTCCTCGGGTTGGGGTCGTGCCGGCGGGTGTCGGCACGACCCGGTCGGGCCTCAGGCGGCCCGTGTGCGCTTGCCGATTTCGACGCGCCAGACGTCCGGGCCGCGCTCGAGATAGTCCCAGGAAAACTGCCTCGGGTACTCGGCTTCGAGCTGGTAGTAGAGCGGCTTGGGATCGTGATCGTTGACGAGGACGAACGATTTTCCCGGCTCCAGCTGATCGACGAGCTCGAAGATCTTCCGGTGCCGCTGCGCCGGCACGAGCGTGCGTACATCGACGACGCTGCCGACCGATCCTGCCTGAGTGTCCGACATTTCTGGTTCCCGCGGTCGCGCGGTGGAAAAGATCACGCCGGCGATCGCGACCGCACTCGCCGGGCGACGGCTGTGAACGCGGCGCGCGAACGCGACGCCCGCGCTTGCCGCGCCGGAAATGTCACGCCAAAAACATATATTGTCAATACATCATTTAGCCGCCGCCCGGGGGAGGCGGCGATGCGCGGGAGCGCGATGCGAGAGGCTTGTCAAAGATGCACGGTCGATGTACTTTTATTATTCGCTTCGGCGTTCGGTCCGTTGCGCCCCATCACCGCGGAAGCACCCGATGCGACTGACGAACTTTTCCGACTACGCCCTGCGCATCCTGATGTACGCGGCGGCGCACGAGGACCGGCTGATCACGATCGACGAAACGGCGCGCACCTACGGGATCTCGCGCGCGCATCTCATGAAGGTCGTCAACGTGCTGACCCGCGCCGGCTATCTCAAGGCGGTTCGCGGCCGCTCGGGCGGGCTGACGCTCGGCTCGCGCCCGAACAAGATCCGCCTCGGCGACGTCATTCGCCTGACGGAGCCCGACTTTGCGCTGGTCGAATGCTTCGCCACCGGCAACGAATGCCTCATCACGCGCTCCTGCCGCCTGCGCGGAGTCCTGCGCGAGGCGCTCGACGCGTTCAACGACACGCTCGACCGCTACACACTCGCCGACCTGATGCTCAAGCCCAAGGCCTTCGGCATCCAGCCCGCCGCCTGATCGGTTCCGGCCACGGCCGACCGGGAATCCCGCCAGCCGGGCGCTCGCGATTTCAATTCCCGATCGGCTCCCTGTCCGGTTGCGCGCCGTTTCGTTCTTGACAGAAGATATATTGCAATAAGATGTATATGTGATATGTCTTTGACGGGCCCGGACACGCGGTGGGCATTGTCCGTGGCCTGCAGCCCGTCGCGCAGTCTCGCTCGGCTGCAGGGCGGGGTTGCAGACGTTCCTTCATGACGGAGTCGACTCATGGCTCATGCGGCTGACGCCGGGCACATCGCCGCTGCCCGTCCGTCCTTTCTGCGGCGATGGATCTGTTCGACCAACCACAAGGACATCGGCACGCTCTACCTGGTGTTTGCCTTCTGTGCCGGGCTCGTCGGCGCCACCCTGTCGATCCTCATCCGCATGGAGCTGCAGCAGCCCGGACTGCAGATCTTTTCCGATCCGCAGACCTACAACGTGGTCGTCACCGGCCATGGCCTGGTCATGATCTTCTTCGTCCTGATGCCAGCTCTCATCGGCGGCTTCGGCAACTGGATGCTTCCGCTGATGATCGGGGCGCCCGACATGGCGTTTCCGCGCATGAACAACGTTTCATTCTGGCTGCTCGTCGCCGGATTCGCGCTGCTTGTCACGTCGCTATTCGTCGAGGGCGCGCCGGGATCGGCCGGATTCGGCGGTGGATGGACGGTCTATCCGCCGCTCGCCGTCGGCGGCCATCCGGGCCCGGCGCTCGACTTCGCGATCCTGGGCCTGCATCTGGCCGGCGCTTCCTCCATCCTGGGTGCCATCAACTTCATCACCACGATCTTCAACATGCGCGCGCCCGGCATGACGTTGCACAAGATGCCGTTGTTCGCCTGGGCGATGCTGATGACGGCCGCCATGCTGCTGATGACGCTGCCGGTGCTCGCCGGCGCGATCACCATGCTCCTGACCGACCGCAATTTCGGCACGACGTTCTTCGACCCCTCGGGCGGCGGCGATCCCGTGCTCTACCAGCACCTGTTCTGGTTCTTTGGCCATCCCGAGGTCTACGTGATGATCCTGCCGGCCTTCGGGGTGGTCAGCCACATCGTCTCGACGTTCTCGCGCCGCCCCATCTTCGGCTATCTCGGCATGGCGTACGCGATGGTCGCGATCGGGGCGATCGGCTCGATCGTCTGGGCGCACCACATGTTCACGGTCGGGCTGCTGCCCGGGACGCAGGCCTACTTCATGGTCGCCAGCATGGTCATCGCGGTGCCGACCGGCATCAAGATCTTCTCGTGGATCGCCACCATGTGGGGCGGCTCGATCCGCTTCACGGCCGCCATGCTGTGGGCGCTCGGATTCATCTTCGTGTTCACGGTCGGCGGGGTCACGGGCGTCGTGCTCGCCAATGCAGGAATCGACAAGGCGCTGCACAGCACCTACTACGTGATCGCGCATTTCCACTACGTGCTGTCGCTCGGCGCCGTGTTCATGATCTTCGGCGGCATCTACTACTGGTTCCCGAAGATGAGCGGCTATGTCATCCCGGAATGGATCGGGAAGACGCACTTCTGGGTGTCGTTCATCGGCGCCAACATCCTGTTCTTCCCGCAGCACTTCCTCGGCCTCGCCGGCATGCCGCGCCGCTACGCCGACTATCCGGACGCCTTCGCGGGGTGGAATCTGGTGTCGTCGATCGGCGCCTACATCTTCGCCGCCGGACTGTTCGTGTTCATGGCGGGGATCGTCTACGCCTTCGTGCGCAAGGAGCGCGCCGCGGACAACCCCTGGGGCGAGGGCGCCACGACGCTCGAGTGGACGGTGAGCTCGCCGCCGCCGGTCCACGCGTTCGCGGTGTTGCCGCGCATCCGATGAGGTCCCAAAGTGCGCGGGGCGACCGGGCCGAGGTACGAGCGGTTCCGGCCCCGTCGCCGGGAGCGCGGTTCGAGGTCCTGATGCGCCTTCTCGACACCCTGGGCGATGCCATTCTGGACACGCGCTCGGACGCGATCATCGCTGCCGACGTGCAGGGGGTCATCCGCTTCTGGAATCCCGGGGCGGAGCGCATCTTCGGATACGAAACGAACGCCGCGCTCGGACGGTCGCTCGACATCATCATTCCGGAGCGGCTGCGCAAGCTTCATTGGGACGGCTATTGCCAGGTCATGAAGACCGGCGAGAGCCGGTACGGACGCGGCGACGTGCTCGCGGTGCCGGCAATCCGGCAGGACGGCAGCACCCTGTCGATCGAGTTCACCATCGTGCCGCAGCGCGACGCCGAGGGACGGCTTGTCGGCATGGCGGCGATCCTGCGCGACGTCACCGCGCGTTTCGAAGCGGTGCGCGGCCTGCGCAAGAAGCTCGCCGAGACGGAAGCGAGGATCCCGAAGTAGCGTAGCGCGCGCCGCCCGGACGATCCGACGGGAGCGGCCGGGTTTCCGAGCTCCGCCTCACGTTCTCACATCATGGCTTCCCAGAGCGCCGGCACGAAGTCGTATCCGGTCGCCGTCTTGATGATGTGGCCGCGAGCCGGGAACGGGAAGTGATAGCCCTGGATCAGCATCCGGTCGGAGGCGACGCGTTCGAGGATCCGCCTGCGCGTCTTCACGGCGAGCGCGCCGTCCATGTCGAGCACCGGGCTCCACTCGGGATGGCGCACGAACAGCCAGGGGTGATTGCTGGTGTCGCACAGCGCCATCATCGCGCTGTCGCCGGACGCGATCGCGTAGGCGACGTGGCCCGGGGTGTGGCCGGGCGCATCGACCGCGGTGATGCCAGGCGCGACCTCGCGGCCGGGCTGAAAGCGTTTCACGCGTTCGCCGAGGTCGCCGAAGATGCGCCGCGCGTTGAGGAAATAGAGCTTGATGAGCTCGGATTCGGCGCGGCTCAGGTTGCCGTCGTCCATCCAGAACCTCCACTCGGCGTCCGGCACCAGGATCTCGGCGTTGGGGAAGACGAGATCGTTGTCTTTGGTCTTGAGGCCGTCGATGTGGTCGGGATGGAAATTCGAGATCAGGATCGTGTCGATCGCCTTGGGGTCGACACCGGCGGCGGCGAGATTGGCCGTGAGGGTTCCGGCGGTCGGCGTGATCTGTCCGCCCGAGCCGGTGTCGATGAGGACGCGCTTCGACCCCGTGTCGACGAGAAGCGGGGTGAACGGCATCGACAGCCGGTCGGGCGGCATGAAGGCGTCGGCCGTGACCTTGCGCACCTCGTCGTACGGAACGTTGCGCACGAACCTGGCGTCGATCGGCCGGTGCCAGTAGCCGTCGTAAAGCGCCGTGAGCTCGAAGTTGCCGAGCTTGTAGCGGTAGAAACTTGCCGCTTGCCGCCCGGGTGTCGGTGCTGCGGTGGACGGCCGGGAGACAAGCGAGGCGGTCGCGCCCGACAGGGATGCGGCAAGAAGCGTGCGCCGGCTGAATCGCGTCATGTCCTGGCTCCTGCGGTACCACTCAACGGCGCGGCGAGCCGTCGCCCTCGACGACCTCAACACCGGGCGTGCGGCGGAATTCCGGCCGCCAGCCGCGCGTGGCTGCGCCAAAGTGCGGCGGGATCAGGCCACGCCTTCGAGCCGGACACGCTCGCGCACCAGGCCGGTGAGCGCGATGTTGTCGACCTTGCCCGAGCCGAGCAGCGGCAGCTTGTCGAGCACCATGACGTCGCCGGGCACCATCAGTTCGGACGCGCCCTTGCTCTTGGCGAAGGCGAGGAATTCGGAGCGCGAGGCCCCCGTCCGGGTGGTGACGAGCACGATGCGCTCGCCCTTGCGCGGATCGGGAACGGTGGCGCAGGCCGACACCGCGTCGGGCCAGAGTTCCGCCGCGAGGCCTTCGACCGCCGCGAGCGAGATCATCTCCCCGCCCACCTTCGCGAAGCGCTTGGCGCGGCCCTTGATGGTGATGAAGCCGTCCGCGTCGATGCTGACGATGTCGCCGGTGTCGTGCCAGCCTTCCGGCGGCCGTTCGAGCACGCCGGGATTCTCCGCGCGCATGTAGCCGAGCATCACGTTCGGACCGCGTACGTAGAGACGCCCGCCTTCGCTCACTCCGGGCACCGGCTCGAGCCGCGCCTCCATGCCGGGCAGCAGGCGGCCGACGGTGCCGAAGCGGTTGAACATGGGCGTGTTGAGGGCGAGGGCCGGCGCCGTCTCGGTCACGCCGTAGCCCTCGAGGATGCGCAGCCCGAACTTCTCCGCATAGGTGCGGCGCGTCGCTTCCTTCACGGGCTCGGCGCCGGCGAGCACGTAGCGCAGCGAGCGGAAATCGTAAGGGTGCGCGGAGCGCGCATAGCCGGCGAGGAACGTGTCGGTGCCGAACATGATGGTGGCGTTGGTGCCGTAGATCATCTCCGGCACGATGCGATAGTGCAGGGGCGAGGGGTACAGATAGACAGGCACGCCCGAGACGAGCGGCAGGATCAGCCCGACCGTCAGCCCGAACGAGTGGAACAGCGGCAGCACGTTGAACACCTTGTCGTCGCGACCGAAGTCGATGCGCGCCTCCGCCTGCGCCGCGTTGGCGAGCATGTTGCGGTTCGACAGGACGACGCCCTTCGGCGTGCCTTCCGACCCGGACGTGAACAGAATGGCGGCGGGATCGTCCGGCTTGCGCGCGACCAGCGGACGCTGGGCGTCGAAGAAGCCGCGCAGCTTGTCGGCGAAGCCGACGCTCGCGCGCACGTCTTCGAGATAGACGAAGCGCACCTCGCCGGCGAGCGCGTCGACCAATGAGCCGAGCCGCGCCTTGTCGATGAAGACGCGCGAGGTGACGATCGTGGCGATGCGCGCGGCGCGGCAGGCGGCGCGAACGTTGGTGACGCCGGCGCTGAAGTTGATCATGGCGGGCACGCGGCCGGCGGACATCAGCGCCAGCACGGCGACGGCCGCGCCGTTGGCGTTGGGCAGCATGACGCCGACCGACTCGTCGACCTTGGCAACCGGCATGAGCTTGCGTCCGAGGATGGCGATGCCGAGCAGCAGCCGGCGGTAGGACAGGGCGCCGGACACCGGGTCCTCGATCGCCACGCGCTTGCGGCCGTGTTCGTGCGCCGCCTCGATCAGCGCCTCGACGACCGTCCGGTCGGTCGACGTCGTGCGGAACACGAGGTCCGACATCACCTGGTAGAGCGCCGCGCCGGCCGCCATGCGCCGGCGCTTGCCGCGCAGCGACGGATCGATGGCAAGCCGCACCGGCTCGAGGATCGTGACCTTCACCTTCGGGAACCAGCGGCGGCGCACTTTCGCGCGCGAGAGCCGCGAGAATGGCGTCGCCTCGAGACCCTTGATGCGCACCGGCACCACCATGGCTTCCGACTTGTCGGCGATCAGGCCGGCCCCGTCGTACACCTTCATCAGGCTGCCGGTGACGGTGATGCGTCCTTCCGGAAAGATGACGAGGGTTTCGCCGCGCTGCACCGCGTGAATGAGCGTGCGGGTCGCCATCGGCTTGGTCGGGTCGAGCGGCATGGCGCGGGTGACGCGCAGGAACGGCTTCACCCACCAGCGCTGCGCGATGCCGTGGTCGATGGCGAACACGGGGTCGCGGCCCAGGAACGACATTGCTACGGCCGCGTCGAGGAAACTCACGTGATTGAGCGCGATGATGGCGTGGCGACCGGCCTTCGCCACGTTCTCGATCCCGCTCACCTCGATGCGGAAGAAGGCGCGGAAGACGATCGACAGGAGATCGCCGACCGGGCTCGTCGGCATGGTGCGCAGGATGACGACGGCGACCGCAAGATTCGCCACGCCGATGCCGAAGAGCAGGCCCGTCGGACCGACGCCCTCCTTCTGCAGCAAGGCGACCGCGAGGCCGCCGACCGCCATGAAGGCCGCGTTGAGCACGTTCACGGCGGCGACGACACGCGCGCGCCGGTCGGCGCCGGCCCAGGCCTGCACGGCCGAGAACGAGGGAACGATGAACAGGCCACCGGCGATGGCGAGGCCGGCGAGGTCGATGGCGACGCGCAGTCCGCGGCCCGAGCCGAGGACGTCGCGGATGCCGAGCGCGGCCGTGCCCGCATGCACCCCGAAGGTCGCCCAGCCGAGATCGAGCGCGAACAGGCCGAGCAGCACGGCCGCGATCGCCGTCGGCACGAGCACGATGCGCCCGGCCGCGAGCCAGGAAGCAAGGCCCGATCCCACCGCGATCGCGATCGAGAATACCGCAAGAAACGCGGTGACGACTTCCTCGGAGCCGCCGAGTACGTTCTTGACGAGGGGCGGCAGGAGCGACAGCATCACGGCGCCGATCAGCCAGAACCAGCTCACGACCAGCGCGCCCCACCACAGCCGCGGCTGCGCCTTCAGCTCCTTGAGCAGCACGAAGGTCGAACGCAGGATGTTGCGATCCATCCGCAATTCGGGCGCGGCTTCCCCGGTGCGCGGGATCATGCGGGCGGAAAGCCAGCAGAGAACCGCGAAGCCCATGATCATGGCGGCGAACGCCGCCGGGTTGCCGCCGCCTCTGGCGGCGAGGCCGCCGACGATGGTGCCGACCAGGATGGCGATAAAGGTGGCGCCTTCGACGAGCGCGTTGCCGGTCGGCAGTTCGGCCTCGATCAGATGATCGGGCAGGATGCCGTACTTGATCGGTCCGAACAGCGCCGAGATCACCCCGAACAGGAACAGGGCGAGGAAGAGCAGGGGGATGGAGTGAAGCCAGAAGCCGGCGGCGGAGAGACCGGCGACGGCGATTTCCGCGAACTTGAGACGCTCGGCGACGATCGACTTGTCGAAACGGTCGGCGATCTCGCCGCCGAGAGCGGACAGGATGAAGAACGGAAAGATGAAGACGGCAGTCGCGAGCGTGATCAGGGCCTCGGAGTCGGGTCCCGCGAGCCGGAAAAGGATGAGAAAGACCAGCGAGTTCTTGAGAAAATTGTCGTTGAAGGCGCTGAAGAACTGGCACCAGAAGAGCGGCGCGAAGCGCCGGGTCGTCATCAGGGTCGAGAACATGGCGTCCACTGGCTGCGCGTCGAGGCGGCGCCCGACTCGGGGGCCGACACTACCGCATGGCCGGGCGAAGTGGAAACCGGGGTCTGCTTACGAGATTGCGCGCGAAATCATAGGATTAGCCTTCGGAGTCGGGCCGGCTTCAATGGACAATGGGCGCGGCTCCCATTCCGCTCTCCGAATTCTCCAACTGGGACACCGCCGCAAAGCGCGCCTCGTGTCCACGATGCGCCGAGCGTCAGCCCGCCGGGTTCTCGCCCTTCTTGGGCAGCACCTTGCCGCGGCGGGCGCAGTCCTCGACCTTCTCTTTCGCCGTTCCGGGCTCGGCGCGCTGCGGCTGTACGATCTGCGCCGGATCGGACGCCGGGAAGCTTTCTTCGAGGGCTTCCTCAAGCTCCTGCTCCATTCGCTTGTGGGCCTTTTCCTTGTCCGACGCTTCATCCGACATTTCGCGCTCCTGCGTTTGGCACGCCCGGTGTCCGTGACGACACCCCTATTCTCCGACAGCCCCTCCGGCTTCTTCCGTCTTCGCCGGCCGGCGGTCGGTACGGTTGCACAGGGCCGAGAGCCGAGGGCTACTGGGGCCTTCCGACGATGAACAGGAAAACCAGCACGAAGCCGATGACGACGGCCGCGAGGCTGACAGCCAGGACGTAGCGCACGTTGTGTCCGGTCACCGCCTGACGCGCGCGGTCGGCTGGAACCTCCTGCGGCTTCGGCTCCTCGGGAGCCGGAGATCGGCGGTCGTGGGCCGTGCTCATCGGTGCTTTCCCGTACGACAGTGCGCGAGCGCTGCGCTCGCCCTGCGTGGACACGCGCCTCTTGCGCTTCAACCCGTTCATGTCGCGCGCAGTTCTTCCCGGCCTCGCGCCGGGCCGTGCGCCTGACGTGCTGGAAGGAAACGCCTGCCGTGTCGCGCGGGTTCCGCACGGGGGATCGCGCTCATGCCTGGCGGGCCGATCAGGTCCTGCGACAGGACTCCGAGGACTTCACGCCGCCTGCCAACTGTCACTGCAATGATGTTGCTGGCGCCGGCGCATCGGCCGGCACGCCCCCAGCCTCAGAACCGCGACGCCAGGCGCCGCACCGGGCCGGCTGTCAGGCGGACGGACGTATGAAATCCGTAGCCGCAGGATTCGCACGTCCAGAAATGACGGACGAGATTTTCATTGACGTGCTCGGACACGGCCGGTGCGAGCAGCATGTCGGCACACCTCGGACAGGTCGGAAGAGAAAAGCGGCGCATTGGGAGACTGCCTTGCGTCATCGCCGGAGTCGTCATTGCGTCTGTCTCCGTTGCTGTCCCCTCCCGACGCTATGTGTAGCGTTGGTCTTTGGCATCAAGATGGCGCGTGCATGAAAGTTTTATAAAATCAAATCGTCGCCGCACCGCAGCAGAATTTTTGCAAGGTGGGTGGAACTGAATTCTCTGTGATGAATTACACGTCGTTTTATTCTTGTCGCATCGCGACAACGCAGCGTCATTGGCGACAGTCATCACCCGCAGGGCGCGACAATGCGCTGCAGCAATCCAACCGGCCGTGAGAACGAATTCACACGATGTGAAAAAGACGCGCGCCTCGCCCGGCGATTTTTTTTCGTCACGCCCCTCTCGCGAACGCTTGACGCTCGGGGATGTGTCCGCGGCTCGAGTTCACCGCGGCGAGGCGTTCCTCGGCGATCCTGTGCACGGCGCGCTGGAGGGCGGAGCGGACCTCCTGCGCGATCTGGCCGAGTTCGACGCGCACGTCGATGCGCGTGAGAACCCCGAAGCCGCGGTGATGCGACGGCCGGATCGTGGCCGCCACGACACCATCGAAGCTCATCTCGAACGTTCGGGAGAGATCATAGGTCATCGTGCGATCCTTGCGGGCGTGCGGAGACTGCGCAACGCGGGCCGGCTGCGCACGCGGACGGGCATGACGCGATGCCGCGTCGGTGGCGGAACGACGTGCCCGCAGCCGCGAGGGTGCCAGGTGGTCGTCACTGCTGCAGGACGTAGGTTCCCGGCGCGTCGCACAGCGGCGCATAGCCACTTTCCGGCGCACCCATCGCGGGCGGGTCCCCGGCCTGGCCCGAATGCGCGCGAAGCCATGCGCTCCATTCCGGCCACCACGAGCCATCCTTTCGCGGCGCTTCGCGCAGCCAGGTTTCCGGATCGATGTACTGGTCGCTGGCGCGCTTGGTCAGCACCTGGAAGCTGCGGCCCGGATGGCCGACCTCGGAGACGATCCCGGCGTTGTGCCCGCCGGTGGTCAGCACGTAGGTGACATCGGTGTCGGTCAGGAGATGGATCTTGTAGGTCGATCGCCAGGGCGCGATATGGTCGCGCACGGTGCCGACCGAGAAGATCGGGGCGCGAATGTCGGTCAGCGCCACCGGCCGTCCTCCGGCCCCGTATCTCCCCTCGGCGAGATCGTTGTCGAGGAACAGGCGCCGCAGGTATTCGGAATGCATGCGGTAGGGCATGCGGGTCGCGTCCGCATTCCAGGCGACGAGATCGGTCACGCTTTCGCGCTCGCCCATCAGATAGTTGCGGATCATGCGCGACCAGACGAGGTCGTTCGATCGCAGCATGTGGAACGCGCCCGCCATCTGCTTGGTATCGAGGAAGCCCTGCTCCCACATCATGTCCTCGAGGAATGCGAGCTGGCTCTCGTTGATGAAGAGCATCAGTTCGCCGGCCTCTGTGAAATCGACCTGGCTGGCGAACAGCGTCAGGGTTCTGATCCGCTCGTCGCGGTCCCGCGCCATGGCCGAGGCGGCAATCGAAAGCAGCGTGCCGCCGATGCAGTAGCCGACGGCGTGGACTTTGCGCTCGGGTACAATGGCCCCGATTGCGTCGAGCGCCGCTATCACGCCGAGCGTGCGGTAGTCTTCCATCTCGAGATCGCGGTCCTGGGAGCCCGGATTCTTCCAGGACACCATGAAAACGGTGTAGCCCTGCTCGGTCAGATATTTCACCAGCGAATTGTGCGGGGAAAGATCGAGGATGTAGTACTTCATGATCCACGCCGGGATCACCAGGACGGGCTCCGGACAGACCTTGTCGGTCGCCGGTCGATACTGAATGAGCTCGATGAGCCGGTTGCGATAGACGACCTTGCCGGGCGTCACCGCGACGGTGCGGCCGGGGACGAACTTCTCCGTTCCGACCGGCGGCTTGCCGCTCGCCGCCCGTTCCCAGTCCTCCGCCAGGTTCTGCAGGCCTTTCACGAAGTTCGTGCCGCCCTTGCGCAGGGTGTGGCGGAGAATTTCCGGGTTGGTGAAGAGGAAGTTCGAAGGTGCCACCATGTCGAGAATCTGACGCGACATGAACTCGACGACGGCTTCGTGCTGCCGGGTCACCCCGCGCACGCCGGTCGTCGCGTTGTGCCACCATTGCTGGTTGAGCAGGAACGCCTGGTAGATGAAATTGTATGGCCATTGCTGCCACGCCTCGCCGGCGAAGCGCCGATCCTGCGGCAGCGGTTCGATGCACGGTTCGCACGCCTCCTTCGTCAACATGTGCCGCCAGGCGTAGTTCCCGAAGCGGAGCCCCTTTCTGGCCGCCTTGTCGATGAGTTGCATACGCTTTCCCGGCGCAAACGCGAGGTGGGTCGACCAGTCGAGAAAGGCCTCGGCCATCGCGGCCGGTGAGAGCCCGACGGTGACGCGGGCGATGGTAGCGTTCAACGAGCGGTCGACGATGTCGGCGAACGCCGTGACCGCATACGAGTCCCGGTCCTCGGTCGGCGGCGAGACCCTCGGATCGCTCGCCGGCGCGCGGCGGGCGAGGCCGCGCGCGTGCGATGTGGCGCGCGGATCCCCGGTCCGGCGCAGGGACTCGCGCAATTCGCGATCGCCGCCGGTCGGCCGGGGGAGGTCGGCCGCGCGCTTCGGTTGCTTCCGCGGATGTGTGGGATTCGGCATCGTGGAACGTCGGCCTTCGTGTGCAAGACGGAAGAAGCGGCTGCCGGCCGGCTCACGCAAACCGGGCGGCATTCTTGTCGCGCCCGACTTGCCTGGTCGCCTTGATCTTGCTCAACCGGCGTCCTTCAGGTGCGAAGCCTCACGCCCGTCGCGGATCGAGCGTCACGCAGCCGACAGGAGCTGATCTGGTTGGCCTCGCCGTTTCACGCAACGCGCTCACGGCCGACTGATCACCCGCCCAAGGAGTCAGCCGGAGCTCGTTTCGAACCGTTCCATCTGTCCCGGTTCGGCCAGCATCGCCCTCTCGACCGAGACCACCGTGAGGGCACACAGGAGTGCGAGCGTCAGCGCCATCAAGACTTTGACAAAAAACAGGCCAAGGAATGCGTCGATCTTGTGCAGCATCGAAGCCTCGCATTCAGGGCTCGCGCGCGCCGGGATGGCGGCGCAGCGTTCAAAGAACGATTCACGATCCTCCGGACCGTCGGAAACGTACGGATCCTGGCGCGCCTGGCGAGCAGGCAATGTGACGCGCCTCTCATTCAACGTACGCCCGCGGAGCAGATGGCGCGTTCCGGGCGAGCACGGATCGATTTCCGGTCGGATCGGGCGCGTCCTCAGGCCGGCAAGGCCGGCTGCACGAGCCGCGCATCGGTGCTCGAAGAATAGACGCCCATGGCGGAGCCATGGCCGAACGCGGGTGGATGCACCCAGTAGACGCGCGCTCCGATCTGGCCGAAGGCCCACGTCAGGGTCCAGTCGACCGGCAGACAGAGCGGCAGGTCGAGCGCGAGCAGCGCCTGCGCAAGCCGCCGATGCATGATCACGCCGCACAGCGTGCGTTCCTTCGGCGGCTCGATCAGCAGAAAGTTCTCGTTGACGACGCGATTGCCGATGCGCGGCGTCAGGCCAAGTCCCCCGGCGAAGTCGATGAAATCCGCGTCGTCGGGAAGACGGGTGCAGAGATCGCGCAGGTAGGTCACGGAGGCATCGCCGAACATGAGATCGTCCTCGACGACGATGGCCCATTCATGGTCGCCGACGGCGAGGTGCTGCCAGGCCTGGCGATGCTTGAGAAAGACGCTGACCTCGGCCGCATTCAGGGGGCGCGGCCTGAGCCAGTCATACTCCGCGATGTCCTGGTCGAGACTGCGGCCTTGGCGGGCGTGCAGGGCGACGCAATTGGCAAACGGCAGGTTCTTGAGATGTCGAGCGCCGAGCACATACCCGATGATGAGTCCCCGAATGGAACCGATCATTTCCCGAAAACGCTCTTCATCGAACCTGAAGGTGTCGATTGGGAATTCGCCCGGGTCGAAGGCGTCGACGTAGTGCGCCGTCAGCCCGTGCTTGTGAAATTGCGCGTCGAGATAGCGGCGGCGGTCCGAATGGCCCTTGTAGTGGATGACGTAGAGTGGGAACGGAAGAATGGCGGCACTCATGGGGGCAGGTTTGGGATCGCTTCCGGCACCGCTTGACCTTACGACAGTACCATTGCCGGCGGCGGTAGCGGTACCAGATCCGGTATAAAATTACCATTCTGTCCCCAGTTTCGGCCGGCCCGCTTCCCCGCGGCCGTTGCCTTTGTGCGACCGTTCGGGCAGCGACAATTCCGCCATGGATCGACCGCGTTGTCGCCCGAATGAGTCCACAGAAGGGAGGGCGCCGGGCACCTTCGTACCATTGGAACCCGTGCCCGGGCGAGCTACCGTTACGGTGGTAGCGGGGGGTCTGCGTACATGGACGCTATCAGAGAACTGATTGCCGCCGCTGAGGACCAGGCGCAGAAGTTGAAGACGGCCGCACGTCATGCGGATGATCACGGCGCATCTCTGCTGGAGGCGGAAGCGCAGCGCTGGGGCGATCTCGCCGAGCGATCGCGGGCTTCGTTTCTGCCGCGTCGCCGGTTCGGATTGCGCCTCGGCAGCCGCGCCTAGCGTCTGCGGCACGGCGGCGGAGCCGAACACAGCCGCCGCGGACCGCCCGCCCAGGGCGAGACCCCGGGAGGCTTCGCGCGCCACGGGGACCGGCTTCGTGTCTCCGTCGGCGGGGCGATCGCGCCGGCGCGGTCTCACGACGACGGCTTCAGACGAACGGGCCTCACGGCGCGATCTGGTCCTGTGCGAGGATGCCTGACCGGCCGATCAGCGAACGCGCAACGCCGTCAGCGTCTGATCGCCTTCGCAGAAGCCTTGCGGGTTGCGTGCGGCCGCATCGAACGAGAAGCACTTGTGCGCTTCCACGTGGGCCAGCGTCTGGTCAAAAAGCCACCACCCAAGACCAGCCGTCGCGAGCGCGAGCAGAAAAATCACCGGCGGTAAGGTGTTGCTGACGTCGAGCACGAAGCGCTTGCGCATGGCTGCACCTCCAGGCCGATCAGACAACCATCATGCGAGCGGTTGTTTGAACATTGTCTGAATGAGGCGCTGGGACGGCGCCTGCAATCAGCCTTTTCCCCAGGCAGCTCGCGAAATTTTTGGAAAACTGGAGGGACGAATCGCCTGGTTCCTTAAAGCTTCAAATTTATCTGCAAGAGGGTTCGCGCCGTCGCCGTGCGCTCCGTGCTTTTCCCTATGTGCGGTAGCAAATAGTTATGATACTGTTTGTTCGAGCGTTGACGGGACATCCGCGGAATCGGGATCCCGATTCCACCAAAAGCCGACTCAAGAAAAATCGGCCAACGGATCGTCGCCCGATGGATATCCCTCGACAGATTTCAAGTCTGATTTCGCAATGTACCTATGGGCTTGAGCCGAGATCGGCGAAGGCATTGTGGTTTGCGGTGTTCGCGGTGGCGGTCGCGACCGGCGTGCGCGCGGCCGTCGGTTTCGAGCCGATCTCGACCGTCTTCGCGCCGTACTATGCGGCGAGCCTGATTGTCGCAACGGTAGCGGGCTGGGAGGCGGGCGTCTTCGCGACCTTGCTTGGTCTGAACGTCCTCCTGCTTCTGGTCTGGAAGACGATCGGGTTGCCGCCCGTTTCCTTGAAGGATCTGGTCGATGTCGGCCTCTATTTGGCGGTATCCGGCGTGATCATCGCGGTGGCCGAAAGAATTCGCCGCCAGCGGCTGCGCCATCGCGAGGAACGGGACCGGCTCCGTCTGATCATCGATGAACTTGGACACCGATTGACCAACAAGCTTGCGACCGCCGAAGCGATCTTGAGATTGAATCTCGCCGACCATCCGGAGGCGTGGGCCACGGTCTCCGCGCGCCTGCGGGCCCTTGCGGCGACGGATGCCCTGATTCTCAGCACCCAGGGACGAGGCGCCGACTTGCGCGAGGTCGTCCGTGTGGAACTCGAGCCCTACTCGATCGAGCGCATCGTCATGAGCGGCGAGGCGGTGCAGCTGCCGCCGAAGCTGGCGCTGACGTTCGCCCTGATATTTCACGAGTTGGCAACCAACGCCGCGAAATACGGGGCGCTCTCGGTTCCGGAGGGCCGGCTGACGATCAGCTGGGAACGGTCGAACGATCGCCTCGAGATTCACTGGACCGAAGCGAAGGGACCGAGGGTCGACCCGCCGACGCGGTGCGGCTTCGGCAGCCGGCTGTTGAAACGCGCGATGAAACCCTATCACGGGGAGGTGCGCGCGACCTACGAGCCGGCGGGGGTCAGTTATTTGATCGCCGCGAACCTGAAGACGTCGGAACTCCTGGGCTCGGATGGCCCGCGCGCCGGGGGGCAGGCTCCAATTGCCGCCCGATCAGGCGCCGGGCTGGACCGGCCCGTGAACCTGCACTTCAGCACCGGGTCGGCGTAGCAAACGTATCGCGCGCGAGAGTGGCGCAGACCACGCGGATCGCGCCGATCTCCTCGTCTGACAACCGCAATCTCCGGGTCGGTCCGAAACGTCAGGCAAACGGATCACTGGCCCGCCGGCACCGCGCCGCGCAGGCCGGCGCGTTCGATTGCGCCCTTCACGAGCCCGGACGACAGCGCTCCCTCGGTAAACTCCTTGATGAATGCGGCTCCTCGCTCGCGCCCCTTCGGGAAGCCGATGGCGTGCCGCTCCTCACCCCAGCGGTCGGCCAACACGCGCGACCCGGGGACCTTCTCGCCCATCTCGAACAGGGTCGCCTTGTTGGTGGCGAAGGCGTCGATCTTTCCCGAAGCCAGCATCTCGGCCCCGATCGCAACCGTCGTGGCGCGCACGACTTCGGCGTTCTTGAGGTCTCGCGACAATGTCGCGTCCGAGGTGCTCTTGGCGGTCACGCCGATGCGGCGACCCTTCTGGTCGACGTCGGCCAGCGACTTGATGGGGGAGTTCGCCGAGACCAGATATCCGAGCTCGATCAGCAGATAGGGCGGCCCGAAGTCCATCACCTTCTGCCGCGCCGGCGACGCGTTGGTGAAGGCGACGTCGGCATTGCCGGCCTTCACGGCTTCCAGGACGTCGGCGTTCTTGGGATAGACGACGGGCTCGTAGGGCACGCCGAGCCGCTCGGCGAGCGCCTTGCCGAGTTCGTACCCCACGCCGCGCGGCTGCGCCTCCTTGGGATCGAGAATGGAGGTCGGCGTTCCGGGATAGAGCGCGGCGCGCAGCTTTCCGGTGGGGGCCAGGACCTGGCGCACATCCGTGTCGGCCGCGACGGCCGAGACGGTGAACAGGAGCAGAGCCGCGAACGTCGAGGCGATCCGGTGTCCCATCCGCGTTTGCATTGGCTTCCTCCCTAAGGCTGTGCAGTGCTGGCCGCTTGGCGACGAGCAAGGACCCGACGTTTCGACGGCGACGACAGCTTCGATCGCCGCGCCAGCCATTTCGCGCGCGTGAGGTGCCAGCAACGGAGAATTGGCGGATCTAGTCAAATCGATATGGCGGATGTCGCGCATTCACCGCGTGAATGGCCGCGGCGCGGCGGCATCGGCCGCATCCGTTGCGCCCGGAACGCTCCTGCTCCAGAGAGCGCGAGCGAAATCAGGTCTCGAAAGACCCCGGCCGCACCGGTCCGGTTGAAGCGCGCAACGCGCGCGACAGCGCCCAGATCGCCGGCAGCGACAGGGCGGCCAGCGCAACCATGACGAAAAAACCGGCGCGACCAAGGCTGCCGTACAGGAACCCCGAGGCGAACGTGAGCAGCGCCGAAGCGGCTCCGATTCCCAGCGCATAGAACGCCTGGGCGGTGGCGGCGAGCTCGGCCGGCGTCACGCGCACGAGAATGCGCATGCATGCGAGATGCAGAAGCGCAAAGGTCAATCCGTGCAGAGGTTCGACGAGGGCCAGCGCGAGAGCGCTCGTCGTCTGCCCCAGGACCGTCCAGCGCAGGATGGCGGCGAGTGCGGACACGACCATCGCGGGCAGGGGGCCCAGATATCGGAGCAGGGCAGGGCCGACAAAGAAGAAGACGACGACTTCGGCGGCGACCTGCTCGGACCAGAAGATGCTCCCGGCGCCCGGACGGATGCCCGCCGTCGTCCACGCGATCATCGCGAACGCGTCGTGCATCGCGTGGCTGCCGAGGATCAGCGCCGCCACCAGGACCAGAAGCACGAACGAGCCGTCGGTGAGCAACGCCTCGAGCGTTGATCGTGCCTCTCGCCCGCTCGGTTCGCGTGCCGGGCGGCCTTCGGCGACGAACAACGCCAGGCCCGACGCGCACACGAGGCACATCGCCTGGCCGACGAGGGCGGATGCCGGCGGAAAGGCGTTCAGGACCTGACCGGAGATCAGGGATCCGACGATGAACGCGGCCGATCCTGCGCCGCGCACCCACCCGTATTCGAAACGCGGCCGCGCACCGGCGTCCGGTGTCGCGCTTCTCAGCGCCAGCGCATCCGCAAGCGTCGTCGTGGGCGCCAGCGCCGCCGCGTAGAACAGCGCGATGACGAGCAGCATCGAGAATGTCGGGATCGGCAGGAAGGTCAGCGCAAAGACGGCCGAGCCGAGGGCGCAGGCCGACAGGACGCGGCGTAGCGCATGAAGCCGATCCGCGGCGCGGCCAGCCAATGGACCGGCGACGAGCCGAACGATGGCCGACACGGAAAGGAGAAGGCCGATCTGCTCGGAGCTCGCGCCGCGCGACGACAGAAATGCCGGGAAGAATGGCGAGGCGACGCCGAATCCGACATACAACGCCGAGAAGAGGGCAAAAAATCCGCGGAGGTCGGAACGCCTCGAAGATTGCCCGTTCAGCTCAGTCACTCCGTCAGTGAAATCGTCGGCGATCGTGGAGCCGCCCGAGGCGCTTGTCGAGCCGCGGGAACGGCCGGCACGCCCGATGTTCCTGCGGGCCGTCGCTGCCCGCTCCTGCAGGAACCCGCCCGCAGCGGAGCCGTTGACTCTGATCTTTTCGCATTCCTTCGACGGAGGTGCATCATGACCAATCCTCGAAGCACGGCCAGCATCAGCGGTCACCCGATACATCCGATGCTCATTCCGTTCCCGATCGCGTTCTTCGTCGCGGCGTTCGTCTGCGATCTGGCGTTCTGGCAGAGCGGGAATTCCGGGTGGGCGACGGCGTCGCTCTGGCTCATCGGCACCGGTCTGGTGATGGCGGGGCTGGCGGCCGTCGCGGGCCTGACCGACCTGGTCGGCGAGCCGCGGATCCGCGCACTGAACGACGCGTGGCTGCACGCCGGCGGCAACGTGCTCGCCGTCCTGATCGAACTCTACAGCTTCTACATTCGTTTCGAGCAGGGCGAGGCTGCC
>CAZIGW010000217.1:0-4330 GCA_964538565.1 uncultured Hyphomicrobiales bacterium | reverse complement strand
CGCGCCGGCCGCCGTTCGTCTCAAGCGGAAATCTCAGGCGCGCGGATCGAGAACAGATGTCGGGCGCAGCGATCCCACGCTGATCCCGTTCCAGTTGCGCAGCGTGGGACGGACGAAGCCGTCGATGACGGCCCGGTCGCCGGTCCGCAGCGGCAGCAACCGTCCGACGAGGCACGCCACGGCGACTTCGGCGGCGCGCGAACCGCCGTCGTCGCACTTGACCGCGAAGCCGATCCCCTGTTCGGGCAGAGCGCCGCAAGACACACCCTCGGCCCCGGTCTTCACGAACACCCGCTCGCCGAAATGCTGCATCACTTCGCTGCAGAAGCGCCCGGTCCCGGCGGCATACCAGGGATGTTGCGCGCAGGCGCGGCGCAGGCGCCGCGCGGCATCCGCCCGCGCCGGCGCCAGGGCGTGTCCGGTGCCGAAGTGGGCGAAGGTCCGCGCCAGCGCCGAGAGCGGCAGCGCCCAGGTCGGCACCGAGCAGCCGTCGGTGGCGCGCCGATCCTCGCCGAGCCCGACGCCGGAGAGGTCTTCGAGCGCCGCGGCCACCGCGCGCTGCACCGGGTGCGTCGGCTCGATGTAGTCGCGGTGATCGACGCCCATGGCGCAAGCCGCGCACAGAAATCCGGCGTGCTTGCCCGAGCAGTTGTTGTGCAGGGCCGAGGCCGCACCGCCGGAGCGCGCCAGCGCCTGGGCGGAGGGCTGGTGAATCGGCCAATGCGCGCCGCAGCGCAGCGCCGTCGCGTCGAGTCCGGCGCGCACCAGCATCGCCGCGACGCCGTCCACGTGCGCCGGCTCGCCGCCGTGCGACGCACACGCGAGCGCCAGCTGCTCGCCGGTGAGGCCGAAGCGATCGGCGGCGCCCGACTCCATCATCACCAGCGCCTGGATCGCCTTGACGGCCGAACGCGGATAGACCGGCGCATCGACGTCGCCGAACGTGAGGACCGTCTTGCCGTCCGCATCGACGACCGCGACCGCGCCGCGGTGACGGCTTTCGACAAGCGCACCGCGCACGACGTCGACGAGAACCGGGTTGCTTGTCATCTCGGGTCCGTCATAGCCTCACGAGTGACGGAATCTCGCGACCGTGCGCTCGAAATCGCCGCTTGCGCTTTATTTCGGGCGCGATCTTGCGAAATCGTTCCCGTGCGCCCCCGACGTGATGTCATCGGTAACTTGATTCCCCATGGCTGTGCGCGTCAAGACCTGGAACCGCGTGTTCGCCGTCGTGTTTCTGCTGCCGATCGCGATCCGCGCGGTCGTCTACGCGGCCGGCGATCATCCCCGCAGCTGGCGCGAAGCCAAATGGTCGAGCACCGGCCTGCTCGCTCCCGCCTCCGCGGATCCCGCGGCGCGCATTCTGGTCTTCGCCGCGCGGAACGGCACCTGGCGCAGCATCTTCGCGGTCCATACCTGGATCGTCGTGAAGCCGGAAAACGCCACCGCCTACACACGATATGACGTCACCGGGTTCGGCCGGCCGATCCGCGTCAACGGCTACCCGCCCGACGCGCTCTGGTTCAGCGCGACCCCGCAGGTGGTCGCGGACGTCCGCGGCCCGCTGGCCGCCGCAGCGATCCCGAAGATCGAGGCGGCGATTGCCCACTATCCCTACGCGGGAATCGGCGACTACCGCATCTGGCCCGGCCCGAACAGCAACACGTTCGTGGCGACCGTCCTGCGCGCCGTGCCGGAGCTCGCGATCGACATGCCGTCCGACGCCATCGGCAAGGATTTCCGCGTCGACGGTCTGCCGGCCGGGTGGACCCCGAGCCGCACGGGCATAGAAGTGAGTCTCTATGGCCTGCTCGGCGTGAAGCTCGGCTGGGTCGAGGGCGTGGAGGTGAACGTCCTGTCGCTCGTCGCCGGCCTCGACCTGCGGCGGCCGGCGATCAAACTCCCCGGTTTCGGCCGCATCGGCATCGAGAACGCCGACTTTCAGACGGCAACGGCCAGCGCCCGCTGAGCACACGCCTCTCCCTTCTCGTTTCAGGTGTCGGCGCCGCGGCCGACCGTCGACGCCTCCCGGACTTGAGCAAGGTCAACGACGCGCGGGCGCGGCCGTGCGAACTCCGTCGACGCGGGCGACTGGTTGGCGCGCAGCGGCGATCAGCGCGCCCGCGCGAACCCAAGGAGAATCCAGATGCCTGTCAAGTCGATGCACGCGCCTGCGGTGCTCGCCGCCGCGACCGTGGCGACGTTGCTCGCGCTCGCGCCGGTTGCCGCCCAGCAGCCAACGCCGGCGCCAGGGGCTTCCGACGCCGCCTCGCCCCCGGAACGTGGATTCCTGCCGCGCGGCATGATGATGGGTCCCGGGCCGATGGGCGGACGCTTCTACGGACGGATGTGCGGTCCTGCCGCCGCCGGTTTCGCCGAATGGCGCATCGACCGGATCGAGCGCGCGATCAATCTCACCGAAGAGCAGCGCGCCAAGCTCAATGACCTCAGGTCGGCTTCCACCAAGGCGGCCGAGACCATCAGGAGCGCATGCCCGAGCGAGGTCCCGGTCACCGCGACCGCGCGCATGGCGGCGATGGAAAAGCGCCTCGAGGGGATGCTGCAGGCGGTCCGGACGGTGCGGCCCGCGCTCGACGCCTTCTACGCCGCGCTCACCGACGAACAGAAAGCGCGCCTGAACTCGGTCGAAAGCCGCTTCGGGATGCGCTGGCGCGACTGGTGACAGACGTGCGGGGCGATCCGTTCGCGGCCGCGGCGTCGATCGGCATTCTTGTGGGCGTTCATCCGGCCCTCCTTGGCCTCTGACGTCTCAGCAACTCAGATTCCCCGGTCGGGACCGGATACCCCAATGAAAGCTCATACCTGGTGAGAGTCCACATCAGGGCTCCTGTATCGATTTCAGATAGGCGATGATCGCCCCCACGTCCTCCGACGTGTAGCTGAATTCCGGCATGTCGGGATGGCCGGAGATGATGCCCTCGCCGAGCGCCTCCTCGAGCGCCTCCACCTTGTAGCGGTGCGAGAGGGTGCGAAACGGGATCGCCTGCGGGTGCGGGCTCGCTCCCGTCCTGCCCACCGCATGGCAACGCGCGCAGTCCCTGGTGACCAGGGTTTCGCCGCGCTTCTCTTCGGACAAATCCTGCGCCAGCGCGCCGGCCGGGATGGCCAGCAGTAGCGTCAGCAACATGGCGGTTCCGAGCGGTTTCATGAGCCGTCTTCCGTTTGCCCGCGGGTCAGGCGTTCGCGCGCCGCCAGCGTGGCCCCTTCGCGCCTACGAAGCAACGAATTCGCGGTGACTTTGCCGTGACGACAATGAGGCGCCGGCAAGGCGATTGACACAGCTCAACGGAGCCGGCGGCCGGCGGTCCGGGTGCAAAAAAGCCGGCCGGGCAGATGCCCGGCGACCGCTTCCCTGAACGTCCGGGCAAAGGCCTCCTGCCCGTTCAGCGCACCTCGATCTTGATCGCCGCGCGGGACAATTCCCGGGCTGTCGCGGCGGATTTGACCGGCTTCGGGGCCCCACCGGGGGCCTTCGCCTCGACCACGATCGAGCGCGCGATCGACCGCGTGTAGTCGGCCACCGACGTGAACGCCGAGCGGCTGAAGTCGTGCCGGATGCCATCGACGCTGTTGCCCGGCCCGCTGCACACGGCGACGACCGTCTCCACGCCCCGATCCTTCATGCGGTACTGATAGGGCGCGGTCGCGCTCGGGAATTGCACCGGCACGTTGGCCTTGATGAAGTTCTTCTGCTCGAACTTGTTGGGGAAAAGCACCGTTCCCTCGCCCTTCTCGTCGATGTCCGTCAGGGTGAGGAAGCAGTCCCGGGCCGACACGATGGTGAAGACCGGCGAGTCTCCGCGCCTGTAGTCGTCACGGTCCGAGGTCAACGACAGGTCGACGTCGGCTTCGGACCTGGCCGGCCTCACCGCCGCCGTTCTGGCATCGGCCACCCGGACGACTTGCTCGTCGCCGACCTCCCTCGCGAGCTCGCGGAACACGGTCTCGAACTGATCGCGCGGAACGACGTCCTGCTCGAGCCGGCGCACCAGCGGCTTGAAGCGCTTCTCGACATCGTCGGCGGCCTTGGCGAGGGCCTCCCTGGTCAGGCCGAACTCGGCCGCGGCCTGCACCAGATCGAGATCGGCCTCGTAGCGGTCGGACAGCGCGTTGATCATCTCGACGCCGTTGAGCTTGAGCGTCGGGTCGAGGCCGGCGCGGACCATCGCATCGGTGAAGCGCTTGCCGTCGGCGGCGATGATCTGATCCATGCGCTCGGCCGGCGGATAGAGCGCCTCGACGGCCTCCCTCACGTCCTTGGAGAACGCGCGTCCGCTCAGGACCGAGGCGCGCACGTCATCCTTCG
>CAZIGW010000216.1:0-26392 GCA_964538565.1 uncultured Hyphomicrobiales bacterium | reverse complement strand
CCAACGGCCGCGGCGGCGTCATGCCGGCGTGGGCCGGGCGGCTCGATCCGGTCACCATCAAGTCGCTTGCCGTCTACGTCCATTCCCTCGGGGGCGGGAAATAGGCTTTTGACGACGGTGGGGAAACCGCACAGGCGGCTTGCGATGGATCAAGGCGCCGCGCCCCGGGCGTCCTATCAAAGGGGGCTCGATCCTTCGGTGCGAGCCCGCCTGCCGGGGCCTGATGCGCGATGAACAAGCCGACGAATCCCGCGGACCTCGACATCGACTACGGGCCGCTCTACGCCGCCCGCAAGAAGGTCTATCCGCAGAGCGTCTCGGGCGCGTTCCGGAACATCAAGTGGGCGCTGCTGATCGCCTGCCTCGGCGTCTACTATCTCCTGCCGTTCGTGCGCTGGGACCGCGGCCCGAACGCACCCGACCAGGCGGTGCTCATCGATTTCCCCAGCCGTCGCTTCTATTTCTTCTTCATCGAGATCTGGCCGCAGGAAGTCTACTACTTCACCGGCCTCCTCATCATCGCGGCGATGACGCTGTTCCTGATGAACGCCCTCGGCGGACGGATCTGGTGCGGCTATCTGTGTCCGCAGACGGTGTGGACCGATCTTTTCTACGCGGTCGAGCGGCTGATCGAAGGCGATCGCCGCCAGCGCATGCTCAAGGACAAGGAGAAGCTCACGCCGCGACGTGTCGCCGAGATCGGCCTCAAGCACACGATCTGGCTCCTGATCGCCTGGTGGACCGGCGGCGCCTGGGTGCTCTACTTCGCGGACGCGCCGACGCTGGTGCGGGAACTCGCGACCGGGCAGGCGCCGGCCGTCGCCTATGTCTCGATCGCCATCCTCACCTTCACGACCTACACGCTCGCCGGGCACATGCGCGAGCAGGTCTGCGTCTACATGTGCCCGTGGCCGCGCATCCAAGCCGCTCTCACCGACGAGTGGGCGCTCAACGTGACCTACCGCTACGACCGCGGCGAGCCGCGCACCTCGATCAAGAAGGCGGCCGACCTGAAGGCCAGGGGCCTGCCGGCCGGCGACTGCGTCGACTGCTATCAGTGTGTCGCGGTGTGCCCGACCGGCATCGACATCCGCAACGGAGCGCAGCTCGAATGCATCATGTGCGGGCTGTGCATCGACGCCTGCGACCGGGTGATGACGAAGCTCGGCCGGCCGACCGGCCTCATCGCCTACGACAATGACATCAACATCAAGCGCCGGCTCGAAGGCAAGGCGCCGATCTACCGTCTCGTGCGCGCCCGCACGGTGGTCTATTCGGCGATCATTCTCATCGTCGGCGCCGTGATGATCTATTCGCTGGCGACGCGCCGCTATCTCGAGGTCAATGTCCTGCACGACCGCAATCCGGTGTCGGTGGCGCTGTCGGACGGCTCCGTGCGCAACGCCTACACCGTGCACTTCCTCAACAAGCGGCCGATCGACCGCACGATCGCGCTCGACATCGACGGCCTTCCGAGCGCCGCGGTGCACGTGGTGGGCCTCGACACCGTGGTGGCCGGCCGGCCGTTGATCGCGATCGGCCCGGACCAGACGCGCGAAGTACGCGTGCTTGTGACCGTGCCGGCGGACGCCAAGCTTGGAAAATCGACCGACGTGGTGTTTCGCATCTCCGACGTGATCACCGAGGAGAGCGCAAGCGCGCACAACTATTTCATCGTCGAATAGCGTCGGGGGTCGGCATGAGCACGCAAGGCACCGCAAGGCCGCTGACGGGGCGCATGGTTCTCGTCTGTCTCTTGAGCTTCTTCGGCGTCGTGATCGCGGTCAACGGGGTGATGATGGTGCTTGCCATCACCACCCTGCCGGGCACGGAGGTCGAGAGCCCCTACCGGGCGAGCCTCGCCTACAATGGCGAGATTGCCGCGGCACGCGCGCAGGCGGACCGGGACTGGCAGGTGTCCGCGCGGATCGAACGCGCACCCGACGGCCACGCCGACGTCAGAATTCGGGCGCGCGACCACGCCGGCGCGCCGCTCACCGGTCTTGTGTTCACCGCGCAGTTCGAACGTCCGATCAACCAGTCGGCCGATCGTCGCGCCGTGTTCTCCGAGCGCGAGAGCGGCGTGTACCAGGCCTCCCTCGATGGCCTTGCGCAGGGGCAATGGGATCTGGTGATCGAAGCCGACCGCGGGGGCGAGCGGCTGTTCCTCTCGCGCAACCGCCTCATGCTGAAGTAGCGGCGGCCGCCATGTCCGAGACGCGCGACCTGTCGCATTTCGTCGAGCATCTCGACGGCGGTCTGGCGCGCATCAATCTCGCGGTCGAGGGCATGACGTGCGCCGCCTGCATGTTCGCGATCGAAGGCGGACTGGCGACCGTACCCAACGTGGCGCATGCGCGCGTCAATCTCACCAACCGCCGCGTCGCGGTCGAATGGCGCGAGGGCACGCTGGATCCGGCGCACGTCGTCGAACGTCTCGCCGAACTCGGTTACCGGGCGCATCCGTTCGATCCGCACCGCGCCGAGGCCGACGAGGCGGAGCAGTCGCGCTTCCTGCTGCGCTGCCTCGCCGTCGCGGCCTTCGCCGCCATGAACGTCATGCTGTTGTCGGTCTCGGTGTGGTCGGGCAACGTCACCGACATCACGCCGGAGCAGCGCGATTTCTTCCACTGGCTCTCGGCCCTGATCGCGCTTCCGGCCGTCGCCTATGCCGGGCAGCCGTTCTTCCGCTCGGCGACGCGCGCGGTGCTCGACGGCCGGCTCAACATGGACGTGCCGATCACGCTCGGGGTGGTGCTGGCGCTCGGCATGTCGGTGTTCGAGACGCTGCATCACGCCGAACACGCCTATTTCGATTCGGCGATCATGCTGCTGACGTTTCTGCTCGCCGGCCGCTATCTCGACCAGAACATGCGCCGGCGCACCCGCGCGGTCGCCACCAACCTCGCGGCCCTCAAGGCCGAGATGGCGTTCAAGTTCGTCAGCCCCGAGGAAATCCGCGAGGTGCCGGTCGATGCGATCCGCCCCGGCGATCTCGTGCTCGTGCGGCCGGGCGAGCGCGTCGCGGTCGACGGCATCGTGGTCGACGGCCGCTCCGACATCGACCAGAGCCTGGTCACCGGCGAAACTGCCCACGTGGCCGCGCAAAAGGGAACCGCGGTCTACGCCGGAACGCTCAACGGCTGCGGCACCCTGCGCGTGCGGGTCTCCGCGGCCGCGAAGGGAACCTTGCTCGACGACGTGACGCGCCTGCTCGACAACGCGATGGAGCGGCGCTCGCGCTACGTGCGGCTCGCCGATCGCGCGGCGAAGCTCTATGCCCCCGCCGTGCATCTGACGGCGATCGCCACGCTCGCCGGCTGGGCGCTCGTCGGCGCGTCCTGGCACGACGCGATCGTCGCGGCGATCGCCGTGCTGATCATCACGTGCCCGTGCGCGCTCGGTCTCGCGGTGCCGGCCGTGCAGGTCGTGGTGTCCGGTGCGCTGTTCCGTGCCGGCGTCCTGCTCAATGCCGGCGACGCGGTCGAGCGGCTCGCCGATGTCGATACGGTCATCTTCGACAAGACCGGGACGCTGACACTGCCCGAGCCGGAAGTCGTCAACGCCGCCGACATTCCGGCCGACGCGCTGGCGCTTGCCGGCCGCCTGGCGCTTGCGAGCCCTCCTCCGCTCGCCGCCGCGGTCGCGCGGGCCGCCGGCGCGACGGCGCCGATCGAAGGCGCAACCGAAGAGCCGGGGCAGGGCGTGCGCGCCGAAGCGGACGGGATCGAGGCGCGGCTCGGCAGCCCGGCGTTCTGCGAAGCCGGCGCGCAGGCCGACGCCGTGCTCGCCGGGGATCCCGAAGCCTCGGTCATCGCGTTCCGCCGCGGGGAAGAGCGCCACGTTTTCGCGGTGCGCCAGCGCGGTCGCGCCGACGCCGTCGCGGTCGTCGCGCGATTGAAGGGCCGCGGTCTCGCGGTCGAGATCCTCTCCGGCGATCGCGCCGCAGCCGTCGCCCACGTGGCGCGCACGCTCGGCATCGCCGAATTCCGCGCCGCGGTCACGCCCGGGGAGAAGATCGCCCGCATCGAAGACCTGCGGCGCGCGGGCCGCAAGGTGCTGATGGTCGGCGACGGCCTCAACGACGCGCCGGCGCTCGCCGCGGCGGATGTCTCGCTCTCGCCGGTGAGCGCCGCGCATCTGACGCAGGCGGCGGCCGACGCGGTCTTCCTCGGCGAGCGGCTTGCTCCGGTCGCCGATGCGATCGATCTCGCGCGCCGCGCCAAGCGCGTCATGCGCGAGAACCTGTGGCTCGCCGCGATCTACAATGCGCTTGCGGTCCCGCTCGCCGTCGCCGGGCTGGCCTCGCCGCTCCTCGCCGCCGCGGCGATGTCCGGTTCCTCGCTCCTCGTCACCGCGAACGCGCTGCGGGCCAAATACGGCACGCAAGGACGGGTGCCATGGAGGTCCTGATCTTTCTCGTCCCGATGGCCCTGGCGCTCGGCCTCATCGGCCGCGCCGGGTTCGTCTGGTCGCTCAAGAGCGGACAATACGAAGACCTCGACGGCGCGGCCTGGCGCGCCATCGCGGACGAGGACCAGCCCTCGTCGGCAAACGGACGCGCCGAAGGCGCGGGAAGCAAGCGGAAATAGCGGAAGTCGCGTCAGGCCTGCGCGGCGAGGTGACTCACTCGGCCGCGAGCGGGTGCTTCCCGAGCGAGAGACCGAGCCGCTCCCAGACGTCGACCAAGGCTTCGGCGAGGCCGTCGATCAGCGCGTCGTCGTGGAACGGCGAGGGCGTGATGCGCAGCCGCTCCTTGCCCTTCGGCACGGTCGGATAGTTGATCGGCTGGATGTAGATTCCGTGCTCCTCGAGCAGGAGATCGCTCGCCTTCTTGCACTTTTCCGGATCGCCGACGAGCACCGGGACGATGTGGGTCTGGCTCGGCATCACCGGAAGTCCGGCCGCGGCGAGCACCGCCTTCACGCGGCCGGCGCGTTCCTGGTGGCGCTCGCGCTCCCAGCTCGATGTCTTGAGATGGCGGATCGCGGCCGTCGCGGCGGCGCAGACGGCCGGCGGCAGGGCGGTCGTGAAGATGAAGCCCGGCGCGTACGAACGCACCGCGTCGATCAGCCGGGCGCTGCCGCTGATGTAGCCGCCGAGGCAGCCGAACGCCTTGGCAAGCGTGCCCTCGATCACGTCGACGCGGGCTGCGACGCCGTCGCGCTCGGTGATGCCGCCGCCACGCGGGCCATACATGCCGACCGCGTGCACCTCGTCGCAATAGGTCATCGCGCCGTAGCGCTCGGCGAGGTCGCAGATGCGCGCGACCGGCGCCACGTCGCCGTCCATCGAATAGAGGCTCTCGAACACGACGAGCTTGGGCCGGTCAGGGCCCGCGGCGCGGAGCAGCTCTTCGAGGTGCGCCATGTCGTTGTGGCGGAAGATCCGCTTCTCGCAGGTCGACTGGCGGATGCCCTCGATCATGGAGTTGTGGTTGAGGGCGTCGGACAGGATCAGGCAGTTGGGGACGAGCCGGGCGATGGTCGAGATGCCGGTCTCGTTCGAGACGTAGCCCGACGTGAAGACGAGTGCCGCCTCCTTCCCGTGCAGGTCGGCGAGCTCGTGCTCGAGATCGACCAGGGGGTGATTGGTGCCGGCGATGTTGCGGGTGCCGCCGGCGCCCGTTCCCATGCGGGTCGCGGTCTCCACCATGGCGCCGATCACCTTGGGGTGCTGGCCCATGCCGAGATAGTCGTTGGAGCACCAGACGACGACGTCGCGCGGTCCGTCGGGAGAATGCCAGACCGCGTGGGGAAAACGGCCCGCAATGCGCTCCAGGTCGGCGAAAACCCGGTAACGCCGCTCCTCGCGCAGCCGGTTCAGGGCGTCTGCGAAAAACGCACCATAGTCCATGAGATTGACTTCTCCCGCGACGCCGCCCGCGTCGATCATAGAGTCTAATTAGAAGGCTTCCAGTCCGTTTGTCGAGGCGATTATGGCGATCGGACCGCATGGCAGCCTTGATCGTGGTCAAGGCGGCGCATGCCCCGGAAAATCCTTGAGAAATCAGGCCCCGCGGGGCGGCCGAGTCAGGGTGTCGCAGGCCTCAGACGACCACCAGTTCCCAGGGAAAGCGGTCGACGCATTCGTGCCCGTCCGGCGTCACGATGAAGGTATGGCCAAGAAAGATCCCGAACGTGCCGTCGGCGGTGATCGGATTGGGCTCGGCCATGAACACCATGCCGGGCCGGAACGCGCGCTCGAAGGGTTCGGCGTCGACGCGATCGGTGAAGACGTGCGGGCCGTCGCTGACGAAGTCGATCCCGTGGGCATGGATCGGACGCGACTGCACGCCCTTCTCGCGGAAGAAGCGTCCGGCCGTGCGGATGCTCTCGACCGGGTTGCCCGGCTTGATCTCCGCCACCATGCGCTCGAAGCCCGGCAGCGCGATCTCGTCCCAGAACCGGCGCACCATGTCGGTCGGCGGGCCGAGGCAGATCGGCGAGCCGATCTGCGCGGAATAGCCGCGATAGCCGGCGGCGAGCTCCATGTTGATGATGTCGCCCTTGGCAAGCCGGCGGCCCGAGGGGCGCGGATTGCCGAATACCATGGCCGGGTCGGCCATCGGAGTGGTGCCGATGATGAGGAAGTCGATGTCGCCGCCGCCTTCCAGAATGGCGGCGCCGGCGGCGGCCCGCAGCTCGTATTCGGTGACGCCGGGACGCGCGCGCGCGGCGATCGCCTCCATGGCGTTTTGGCACAGCCTGCCGGCCTGACGGATGCAGTCGAGCTCCTCGGCGCTGTGCACCGAGAGCAGCTCGTGCATCCATCCGCGGGTGAAGACGAATTCGGCCTCGGGCAGCGCCTCGCGCAAGGTGTTGAACTGGTTGACCGGCAGATAGTCCTTGTGGCGCGGATCGATCTCGAGGAGGCCGATGCGGCCGCGCTCGAGCCCGAGCTCGCGGATGCGCTCGGCCATCATCTCGCCGTAGCGTCCGCCGCGGCTGCCGCGCACGTCGGAGAGCGCGGCCGCCGTCTCGCGCCGCACGGCTTCGGCGTGCGTGCCGCCCATCGAATAGATGAGCGTCGGCTCGCCTTCGAGCGGGACGACCACGTAGCAGGCGAGCGCATGCCATTCCCAATGGCCGGTCAGCCACAGCATGCCGCCGCCGAAGCTCCAGTGGCTCGGGCCGCCCGGCACGATCACGCAGTCGAGCCTGTCCGCGCGCATCTTGCCGCGCAGCGCGGCGTAGCGGCGGGCGTATTCCTGCTGCGAGAACTGCTCGTAGACGGCGTCACGATAGTAGGGCGTGCCGCGCATGGTGTTGAACAGCGGCCCCTCGTCGAGCCGGTGACGCAGTTCCTCCCACGGCAGAAATTTCCGCGGTGGCTTCATCTCGTTCATCGGTCGGTCCCCTCTTGCATGGATTGCCACGTCCGCATCCACGAGCCAGCGGAAAGGATAACGGGCGCGGTCCCGGTGTTCCAGATCATGGCCGACTGACTGCAGCGTGCGACAGCCGAGCCTGCTCCGCGCGGAGCACATGACAAGTCGGACGTTTCCGCTCCTCACCCGGCACACTGCCGGGCATCGCGCCGACTTCTCCGAACGGGGAGAGGTGAAGAGGGTTCAGCGTTGCAGACTCGCCTCTCGCAACCGGGTCGCGAATGCTCGGCGGTTCAGATCTCCACCTCTCCCCGACGGGGGAGCGGTGGAAATCTGAGCGAAACGAAGAAAGCGGTGAGGGGGCGCGAGACAGGCGACCAGGCAAGAGGCCGCGTGACCGATTGCAGGAAACCGAATCTCGCTGGTCAAGCCACCGCGATTTCCAGCGGAAACGCGTCCACGCACTCGTGGCCGTCGTCGGTGACGATGTACGTGTGGCCGAGAAAGATGCCGAACAGCCCGTCGGCGGTAATCGGATTGGGCTCGGCCATCGTCACCATCCCGGGCCTGAACACCTTGTCGGCGTCGCGCGCCTCGGTGCGCTCGGCGAAGACGTGCGGGGTGGCGGTGACGATGTCGATGCCGTGGATCTGCGTCGGCCGCGACTGCACGCCCTTCTGCCGGAAGAACTGGGCGGCGATGCGCACGTTGTCGATGGCGTTGCCGGGCCGGATCTCGGCGAGGATGCGCCGGTAGCCCGGCAGGGTGATCTCGTTCCAGAACTTCGCCACCATCTCGGTCGGCGGGCCGATGCAGATCGGCGAGCCGATCTGCGCCGTATAGCCGTTGTAGCCGGCCGCGAGCTCCATGATGATGATGTCGCCCTTGGCGAGCTTGCGCTGCGAAGGCCGTGGATTGCCGAAGAACAGCGCCGGGTTCTCCATCGGGGTCGAGCCGATGATCAGGAAGTCGATGTCGCCGCCGCCCTGCAGGATGGCGGCGCCGGCGGCGCCGCGCAGGTCGACCTCGGTGGCGCCGGGCCTGGCGGTCGCCACCATCGCCTCCATGGCGCGCTGGCAGAGCACGCCCGCCTTGCGCACGCAGGCGAGCTCCTCCTCGCTCTTGATCACCAGCAGCTCGTGGATGAAGCTGCGGGTGAAGACGATCTCCGCTTCCGGCAGGCCAGCGCGCAGGTCGTTGTACTGGTTGACCGGCATGTAGTCCTTGTGGCGCGGATCGATCTCGACGAGGCCGATGCGGCCGCGCTCGAGTCCGATCTCGCGGATGCGCTCGACCATCACCTCGGCGTAGCGTCCGCCGCGGCTCTGGCGCACGTCGGAGAGCGCCGGGGCGACCTGGCGGCGCACCGCTTCGGCATGGGTGCCGCCCATCGAATAGATGAGGGTCGGCTCGTCCTCGCGCGGCACCAGGACGTAGCAGGCGAGCGCATGCCACTCCCAGTGTCCGGTGAGCCAGGTCATGCCGCCGCCGAAGCTCCAGTGGCTCGGGCCGCCCGGCACGATCACGCAGTCGAGCTTGTGCTCGCGCATCTTTTCGCGCAGGGCCGCGTAGCGGCGGGCGTACTCGCTCTTGGAGAACTGGTCGTAGACGGCGTCGCGATAGAGCGGCGTGTCGTACATGTTGCTGAAAGGGCCGTTCTGATCGAGGCGGTTGCGCACCTGTTCCCAGGAAAACGCCCCCGCCGGCAACGCCATGTTCATGTTCATTTCCGTCAGCCTGTTTGTCGTTCTATTTGTTTGTTTGCGCTGGACTGTCTTCCTCAGTCCTTGCAGGCGCCGATCGTGACGCGCCCGCCGGCGGCCTCGACCGCCTCCTTGGCGAGTCCGGTGTTGACGACCTGCTCGTAGGTCGGCTTGTGCGCCTCGTCGAGGTCGCCGACCGCGACGTCGTAATCGATCGTCCACTGCGTGCGCTTCGGATCGAAGCCGTCGTTGACCGACCAGATGCAGTTCCGTGTCAGCACGTCCCAGGCGAACTCGACGGCTTCCTTTGGCTTCTTGCTGGCCGCCGTCATGATCGGCACGACCTTCGCCTTGTCGCGATAGATCGCGCGGTTGGCCTCGATCATGGCGGCCGCGGCGTCGCGCAGCAGTTCGCGGTCACGCGCGATCCAGTCGCTCGAGGCGCCATAGACGTTGTAGACGAAGTTCGGCAGCAGCTTCGACAGGTCGATCAGCGAGTGCAGCTTGGGGTTCTTTTCCATCGCGAGGTGAATGTCCTCGGGATGGAGCGCCACCCCGTCGACCTGGCCGGCGACCAGTCCGGGCAGGCGCCCGGCGGTGCCCTGGGAAATGAACTGGACGTCCTCGACCTTGAGATTGGCGGTGCGCAGGACTTCGCGTCCCATGCGCCACTGGAAGCCGCCGACGCCGCCGCCCGAGGCGCTGAGCTTGCGCCCCTTGAGATCGGCCGCGGTCTTGATGTCGCCGGCGACCGCGTAGACCTGCGGCAGCCTCGGAGCGAAGCCCCAGAACTGCTGCGCCTTCATCCCGCGGCCGACCGCGATGTCGCTGAGGTTGGCGATCGCCGTGCCCTGGGCGATCGCCGCCTTGGCGGCCGGCGAGCCGCCGCCCTCGAACTGGATGATGGTGGCGTCGATGCAGTGCTTGGCGAAGAAACCGAGCTCCTTGGCGACGAACGGCGTCGTGTGCACGACGTTCGGCGGCGTCACCGACACCCCGATGTTGATCTTGCGCAGGCCGTTCTTGCAGTCGGCGGCCGCTGCCGGATTGAGGCCGGCGACAAGCAGGAATGCACAGGATGCGGCCAGCAGCGGACCACGCAGTGACTTCGCTCCGGGAGGTGTCATGGCGGTCTCCTAGTCCTTGCAGTTGCCGATGGTGACGCGCCCGCCGGCGGCTTCGACCGCCTCCTTGGCGAGCGCCAGGTTGATCACCTGGTCGACCGTGGGCTTCTTCGACGGCTCGATGTCGCCGTTGGCGACGCTGTTCTCGATCGTCCACTCCGTCCGCTTGGGATCGAAACCTTCGTTGACGGACCAGACGCAGTGCTTGGTCAGGATGTCGATCGCGTATTCGACGGCTTCGCGCGGCTTGCGGGTCGCCTCCATGATGATCGGCACCACCCTGGCCTTGTCGCGGTACATGGTGCGATTGGCCTCGATCATGGCCGTGATGGTGTCGCGCAGAAGCGGACGGTCGTGGGCGATCCAGTCGGTCGACGCGCCGTAGGCGTTGAACATGTAGTTGGGCATCAGCTCCGAGAGCTGAACCAGGGGATGAAGTCCCGGGTTCTGCTTGTTGGCGAGATAGACGTCTTCGGGGTGCAGCGCGACCGCGTCGATCTGGCCCGCGACCAGCCCCGGCAGGCGGCCGGCCGTCGCCGAGGCGATGAACTGGGCGTCGCCGACGTCGAGATGCGCGGTCTTGAGCACCTCGCGTCCCATCCGCCAGTTGAACCCGCCGACGCCGCCGCCGGTCGCGCTGAGCTTGCGGCCCTTGAGATCGGCCGCGGTCTTGATGTCGGCGGCGACCATGTAGGCCTGCGGCATGCGCGGGGCGAGGCCCCAGATCTGCTGCACCTTGAGCCCGCGGCCGATGGCGACGTCGCCGACGCTGACGATCGCCGATCCCTTGGCGGCGGCCGCGGTCGCGGTCGCCGACTGTCCGCCCTCGAACTGGACCATGGTGGCGTCGATGCAGCGCTTCTGGAAGTAGCCGAGCGCCTTGGCGACGTAGGGCGAGGTATGCACGACGTTCGGCGGCGCGACCGAGACGCCGACGTTGATCTTGCGCATGGTCGTGCAATTGGGCGTGTCCGCCGCCGCCGGACCTGAGGCTGGGCATACCCAGCCGGCGAGAATCGACAGCGCCACGGCCGCTGCGCGCGGCCCGCTCCGGTTCAACATCGCGTCTCCTCCGTTTTGTCGTCTCGTCCGTCCTTGTGCCGGACGGCTGTCTGGTTCCGATCGGTTCGGCCCGACCGGGAAAATGAGTCAATCCTGGTCGCTCGCCGCGGTCCACGGCGCGACGCGCACTTCGAGCAGCCGCAACAGCGCCGTCAGCGTCACGCCGAGGATTCCGAGCGTCATGATCGGAACGAACATCTTGTCGACCTGATAGGTGCTGGCGGTCCGCACGATCAGATAACCGATGCCGGAGATCGCCGTGTACAAGTCGGCCAGCACCATGCCGATGAGCCCGCGTCCGACGGCGAGCCGCAATCCGGTGACGATGAAGGGCAGGGCGGCCGGCAGCACGATGTTGGTCCAGAGCTGGCGCTCGCTGCAGCGGAACGAGCGGCCGACCTCGATCAGCTTGGTATCGACGTTCTTGACGCCCTGGTAGGTGTTGATGGCCATCGGGAAGAAGGCGAACATGAACAGGATGATGACCTTGGCGGTCGTTTCGAAACCCGCCCACAGGACGATGAGCGGCACGAGCGCCACGCTCGGCGTGGAATAGAGAAACGTGATGTAGACCCCGAGCGCCACGTCGAGCACCCAGAACCGCGCCAGCAGCAGGCCGACCGCGATGCCGATCACGGCGGCAAGCGACAGCCCGACGGCGAGCACGAGCAGGCTCGGCCACAGGTAGGTCCACAGTTCGCCGCTGCCGATCATGTCGACCGCCGCGACGGCGACCGCCGACGGCGTCGTGAACAGCACCGGATCGATGCCGCGGCCGACGATCTGCCAGAGCGTCAGCACCACGCCGACGGAGACCACGCGGATGGCGATGTTCTGCAGCCGGCGTCGCCGTCGGCGTTCGGTCGCGACCTTCTGGGCGCGCGAGCGGTCCTCGCTCGCCTCGTCGACGGTCTCGGCCACGGGAATCGTCCGGTCCTGGATCTGCACGCTCATCTCAGGCGACCTCGCTGACGGCCGGCTTCGGCCGGGCGCTGTGGAGCTGCCGCCAGATGTGGGAGCGCAACTCCGCGAACCGAGGATCGGCGCGCACCGCCTCGACGTCGCGCGGACGTCCGAACGGCAGCTCGATCAGCTCCTTGATGCGTCCAGGACGGGCTGTCATCACGGCGACGCGATCGCCGAGGAGGATCGCCTCGTCGATCGAATGCGTGATGAAAACCATGGTCTTGCGCTCTTCCGGCCGCTGCATGAGCAGCAGCAGCTCCTCCTGCAGGATCTCGCGGGTCTGCGCGTCGAGTGCCGCGAACGGCTCGTCCATGAGCAGGATGGATGGATTGACGGCGAGCGCGCGCACCAGGCCGACCCGCTGCTGCATGCCGCCCGAGAGCTGGTAGGGATAGTGGCGCTCGAAGCCGGAAAGCCCCACCAGCTCGAGATAATGTCCGACCCGCTCGCGGATGAAATCGGCCTTCTTTCCCGCCATCGACAGGCCGAACGCCGCGTTCTCGTAGACGGTCTTCCACGGCAGCAGCCCGAAATGCTGGAATACCATGGCGACCCCGTCCGGCGGGCCGGACACGCGCTCGCCGGCGACCAGCAGCTCGCCGTCGCTGAGATCCGTCAGCCCCGCGATGCAGCGCAGGAACGTGGTCTTGCCGCATCCGCTTGGACCGACGATGCAGAGGATTTCCTGCTGGCGTACGCTGAGCGAGAGCTGGCGGAAGGCGATGACGGTCCCGTCGAGAAACAGCTTGCTGGCGCCGCGCGTGACAATGGCGCAATCAGCGTCGCTCGTCGACGAGAGCATTTCCGTCCCCCTCCCGTGGCCGCGTGCCTCTCCGGGCCGGGCCTTTCACATTTGTCACGGCATCCTTTGGGGTCGGCCCGCAGGTGTCAAGTCGAGGAGCCGCACGCGGTGACGCAGGCGCCGCGCGCCGCCGCGCCAGGCCCGGGCGGCGGCGCCCGACCGAGCGCCAAGTCCTTGATCGCAGTCCCTGCTTGCCGGTTCCAGGCGGCCCCGATACCAATACGCCATTGTCCCTCAGCAAGGCCGAACCAATGATCGACTTTTATGCGTTGACCAGTCCGAACGTACAAAAAATCTTTATCCTGTTGGAGGAGCTCGAACTGCCGTATCAAGTGATCCCGGTCGATGTCTGGAAAGGCGATCAATTCAAGCCCGAATTTCTGAAGCTCAACCCGAACGGGAAGATCCCGGTCATTGTCGACCATGAGGGCCCGGGGGGCCGACCCTACACGGTGTTCGAATCGGGCGCCATCCTGCTCTACCTGGCGGAGAAGACCGGACGCCTGCTGCCGGCCGACATGGCCAGGAAATACGAAGTCATCCAGTGGCTAATGATCCAGCTGACCGGCGTCGGGCCGATGTTCGGGCAGCTGACGCATTTCACCTCGTTCGCGCCGCCCGGAAACGACTACTCGGTCAGCCGCTATCGCACGGAGGTCAAACGGCTCTACGAGGTGCTCGAGCAACGGCTTGCGCGTACCGGCGCCTACCTGGGCGGCGCCGACTACACGATCGCCGACATCGCCACCTTTCCGTGGACCCGCAATCATGACCGGCACGGCGTGCGCTGGGAGGACAATCCCAATCTCGCGCGCTGGTTCAACGCGATCGCGGCGCGTCCGGCGGTGCAGCGCGCGCTCGCCAAGGTGGAGACCATCAAGTCGAGCCGCGAGACGGCAAGTCCCGACGACCTCGACCGGTTCTTCGGCCGGGGCCGCTACGCGCGGACCTGAAGCCGCCGCCGGACAGCGCGGCGGGGTTGCGATCGGAGGTCAGGATGGCGGATCGAACGCAACCCCGGCGCGTGTCGCGGCTGCCGCCGTTGGCGGATCCTCCATCCGATCCGCTGGTTCGCGAACTGTTCGAGGACACGCGCCGGCGCGGCGGCCACGTCCTCAACCTGCACCTGACACTCGCGCATGCGCCGAGGCTTGCCAGGGCGCGTCGGGCGACCGCCTACGCGCTGCGCTACGAGACGGCGACCCCGCGTTCGCTGATCGAGCTGGCCATCCTGCGCGCGGTACAGCTCGTCGGGGGCGCCTACGAGCTCAATCATCACGTTCGCCTCGGCCTCGCGGCCGGAGTGACCCGACGTCAGATCGATGCCCTCGACGATTGGCGCGGATCGGACCTGTTCGATGATCGCGAGGCGGCGCTTCTCGCCTATGTGGAAGCGGTCGTCCGCGGCAGCGTCGACGATGCGGTCTTCTCCGCCCTGGCGCGTCTGTTCTCGCCGCAGGAGATCGTCGAGGTGACGATCGCGGCGGTGCACTACTATGGCGCTGGCCTGCTGACCAACGCCCTCGACATCGCGGTCGAGGACGACGGCCGCACGGCGGCGCCGGCCTGAGCGCCAGCGCGCCCGCGCGGTTCAGGCCGCGACCGTCGCGGCCGGCTCCGGCTGCTTGTAGGCCTCGAGCCGGGGCAGAACCTCTCGTGCGAACAGCGTCAGATTGTCGACCGTGTCGGCATGCGAAAGAAATCCGGCGTGTCCCATCATCAGCAGATGGCCGAGACCGCCGCAGTATTCGCAGAAATCGACGATCTGCTCATAGACTTGGTCGGGCGTGCCGCAGAACAAAATGCCGGCGTCGATCAGGTCCTGCACGCTGCCGGTGCGCATGTCGACGACGCGCCCGTCCTTGGTGAAGCTGCGCGGGCGGGCCGCCCCGCGCAGGATCTTGGCGTTGTCCTCGATCGACAGGTAGCCCGGGGGGTTGCGGAATTGCGGCGCCACGATCGCGCCGCTGCGCAGATATCCGGCGATGATGTTTCCGCGCTCGTGGGCCGCGGCTTCGGTCGCCGCCACGGCGACGAGTCCGAGGTAGGCGAAACGGTCGGCGGCGGGCGCCGGCCGGCCCTTCGAGACGTAGCCTTCCCGATAGGCGTCGAACAGCGCGCGCGTGGCATAGCCGCTGCCGAGCGTCGCCATCACGTAGCCGCGCTCGCCCAGCACGCGGGCGTTGGTGCGGCTGCTGGTCGTGCTCCAGACCGGCGGGTGCGGCTGCTGGAAGGGGCGAGGCCACAGATTGACGTGCCGATAGTGGAAGTATTCGCCCTCCCAGTTGAACGGCTCGTCGTGGCTCGTCATCGCCTTGAGGATGAAGTCGTGCGCCTCCCAGAAGCGGTCCATGACGCCGACGGGATTCTGATTGGAGACGGGAAATTCGTAGGGCACGCCCTTGACGAAGCCCATTTCGAGCCGCCCGCGCGAGATCACGTCGACGGTCGCCAGCTCCTCGGCGACGCGCAGCGGATCCGGGCGGTGGCCGATCGGATATCCGAGCACGAGCAGGCGCGCGCGCTTCGTCTGGCGCGCCAGAATCGACAGCGTGACGATCGCGGTCGCCGACATGCAGGTCGCGGTCGAATGGTGCTCGTTGATCATGATGTTGAGGCCGAGCTCGTCGGCGAGCACCCACTCGTCGTAGTAGCGATGATAGAGGTCGGCGGCGATCTTCGGGTCCTGCTTGCGGTTGGGCAGGTCGACGCGCAGCGAGCCGCCGTGGTCGTTCCAGGCCGGCGGGTAGGGCTGCTCGGTGAACTGATAGACTTTCATGAATCCCCCGGTGAATGACTGGCGGCGCTACTGCGTCTGCGCGAAGGCGAGAACCCGCTCGGCGAAGATCTCCGGCTGCTCGAGATGCGGGAAATGGCCGGCGCGATCGATGGGCTCGAAGCGCCCGTTCGGAAACGACGCACAATAGGCGCGGCCGTAGTTCTCCGACAGGATGCGGTCGTTCATGCCCCATAGGAACAGCGTCGGAATGCGCACGCGATGCAGCCGGCCCCTGAGCTTGGGATCGTGCATGTACGGCGACCAGCCGAAACGGGCGAGCGATTCGCGGTTGCGCGCCGCCGCCAGGACGTCGGCATCGGGCATGGCGGCGTAGTCGCGCCTGCCTTTTGCCGGATCGAAGTAGGCGAGTTCGAGGAACTGCGGCTCGGTCATCGCGAAGATGTCGGCGATGTCGCGCGTCTCGCGGTCTGTGACCTTGATGCCCACCGCGTTGGCAAGCACCAGGCGTGACAGGCGTTCGGTGCTCTTGATGGCGATCTCCGCGGCGATCCAGGCGCCGAACGACACACCGACCAGGACCCCGTCCCTGAGGTCGAGACCCTCGAGCAGGTCGAGATAGAAGTAGGCGAGATCGTCGACCGTCGTCATCGACTTCGGCAGGTCCGAGCGGCCGAAACCCGGATGCGAGGGCGCGATCACCCGCATGCCGCGCGCGAGGTGGTCGAGCACCGGCGCGTCCGGCTCGATCCCGATGCCCGGGTGAAGGAACAGGAGCGGCCGGCCGTGGCCCCGCTCGATCACATCCAGCCGAACGCCGTTGACGACAATCGACCGAGCCGGCGCATCGGCTGCGACGCTCATCGGCAAGTTTCCTCCGCTCGTCAGGTCCGGATCCCGTGCGGTTGGATCTTGTGATCCGGCGCTATTCGTTATAATATGTAAAATCTATTTTATTTTATCGAACGCCGACGCGGGCGTCAACGCGACGCGACGGGGGCGCGGCGACTGTGAGAGAGACGGACGTGGAAACGGTCACGACAGGAGCGGAAAACCCGCGCGGCGCAGCGCGTGCGCGCGGCGGCACGCGCTACCGCAACCAGGCGACCCAGCGGGTGCTCACCGTGCTCTCGACCTTTGTCGGAGGCGGGAGAGATCGCGGCGTCTCCGAGCTCAGCCGCGCGCTCGGGATGAGCAAGAACATGGTGCACCGGGCGCTGACGACGCTCACGGCGGCCGGCTATCTGGTGCGCGACGCTGGCGGCGATCGGTATCAGGTCGGCTATCGCGTCCTGTCACTGCCGACCGGCGAGGATGACGAGGTCGACATGCGCGCCCTCTGCCGTCCGACGCTCGAGGCGTTGCACGCGCTCACGGGCGAGAGCGTTTTTCTGTCCATCGTGGTCGGCCGCAGCCGCGTCAACATCGACTGGATCGAGGCGCGCGGACGGCGCGTCAGCCATGCCCAGCGCGGCCGTTCGGTGCCGCTTCACTGCACGCGCATGTCGCGGGTGCTGCTCGCCTGCCTGAGCGACGTGGAAATCGATCAGTATCTCAGGGGGGCCGCGCCGCTCGACCGTCATGACGCGCTGTTTCCGGAGACCGCGGGAGAGACCGCCGAGGACGTGTGGGGCGACGTTCGCCGCGTGCGGCGCGACGGATATCTCGTCTGGCGCAATCCGCAGCAGTACAGCTCGGCCTATGTCGGCTTTCCGATCGTCGACGGTTCCGGCCGGCCGCACGCGCTCATCACCGTGGGCGGCCCGATCGAGCGCTTTCCTCCCGAGCGGATCGGCGCCCTCATCCCGTCCATCGGGCAGGCGCTCGAACCGCTGCGCCAACAGGCGCGCCTCGTTCCGGCGGCGCCCATCATCATGGATGCGACTCTCGCATGAGCAATTCGACGCGCCGGGCGCTGCGGGTTCTCGAGACGATCGGCGGGGCGAGCGCGCCGATCGGGGTCACCGAGATTGCACGGCGGCTCGGGATCGCGGCCGGCACCGTCTTTCGCAGCCTCGACGCGCTGGAGCGCTCCGATTACATCGCGCGCCATCAGGCGTCCTCGCGTTATGTCATCGGCAGCATGGTGAGCCGTCTGCGACAGAGCGTGCTGGCGTCATACGCTGTTCGCGACATCGCCCTTCCTTATCTGCGCCAGCTTGCGTTCGCGAGCGGAGAGACGACCTCGCTCTGCGTCCGCCTCGGCTGGTATGCGCTGCGCATCGCGGCCGCCCCGGGCACCAACGACGTGACGAGTTCGCCGCCGCTCGGCGAGACCCGCCCGCTCGGCGCCGGCGCCGCCGGCAACGCCATTCTGGCGTTCCTGCCGGCGCCCGCCGTGGCGCGCTACCGCGACTGGGCCGAGCGGCAAGAACTCGTCCCCGGCGGCGCGCCGGACGGCGACCTTGCGACGATCCGCGAGCGCGGATACGCGCTGGAGGCGACGCCTTTCGCGGCCGGCCGCGCCTCGCTCGCTCTGCCGGTGCGCGGGGCCTCCGGCGTCATCGCGGCGATCGCCATCGAAGGGCCGGTGCTCGCGCTCGACACGCCCGAGAGCCACCCCGATCTCCGGCGCTGGATCGAGATCGTGGCCACCCTCGAAAACATCGCGTGCCGCCGTCCGGAGCTGTTCGGCGATCCTTACGCCCATCTCGATCCCGACGACATCGTCATCGCCTCCCCGGCGGCCGCGTCCGGGGCCTGAGCCTCGCGGCGGCGCAGCCGCGAGGCTTGTCGGTTGCCGTGGCGCTCCTTACAACGTGCGGCAGTCGGGGGAGGGCCGTCGCGTGCAGGTTCACAGCAGATACGTCTCGGTCGACGGCATCCGCACGCACTATCTGGAAGCCGGAGCCGGCCGGCCGGTCGTGCTGTTGCACAGCGGCGAGTTCGGCGGCTGCGCCGAGATCAGCTGGGAATTCGTGATTCCCGCCCTGGCCGGGCACTACCGCGTCGTCGCGCCGGACTGGCTCGGTTTCGGCCGCACCGACAAGCTCTATGACTTCGATCAGGGCCAGGCGCGGCGTCTTTCCCATCTGCGGCGCTTTCTTCAGGTCATGGGTCTGGAAGAGGCCGACGTCGTCGGCAATTCGATGGGCGGCGGCCTGTTCGCACGCGGCCTCGCGGCGGACCCGGCGGCCTTTCGGCTGCGCTCGCTTTCGCTGATCTCCTCGGGCGGGTTCGCGCCCGACAACGAGCATCGCCGGCGTCTGCTGTCCTACGATTGCACGCGGGAAGCGATGCGGGCGTTGATCGGCGCCATGTTTCACGATCCGAAATGGGCGCAGGACGAGGCCTATGTGGAGCGGCGCTATCAAATGAGCCTGCTGCCCGGCGCGTGGGAATGCACGGCGGCGCCGCGCTTCCGCAATCCGGCCGCGCCGGCGCGCGAACAGTTCGGCCAGCCGGACAAGACCCCCTACGAGAAGATAGCGGTGCCGGTGCTGATCATCGCCGGGGCCAACGACAAGCTGCGCCAGCCCGGCTATGCGAACGAGCTCGCCGCGAGATTCCGCTCCGCCGAACTGCACGTACTCGACGCGTGCGGCCATTGTCCGAACATCGAACGCGCGGGCGACGTGAACCGGATCCTGATCGATTTTCTCGCACGGCTCGATCGCGGGCTGGCAAAGGTGGTTTGACGAGACGAGGTGATGGCATGACAGGTCCGGGTTCACCGTCGCGGCGGGCGGAGGTTCACGACAAGCTCGTCTACGCCAGGCACGACGGCGTGGAGCTTCCCGGCGATCTCTATGTTCCCGAAGGCGCCGGGCCGTTTCCGGTTCTCGTCGCCTTGCATGGCGGTGCCTGGAAGGGCGGCTCCCGGACCGCCTTTCGGCACTGGGGTCATCATTTCGCGGCGCGCGGCTATGCGCTGTTCGCCGCCAGCTATCGCCTGGCGGGAAAGCAGCAGCCGGGTTTCCCGCATGCGGTGCGGGACGTTCTCGCCGCCGTGCAGTTCGTGCGCGCACGCTCCGCCGACTTCCGTCTCGACCCGCAGCGCGTCGGCCTGTTGGGGGCGTCGGCCGGCGCCCATCTCGCCGCGCTCGCCGCACTCGCCGGGGGAACGCCGTTGTTCGCCGGCCACTATCCGCAGGATGCGCATGCGGCCGTCGATGCGAGCGTGAAGGTTCTGGTCGGCGTCTACGGCATCTACGATCTCGTCGACCAGTGGCAGCGCTTCCAGGCGATCCTGCCGCGCGAGAACAGCGTCGAGATGTTCGTCGGCGCGGCCCCGATGGACGACCGCCGGATCTATTTCGATGCGTCTCCGATCAGCTACGCGACGGTCGCGAACAACAGGATCTCGGTCTTCCTGAGCTGGGGCACCGCCGACGACTTCGTCGATCCGGCGCGGCAGTCGGAGGCGTTCGTGCTCGCCCTGCAGCAGGCGGGATTCTACGTTCGCACCTGCCCGGTCGTCGGCGCTCCGCACTTCTGGATGAACGAGCCGGTCGAGGAGCTCGCAAGCTTTTCCGCTGTTTTCGCACCGCGCCTTGTGCGCTTTCTCGCCGAACGGCTCTGACCGCCCTCGCGGACATCGGCGACGCCGGTTCCATCGTGGTCCGGAGACGCACGACGACGCACCATGGTAAACGGCCCGTTGTCGCCGCGCGCAACGGCGAGGATGAGGTGCGATCTTGTCTTTCTGTTCATCGTTCCGTAAGGACGACGATCATTTCTGCAGCAACGCCGGCGGAGCCGGCCCGCGGCTTGTTCTTGCTTAACTCTATGTGAGGCGAATTCATTACAGAAATACCTCGGACAACGCAGCGACGGACGCTGCGGAAGACTGGTCTCGAGGAGTTCCTGGAATGAGTCGGAAGCGTCGCCCGGCGGCCGAGATGCGGCGCGCGGATCCGGCCCGTTCTGCGTCCGAACCGACGAAAAGCGTCCTGCTCGTGCAACCGGATGCGGCCGTCGCGGCTTCGCTGCGCGACCGGCTCGGGGCGTTGGGGTGTACGGTCGCGGTTGCCTGCGATTTCGACGCGGCGTCGGCGCGTCTCGGCGCATGCGAACCGGCGATCCTGATGATCGACGTCGGGCTTGCGCGTTCTGCCGATGGCGCCGACCTGCAGACTCTGATGGCGGCCCGGCTTGATCTCGTCTGTGTCACGACCGGCCGTCCGCGCGACCGCCAGGCTGCGATCGCGGCGATGCGGCGCGGAGCCTACGATCACTACGACACGACGGCGGGTCTCGGCGAACTCGAGGCCATTCTGCGGCGCTGCTTCGAGAAATGCGAAAGAGAAAGGACGCTGCGCGAATTGCTCGCCGATTCCGACGGGCGCGAGCAGGCGCTGGTGGAGGCGCGCGCGGCCGCCGAGCGCGCCGCTCAGGAAGCGAGAACCGCACACGCGCACCTCGTCGAAGTGTTCGAGGCGGTGCCCGAGGGGCTCGTCCTTTTCGACGCGCAGGACCGGCTCGTCCTGTGGAACCGGCGATACGCGGAGATATGCAATCTCGCCGGCGACAGGCTGGCGGTCGGGATGCGGTTCGAGGATCTGCTGCGCGAACGGCTGTTGCGCGACGAGATTCCCGGCAGCGGCGACGATCACGAGGCATGGCTCGCCGACCGGCTGGCGCGGCACCGGGCGCCCACCAACACCCATGAGCAGGAATTGCCGGGCAATCACTGGCTGCGCATCGAAGAGCGCCGCACGATCGACGGCGGCAACATCGGCGTTCGCATCGACATCACCGAATTGAAACGGCGCGAGGCGTCGTTCCGGCTGCTGTTCGAGAACAATCCGCTGCCGATGTGGATCTACGATCACGAAACGCTGCGGTTCCTCGCCGTGAATGACGCGGTCGTGACGCACTATGGCTACAGCCGCGAGCAGTTCCTTCGCATGACGCTGCTGGACATCCGTCCGCGCGAGGATTGGGACCTGCTGCGCGAGGCGAGCCGGGCCGAAAACCCGCATTCCGACGGCGGCCGAACCTGGCGCCATTACAAGGCCGACGGGACCGCGATGGAGGTCAACATCTTCTCGCGCTCGATCGCCTACGAGGGCCGTGCCGCGCGTCTGGTCGCCGTCGTCGACGTGACGAGCAGCAGGCGCGCCGAGGAGGAACTGCGCCGTACGCGCGAGTTTCTCAATACGGTGATCGAGACCGTGCCGGCGGTCATCGCGGTCAAGGACGCGCGCGATCTGACCTACGTCCTGGTCAACCGCGCGTTCGAGCGGCACCACGGCATCTCGCGCGAGGACATGATCGGAAAGACGGCGCGCGAGATCTTCGCGGCTCCGACGGCGGAGATGATCGAGGCGTACGATCGCCAGGCGCTCGAAAGCCGCGCGCCGTTCGCCGACACCCACACGGTCGAGACCGCCGCCGGGCCGCGCATCGTCACCTCGACGCGTGTGCTCGTGTTGGGCGATGACGGGGAGCCCCGGTATCTCGTCATCGTGATCCACGACATCACGGAACTTCGCCAGGCCGAGGCGAAGGTCGCGCACATGGCCTACCACGACGCGCTGACGCAACTGCCCAACAGGGCGGCGTTCAACGAGCGCTTCGCCGCCGCGCTGGCGCGGGCGGAACGAAACGGCGAAAGCCTCGCCGTCATGTGTCTCGACCTCGACCGGCTCAAGGAGACGAACGACGTCTTCGGCCATGCGCTCGGCGACGAGCTGCTGCGGGTCGTGTCCCGCCGCTTGAGCGCGGCGTCGGACGGGGCTTTTCTCGCGCGGCTGGGCGGCGACGAATTCGCCCTGATCTACGAGCACGCGCGCCCGGCGGAATGCGCCGCGCTGGCGCAGCGCCTGCTGGCGAGCGTCGCCGACCAGATCGAAATCGAAAATCACAAGCGGCAGATCGGCCTGAGTATCGGCGTCGCCATTTTCCCCAACGACGGCGCCGACGCTGCCTCGCTGTTCAGCAACGCCGACGCCGCGCTCTACCGCGCCAAGGCGGAAGGCCGCGGCTCCGTGCGCTTCTTCGAGGCGGACATGGACAAGCGCCTGCGCGAGCGTCGGGCGCTCGTGCACGATCTGCGCTCGGCCATCGGGCGCAACGAGCTCGTCGCCTTCTACCAGCCGCAGGCGCGGATCGGCGGCGAGGTGATCGGTTTCGAGGCGCTTGCCCGCTGGCGGCATCCGACGCGCGGGCTGGTGCTGCCCGGCACGTTCATTCCGATCGCCGAGGAGAGCGGGCTGATCCTCGCGATCGGCGAGAGCATTCTGCGCCAGGCGTGTCACGAGGCCTCGTCATGGCCGCGGCCGCTCAACATTTCCGTCAACCTGTCGCCGGCGCAGTTCCGGCATGGCGATCTCTCCGGACTGGTCCATTCCGTGCTGCTCGAGAGCGGCCTGGCGCCGCATCGCCTCGAGCTCGAGGTGACCGAGAGCGTGCTGATCGACGACTTCGCGCGCGCCGCCTCGGTGCTGCGGCGTCTGAAGGCGCTCGGCGTGCGCATCGCCATCGACGATTTCGGCACCGGCTATTCGTCGCTGCTCAATCTGCAGTCGCTGCCGCTCGACAAGATCAAGATCGACCGGGCGTTCATCGCCAACGTCGATCACAATCCGCAGGCGGCGACCATCGTGCGCGCCGTGATCGGACTTGCGCGCGGCCTCGGGCTCCCGGTTCTGGCGGAGGGCGTCGAGACGGAGGCACAGCAGGCGTTCCTCGCCTGCGAGGCCTGCGACGAGATGCAGGGCTATCTGATCGGCCGGCCGGGACCGATCGAGGACCACGCCGGACTGCTCGGGCGCCACGCCAATGACGAGCGCCGGACCGTTCTGGCAGGCTGAACGCGCCGCATCCGGAGTCCCCGCTCGCGATCCACGTGGCGGATCAGAGATCGACCACGAGACTCTCGCGCGCCACGATCGTGCCTGGACGCGCCGATTCGGCGGCGGCGGCGATCGCATCCATCGTCCGGTCGTCATGCGCCGGATCGTGGTGGAACAGGCAGAAGGAGCGGGCGTCGGCCAGGTCGGCGAGCTGCATTCCGCGCCGCCATGTCGAATGGCCCCAGCCTTCGTGCGCGGCGATTTCCTCCTCGACGTAGGTGGAATCGAAGATCATCAGGTCCGCGCGTTCGGCGAGCGCCACGATGTTGCGGTCGTAACCGTTCGAGCGCGATTCCGTGTCGGCGATATAGGCGAGCGACCGCCCGCCGTATTCGAGCCGGTAGCCGGTCGCCCCGTCGGGATGATCGAGCGGCGCGGTACGCAGAAGCACGCCCGGGGCCGGCTGCAGCACGGTGCCGGCGGTGAAATCGTGATAGGCGATGTCGGCCGCGAGCGCCTCGACCGCGATCGGAAACAGCGGCGGGCTGACGATCCGCCGCACCACGTCTTCCAGACGATATGCGGGAAGCAGGTTGCCGGCCCATAGGCGCACGCGATTGCCGCTCGTGAACAGCGGGGCGAAGAACGGCAATCCGCTCAGGTGGTCGATGTGGCAATGGGAGAGAAAGAGGTCGAGATCGACGGCGCCTCCCGCCTGCGCCAGCGCCAGCCCGAGCGGCCGCAACCCGGTCCCGGCGTCGAACACGATCACGTGGTCGCCGCAGCGCACCTCCACGCATGGGGTATTGCCGCCGTAGCGCACGGTTTCCGGACCCGGACAGGGGACGCTCCCGCGCACCCCCCAGAAGCGGACGGAAAGCGACGAACGCGACTCGCTAACCATGGAAAGCGCCGCCTGACGTCATACGAGCATTCATCGCGCGTCCTTCCTTGTCGCCCGCGCTCCGCGGAGCAACGCCGCCGTCGGTTACGTGCGTGGCAGCGGAGAGAGCCCGGCGAGCGCGAATCCTACAGAACGAAGATCCTCGAAGCCACAAGGGTCGCGGCCGTTCGGGCCGGCGCGCACGATCACCGTTAACGGCGCTCGTTCTCAATTTTATGCTTCGAGTGTGACGCGTCTCACCGACGACGAGTCCGCCGCAGGCTACTCACTTGCAGCGACACGCTGCCCAGGACACCGTCCAGGCACGGGAGACGACCATGCTGTCTCGATCCTCAACGGTTGCCGTCTTGGCTGCGACGCTTGCCACGACGCTCGCCGCGAATCTTCACGCCGATCCGCTCGCGCCTGTCCGGGCGAAGAGCATCGAACTCGGCGCACTCTCGGGCGTCGTCTATTACACCGTCGAGCCGGACGGCTATCGGCTGGTGGCGACGCTCGCGGTGGACGGGGCGGCGAACCCGTTTCGCGTCGTCGCGACGCTCGCCTCGGAGCAATCCGTGACGCTTTCGGCCGCGCGCGAGGACGGCCGGCCGCCGGTCGAGGTGCATTTCACCCGGCGCGGGGACCAACTCCTGGTGGACGGCGGCGAGGTCAGGCCGCGACCGGAGCCGGACCGCGAGGGGTTCTGAGGTCTGTGCATCCCACGCGCGACTGCAGGTCAGAATGCCGTCGACCAGATACTTGCCGCGCTCGCGCAGCGTCGGCTCCGCGAGCGTGACCGCGAACCGTGCGCGCAGAGATTGCTCGATCGTGATGGACTACAGCAGACAGACAATAGCAAGCAATTCCGTCGAATAATCCAGCGCTCGCGATGTTGATTGCAGGTCGGAACGCCGTTCAATCCACGGCTGCATTTGTCCGGATTCGGCTCCGAAACCGCGATAGTCTGGTCATATCGATAGGCTTCGCCTTGCAACGTGGCGGAACGCGACGCCACGCCGCACCAGATTTTTGCGAACGCGAACAGACAAGATGAGGACGCGCGACATCCGGCGGGCACTCTGCGGTTGCGACACGACGTGTTTTGCCCGATGACGTCCCGGGGGCGAACCGCGCTGTCGATCATCTGTCCGGCGGCTGAAGAGGTTTGCCATGCCGAACGAATCCCTCACGCAAATCATGTTGACGCGCGCGCCGCTGCCGGTCGAATTCCGTCCCTATCCGGGGGCGATCGCAGCCTGGATCGATTGGACCGCTCCCTGCGTGACAGGGGCGCAGTCGCAGGCCACGTTCGAGATGATCCGGGATCATCTGCGAAGAAGAGGCGTGAGCGGAGACAGGATCAGCAAGGCGTTCTCGCTCTCCAGATACAAGTGGCCGGTGAGCGTTGAAACCTTGCCGACGTCGCTGAGCGCGGTGTCGAACCGGGCCGGCTACCCAATGACTCCGCAGACCAGCATGAGTGCGTCAACCATCGACCCGGTCACCCAGGCGGAGATCCTGGCGAGGAACTACCGGATCGCCCGCCTGAACCACGACCTGCCGAAGATGCGGCTCCTGGCGGCCGCCTTTCGCATCATGTGGACGCAGGCCAGCAAGAGCACCTACGAGCGGCTGATGCGCGACGCCGAACTGTTCGAGCTTCGCCGGCTGCTGCGCGAGCGAAACGGCGAGGTCGAGATCGACGAGGGCGCGATCGAAGATGACGCGGAGGGCGAGGGGGACGCCGAGGCGCCGTGAGGAGAAAGCCGGGCGCGAGTCATTCGTCTCACCAAGACCACGACCGTGTCGCCCCCCGGTTCGTCGAGCGACGTCGGGACGTTTGCTTGCAAGGCCCGGTGAATTGGAACCCACCGCGAGAGCGATCCGGATCTCACGGGATCCTGCTGGTGCTGCCGGACAGGATTGAACTGTCGACCTCTCCCTTACCAAGGGAGTGCTCTACCACTGAGCTACGGCAGCGCCGGGCGGGAATGGCGCAGCGCCTCCCGGCCGAAATCGCCGCGATGCTTGCCACAAGGGCGA
>CAZIGW010000215.1:0-12297 GCA_964538565.1 uncultured Hyphomicrobiales bacterium | reverse complement strand
CGCCTCGCCGCCGACGAGGTGATCCGCCATCATCTACAAACGCACGGCGAGATGCCGCGCGCCCTCGTCATCGATCTGTGGGGCAGCGCGAGCCTGCGCACCGGCGGCGAAGAGATCGCGCAGGGCCTCGCCTTGCTCGGCTGCCGCCCGACCTGGGATCACACGACGGGCCGTGTGACCGGCATCGAGGTCCTTCCCCTCGCCGCGATCGGCCGCGCCCGCGTGGACGTCACCTTCCGCATTTCCGGACTGTTCCGCGATCTGTTCCCGGCGCAGATCGCGCTCATCGACGCCGCGGTGCGCGCGGTTGCCGCGCGCGAGGAAGACGACGCCGACAATCCGCTCGCCGCGGCGCGACGCGCGAACGGCGATCCGGCGACGCTCGCGCGTGTCTTCGGCAATGCGCCCGGGCGATACGGGGCCGGCACCGAGCATCTCATCGGCAGCGGCGGCGAGCGCGCCGATATCGGCCGCGCCTACCTCGACGCGACGTCGCACGCCTATGGCGGCGTTCATGGCGACGCGACCGCTCATCCCGGCGGCTTTGCCGACCGCGTCGGCGCGGCCGATCTCTTCGTGCATCCGGGCGACGACCCAAGCCGCGATCTTCTCGAAGGCGCCGAGGACGCGGCCTTCGTCGGCGGCTTCGCCGCCGCGGCCGCGCACCTCGGCCGCGCGCCCGATCTGATCGTCCTCGACGCCACCGACCCGCAGCGACCGCGCGCACGTCCCCTCGATGCGGCACTTGCGCGGATCGTCCGCGCACGCACCATCAATCCACGCTTCATTGCAGGGCAGATGCGGCACGGTCCGCGCGGCGCGGCCGAACTTGCCGAAACCGTCGATCGACTCACCGCATTCGCCGAAACCACCGGGCAGGTGTCGAGCGCGCTGTTCGATCTCGTCTACGACGCCTATCTCGCCGACGAAACGGTGCGGGCCTTCCTGCTGCGCGAGAACAGGGATGCGGCCCGCACCATTGCCGCCCGACTCGATGCGGCGCGGCGACGCGGCCTCTGGCATCCGCGGCGCAACGACATCGGTGCGGATTTGCTCGATCCGCCGAGCGGAGGCGTCGCATGAACGCCTCTTTGCGACGCGGCGCCTGCCCCAGCCTGTCGGCACCGATGCCGACCGGCGACGGCCTGCTCGCGCGGCTCATCCCGGCAGGTCCCATTGCGCTCGAAAAATTCGTCGCCTTCTGCGCGGCGGCACAGCGCCACGGCAACGGCACGATCGAGGTGAGCACGCGCGGCAGCGTCCAGGTTCGCGGCCTCACGCCGCGATCCGCGCCGGCTTTCGCGGCCGATGCCGGCGAACTCGATCTGGCTGCGGATGGCCTCCCCGTGATCGCCGGTCCGCTCGCCGGCGATCCCGCGGCGCCCGTCGATGCCGATGCGCTCGCCGCCCAGGTCCGGCAGGCGATCGCGCAAGCGGACCTCGTGCTTGCGCCCAAAGTGTGCGTCCTGATCGACGGCGGCGGCACGCTCCATCTCGATGCGCTTGCCGCCGACATTCGGCTGCGCGCGATCGCCAGGGCGGATGAGCCGCGTCTTCATCTCGCGATCGCCGGCGATGCGGAAACCGCGACGGCTCTGGGGCTGGTCGCGTCTGACCACGCGCCTGCGCTCGTGGTGGCCTTGCTGCGAGCGATCTCTTCGCGCAACGCGCTGCGCGCGGCCGACGTGATCCGGCGCGAGGGAATCGCCGCTTTCCGCGCGGTGGTCGCAGACAAGCTCGAGGATGCGCCACTGCCGCCGTCCCGGGCAAAGGCCGAGCCGATCGGCCGGCACGCGTTGCGGTCGAACCAGTTCGCTCTGGGTATCGGTCTTGCCTTCGGGCACGCCGAGGCAGCGACCCTCATTGAACTTGCGCGGCGCGCCGCGGCGCTCGGCGCACAGTGGATCCGCCCCGCACCGGAGCGGGCGTTGCTGCTCGGCACCCTCGCGCGCGAACGGCTCGATGCTGCTGCAGCGGAAGCCGGACGGCTCGGCTTCGTCGTTGCGGCAGACGATACGCGCCGCAAGCTCGTCGCCTGCCCGGGCACGCCGGCCTGCGCCTCCGCGCACATCGCCGCCCGCGCGCTCGCGTGCGAGATCGCCGCGCGCGCACCGCACCATGACCTTCCCGAGATTCATATTTCCGGCTGCGCCAAAGGTTGCGCGCATGCGAAAGCTGCGGCGCTGACGATCGTCGGCACTGAAAGGGGCTGCGACGTGATCTACGATGGCACCGCGCGCTCGCCCGCCAACGCCACGATCGAACGCGCCGATCTCGCGGCGAAAATCGTGGAGCTCGTCGCCGCGCGCGACGGAGGTCGCCATGGCTGAGCGGTTCTCCTATCTGAGCGATGGTACGGCGATCTATGCGCGCTCCTTCGCCGTCATCCGAGCCGAGGCCGATCTCACGCGATTCTCCGACGAGGAAGCCGAAATCGCCGTGCGCATGATTCATGCCTGCGGCTGTGTTGATCTCGCTCGCTCCATCGTCTTCGGCGCCGGATTCGTCGCTGCGGGGCGCGCGGCGCTCGCGCGCGGCGCGCCGGTCCTGTGCGACTCCGAGATGGTGGCCCGTGGCGTGACGCGCACGCGGCTGCCTGCGGGCAACGAGGTAATCTGCACGCTCAACGATGCGCGGGTACCGGCGCTTGCCTGCGCCACCGGCCGCACCCGCTCAGCGGCGGCGCTCGATTTCTGGGGCGAGCGGCTCGCTGGCGCCGTCGTTGCCGTCGGCAACGCGCCGACGGCGCTATTCCGTCTCCTGGAACTGCTCGACGGCGGGGCGTCGCGGCCGGCGGCCGTGATCGGCGTTCCGGTCGGCTTCGTCGGCGCAGCCGAATCGAAGGACGCGCTTGCCGCCGATCCGCGTGGCGTTCCCTTCGTCACCGTGCGCGGCCGCATGGGTGGCAGCGCCATTGCCGCCGCCGCGGTCAACGCGCTCGCGAGGCCCGGCATATGAGCGCGAGCGGCAAACTCATCGGCGTCGGCGTCGGTCCGGGCGATCCCGAACTGATGACGCTGAAGGCGGTGCGCGCGCTACAGGAGGCGGACGTGGTTGCCTATTTCGCCAGGGCAGGCGGCGCCGGCGTCGCGCGCACCACCGCCGCGGGCGCACTCAAGGCAGGCGTGCTCGACGTGCCGCTCGCCTATCCGGTGACGACCGAACTTCCGAAGAACTGCGCGCGCTATGTCGAACTCCTGCGCGGTTTCTACGATGCGGCGGCAAGAACGCTCGCCGCACATCTCGACGCCGGACGCCGCGTCGCCGTGCTGTGCGAAGGCGATCCCTTGTTCTACGGCTCCTACATGCATCTGCACGCAAGACTTTCCTCCCGCTATCCGACCGAAGTGATCGCCGGGGTGAGCGGCATGGCGGGTTCGTGGTCGTCGGTCGGCGCGGCGATGGCGCAGGGCGATGACGTCATGATGATCGTGCCCGCGACCCTCGCCGAAGCCGACCTCGAACGGCGTCTGTCCGACGCCGACGCCGCCGTGGTGATGAAGCTCGGCCGCAACCTGCCCAAGGTGCGCGCCGTGCTCACGCGCATCGGCCGCCTCGATCGCGCGATCTATGTCGAGCGCGCCACCACGAGCCGCTCGCTGTCGATGCCGCTCGCTGCCAGGAGCGACGATGCGGTCCCCTATTTCTCGGTCGTGCTCGTGCCGGGATGGCAGACGCAGCCATGAACGGTCGTCTTGCCGTCATCGGACTCGGTCCCGGCGATCCGAAACTCCTGACGCCGGAAGCGCAAGACGCGCTCGACAGCGCGGACGCGCTCTACGGCTACGTTTCCTATCTCGATCGCGTACCGCTGCGAGCCGGCCAGACGCGTCATGCGAGCGACAACCGCCAAGAGGCCACGCGCGCCAAGGCGGCGCTTGCGCACGCAGCGCGCGGCGCCCGCGTCGCGATCGTGTCCGGCGGCGACCCCGGCGTGTTCGCGATGGCGGCCGCAGTCTGCGCCGAGATCGAGACCGGGCCGCCGGAATGGCGCGCACTCGAGGTCGTCGTGGTGCCGGGCGTCACTGCGATGCTCGCGGTCGCGGCGCGCGTCGGCGCTCCGCTCGGTCACGACTTCTGCGCGCTGTCGCTCTCCGACAACCTCAAGCCCTGGTCGCTGATCGAGCGGCGGCTCGACGCGGCGGCGTCTGCCGGTTTCGTGATCGCGCTCTACAATCCCACCTCGCGCGCGCGGCCACGCCAGCTGGCCGCGACCTTTGCGCGTCTCGGCCGCCATCTGCCGCCGACGACGCCGGTGGTGTTCGGCCGCGCGGTCGGCCGCGCCGGAGAACACGTGACCGTGACCTCGCTCGGCGAGGCCGGCGCCGTTGCCGCCGACATGGCAACACTCGTCATTGTCGGCTCGCAAGCAACGCGCGTGATCGCCCGCGAGGGCCGCACGCCGCTCGTCTACACGCCGCGCGTTGCCGTGGAGACCGGCCCGTGATCGAGCCACGCCAGGACCGCCTCGACGGTATCGACGGCTTCGACGTCGGGACGCTGCGGCCGTTCCAGCATGATCACCGGCACGCCGAGCGCGCGGGCGGCGGCGATCTTGCCGTAGCTCGCGCTGCCGCCGCTGTTCTTGCACACGACGCGGTCGATGCGGTGCGAGCGCAACAGCTCCGCTTCCTCCGCCTTGTCGAACGGGCCGCGCGCCGTGACATAGACGGCCTCGGGCACCGCGAGCGGCGGCTCGACCGGATCGACGCTGCGCACGAGATAGAAGTGCTGCGGCGCCGCTGCGAAAGGCGCGATCTCCTTGCGGCCGAGCGCGAGCAGCACCCGTCGCGGCGCGGCGCCGAGCGCGCGCACGGCTTCCGCCGCATTCGCCACCTCGACAAGGCGGTCGCCTTCGCATGCGACCCAGGGGGGACGGCGCAGAGCGAGGATCGGGGTACCGGCGAGCGCGCAGGCGCGCGCGGCATTGGCGGCCATCTGCACGGAATAGGGATGCGTCGCATCGATCACCGCATCGATCGCATGCTCGCTCAGATAGCGGGCGAGCCCTTCGGCGCCGCCGAAACCGCCGACACGCACCGGCACGGGCTGCGGCACCGGTGCGGCGGTGCGCCCGGCGAGCGACACGGTGACGGCAAGGTCGCCCCGCGGCGCCAGCCTTTCCGCCAGCCGGCGCGCTTCCAGGGTGCCGCCGAGAATGAGGATGCGTCGCATGTCGCCTGTTGATCCGGTACGGCAAGACCTTGCCCCGGCGCGGCGCTGGCTGTCCATCGTCGGCATCGGCGCCGACGGCATCGAGGGCCTGAGCCCGGTCGCGCGCGGCTTGATCGGCGACGCCGAGATCGTCTTCGGCGGCAAGCGTCATCTCGCGCTCGCCGCGCCGCTCGTCCGTGGCGCGGTCAGGCCGTGGCCATCGCCCTTCGAGCGTGCCGTGGAGGACGTCCTGGCTCAACGCGGGCGCTGCGTCTGCGTGCTCGCGACCGGCGATCCGTTCCACTACGGCGTCGGCTCGGTGCTCACGCGCCGGATCGCGCCTACGGAAATGATCGCAGTGCCGACGGCTTCCGCCTTCAGCCTGGCCGCAGCGCGGCTCGGCTGGGCGCTGCAGGAGACGGCGCTTATGTCGGCGCACGGTCGCGCCGTCGATCTCGTGCGCCCGCAACTGCATCCGGGCCGCCGCCTCCTCGTCCTCACCTCCGACGCGGCGGGGCCGGCGGCACTCGCGCATCTGCTCGATGGGAGCGGCTTCGGCCGCTCGCGCATGACCGTCCTCGAATCGCTCGGGGGCCGCGACGAGCGCGTGCGCAGCGTGACGGCGGCGGCCTTCGACCTCGCCGACGTCGCCGATCTCAATATCGTCGCCATCGAGGTCGTCGCCACCCCGGACGCGCGCATCATCGCCCGAGCGCCAGGCCTTCCCGATGCGCTGTTCGAGCATGACGGCCAGATCACCAAGCGCGACATCCGCGCCGTGACCTTGGCGGCGCTGTCGCCGCGGCACGGCGAGACGCTGTGGGATATCGGCGCAGGCGCCGGATCGGTGGCGATCGAATGGATGCTCGCCGATCCCTCCTTGCGCGCTGTGGCGATCGAAGCGCAGGCAGAGCGCGCCGCGCGCATCCGGCGCAATGCCGCTGCCTTCGGCGTGCCCGCGCTGCAGGTGATCGAGGGCGAAGCGCCGGTCGCGCTTGCAGGCCTGGCGCCGGCGGACGCGATCTTCATCGGCGGCGGCGCCGACCGTGACGGCGTGCTGGATGCCGCGATCGCCGGGCTGCGCGCCGGAGGACGGCTCGTCGTCAACGCGGTGACGCTCGAGACGGAAGCCGAACTCCTCCGCCGCTACTGCACGCTGGGCGGCGACGTCATCCGCATCGCGCTCGCACGCGCCGAAGCGCTCGGCAGCAAGACCGGCTGGCGCCCGGCCTTGCCGGTGACGCAATGGCGATGGGTCAAGCCATGATCGTGGCCGGCATCGGATGCCGCAAGGCGGCCTCGTCGGGTGACATCGCGGCAGCGGTGGGCGCGGCGCTCGCGCGCGCGGGACTTGCACGCGCGGCGCTCGCGCTGATGGCGACGTCGGTCGACAAACGCGCGGAAGCGGGCATCGCCGAAGCCGCATCGTCGCTCGGCGTGCCGCTCGTGCTCGTGTCGGGCGAGGCGATGGCGGCGGCAGCCGCGCGCACCCTCACCCGCTCGGCGCGAGTCCTCGCGCTGACCGGCGTGCCATCCGTCGCCGAGGCGGCGGCGCTTGCCGCCGCGGGAGAGGCTGCGCGCCTCATCGCGCCGAGACTGGTGCTCGGCACCGCGACTTGCGCGCTCGCCGACAGCGGAGGCGGCTCGTGACCGTACATTTCATCGGCGCCGGCCCGGGCGCGGCCGATCTCATCACCTTGCGCGGGCGCGACCTGCTCGCGCGTTGCCCGGTCTGCCTCTATGCCGGATCGGTCGTCCCGCGCGAATTGCTGGCGCATTGTCCGCCTGGCGCGCGCATCATTGACACCGCGCCGATGACCCTCGATGCAATCGAGCAGGAATATGTCGCGGCGGCGCGCGCGGGGCATGACGTCGCGCGCCTGCATTCCGGCGATCTCTCGCTCTACAGCGCGGTGGCCGAACAGATCCGCCGGCTGGAGCGGCACGGCATACCTTATACATTGACGCCCGGCGTGCCGGCCTTCGCCGCCGCGGCCGCGGCGCTGGGCCGCGAACTGACCGTACCGGAAGTGGCGCAGAGCGTCGTGCTGACGCGGCTCGACGGCCGCGCTTCGCGCATGCCGCCGGGAGAAAGACTCACCGCCTTCGCCGCCACCGGCGCCACGCTCGCCATCCACCTTGCTGTGCACCGGATCCACGCGATCGCCGCCGAGCTCGTGCCGTTCTACGGCGCCGATTGCCCCTGCGCCGTCGTCGTGCGCGCGACCTGGCCCGACGAGCGCATCATCCACGCGACGCTCGGCGACGTCGCGGCAAAGACGGCGGCGGCCGCCGTCGAGCGTACCGCGCTGGTGCTCGTCGGCCGCGCGCTCGAAGCCACGGACTTCCGCGACAGCGCCCTCTACGATGCCGGCTATCGCCGCCGCTTCCGGGGAGGCGGCCCGTGATCTCAGGCTCCGTCCGACCGGCCGACGAGATGGCCCTCGCGATCGAATACGGCGACGTCGACCGCGATCGGCGTATTCGCAAGCATTCGCGCCGCGGTTGCCTGCGCGGCATGTGCAACCGCCTCGCCGAGCGCGATCTGTTCGGCGCGCGCGAGTTCGAAGGCGTGCAGCGCGGTGTTAGCCGCGGCGATGCGCGCGCACAGCGCCTCGGTCGCTCCGGCGGCGCGGGCGAAACCGGCAAGCGCCGCAAGATCGACCGCGCCTCGCTTCGAATGCAGATCGAGCAGGCCCCGCGCAAGCTTGCTCATCTTGGCGACGCCGCCCGCGATGGTCACGCGCGGCACCGGATGTCGGCGCAGATATTTGAGCATGCCGCCGACGAAGTCACCCATGTCGATGAGCGCGATCTCCGGCAGGCCGTAGAGCGCCTGCACCGCCGTTTCCGACGTCTTGCCGGTCGCCCCGGCGATGTGAGCGATGCCGCCGGCGCGCGCGACGTCGATGCCCCGATGGATCGAATGAATCCAGGCCGAGCACGAATAAGGAATGACGATTCCCGTCGTACCCAAGATGGACAGGCCGCCGACGATCCCGAGCCGCGGATTGAGTGTCTTCTGCGCCAGCGCCTCGCCGCCGGGAATGGCGATCTCGACGGCAACGTCGGGCACCTGCCTGCCCGCGACTTCGGCGAGCGCGTGGCGGATCATGCGCCGCGGCGTCGGATTGATTGCCGGCTCACCGGGCGGAACCGGCAGGCCGGCGCGCGTGACGGTGCCGACACCCTCGCCTGCGAGAAAGGTGACGCCGCTGCCCGGAACGCCGTGACGCACCGTGGCCTGCACCGTGACCCCGTGCGTCACGTCGGGATCATCGCCCGCATCCTTGATCACGCCGGCGGTCGCGCTGTCCGCCTCGAGGCGTTGCAGCGCGAGCGCGAAGCCGACGCGTTCGCCGCGCGGCAGCGTCACCTCGACCGGATCGGGAAACGAGCCGGTCAGCAAGGCGGCGTATGCGGCCTTGGCCGCGGCGGTCGCGCAGGCCCCGGTGGTCCAGCCGCGGCGGAGCGGATGGTCGAATTCGCTCATGGCCAACGCTATAGCGCCATGCGCGAGCGCGGTCACCGCGCAGGCGAGGGCGCATGAGGAGCGCGCCTTCCCTGCCCTACGCGGCGCCCGTGCTCGCGCCCGGCCATGTCTGGCTGGTCGGCGCCGGTCCCGGCGACCCCGGCCTGCTCACGCTCGATGCTCTTGCCGGCCTGTCGCAGGCCGACGTGATCGTGCACGACGCCCTTGTCGATGCACGCGTGCTCGCGCTCGCCGGCCCCGCCGCCCGCCTCGAATTCGCCGGCAAGCGCGGCGGCAGGCCGTCCGCGGCGCAGGCCGACATTTCGCTGCGCCTGATCGCTCTGGCGCGCGCGCAGCAGAAAGTGGTGCGGCTCAAAGGCGGCGATCCCTTCGTGTTCGGGCGCGGCGGCGAGGAGGCGCTTGCGCTGGCCGCGGCCGGCATACCGTTCCGCGTCGTACCCGGCGTCACTGCGGGGCTTTCCGCGCTTGCCGCCGCCTCGATCCCGGCAACGATGCGCGGCGTCAATCGCGCGGTGATCTTCGCAGCCGGCTACGGCGCCGACGGCGCTGGCGGCCCGGACTGGGCGGCGCTGGCGAGAACCGGCGCGCCAATCGTGCTCTACATGGCGATGCGCAAGCTCGACGAGATCGCCGACACGCTGGTGCGAAATGGACTGGCCGCGCACACGCCGGCGGCGCTGATCGCGTCCGCCACCACCCCGCGCGAGCGCATCCTGGTCTCGACGCTCGGCCGCATCGCCGCCGCGGCGGCGGACGAGAAGCTCGAGCCGCCCGCGATCGTCGTCATCGGCGACATCGTGGCAACACGCGAACGGTTGCGCGCGGCCATGTCCGGTCAGGCGCCATGAGCGCGCGGGCTCTCATCGTCGCGGCGCCTGCATCCGGCTCGGGCAAGACGACCGTCACGCTCGGCCTACTCGTCGCGCTGCGCCGGCGCGGCCTGTCGGTGCGCGCCGCGAAGGCCGGGCCCGACTACATCGACCCGGGCTTCCATGCCGCGGCGAGCGGCGCGGCGAGCATCAATCTCGACACCTGGGCGATGCCGCCTGCCCTGCTCGATGCGCTCGTCGCGCAGGCGGCAGATCAGGCCGCGCTGCTCGTCGTCGAAGGCGTGATGGGGCTGTTCGACGGTGCTGCCGCGCCTAGCGGCGCGAACGGCGCCACCGCCGACATTGCCGCGCGCTTCCGCATCCCCGTCGTGCTCGTCGTCGATGTCGGCGGCCAGGCGCAATCCGCAGCGGCGCTGGTGCACGGCTTTGCGACGCACGATGCAGCCGTCAGAATCGCCGGAGTCGTGCTCAACCGGGTCAGCTCCGAACGGCACCGGAGCATGGTGACGGAGGCGATCGGCGCCCTCGGCGTGCCGGTCTTCGGCGCGCTGCCGCGCGATGGCGGCATCGAACTTCCCGGACGCCATCTCGGCCTGGTGCAGGCGGGCGAGCAACGCGATCTCGCCGAGCGCCTCGACCGGTTGGGCGATGTGGTCGCGCGACACGTCGATCTCGACGCGATATGCGGTTGCGCCACCGCGCCGGCATATGCGGACCCGACGCCCGTCTGCGCGCTGCCGCCGCCGGGCCAGCGCGTCGCGCTCGCCTGCGATGCGGCTTTCACCTTCGTCTATCCGCACCTGCTCGACGGCTGGCGTCGCGCTGGCGCCGAAATCGTGCGCTTCTCACCGCTCGCCGACGAGCCCCCGCCCAGAGACTGCGACTGCTGCTGGCTGCCCGGCGGCTATCCGGAGCTGCACGCGGGTGCGCTCGCGGCAGCGCAACGCTTTCGCCGCGGCCTCGCCGCCTTTGCGGCGGAACGGCCGGTGCACGGCGAATGCGGCGGCTACATGGTGCTCGGACAATCGCTCGAAGACGCTGACGGCGTCGTGCATCCGATGGCGGGACTGCTCGGCCACGCGACGAGCTTTGCGCAGCGCAAGCTGCATCTCGGCTACCGCGAGGCGCGGCTGTTGCGCGACGGACCGCTCGGCCCGTGCGGGGGCACGGTGCGCGGCCACGAATTTCACTACGCCACCTGCATCGCGGCGGGCGATGACGAGCCCGTCGCGCACCTTCTTGATGCGCAGGGTCGTGCGCTCGGTCCTGCCGGCGGCTGCCGCGGCCATGTCAGCGGCACCTTCTTTCATGCCATCGCGCGGCGGGAGCCGGCATCATGGGGCTAGGCGCCAGGCTTCGCATCGGCGGCGTGCGCATCGGCCGGCCGGTCGGAAACTCCGGCCTCGCCGAAAGTTGCCATGCCCGTGTGACAGGCGAGCGCTGCGCGCAGGATCGGGACGGCGAGGGCGGCGCCGGACGCTTCGCCCAGCCGCATGTCGAGGGCGAGCAGCGGCTTCAGCCCAAGCGCATCGAGCAGCAGGCGGTGGCCGGCTTCGGCCGACACATGCGCGGCCACCGCGTGATCGAGCGCATCAGCCCTCAGCCGAATCAAGGGCGCCACGGCGGCGGTGCAAACGAAACCGTCGAGCACGACCGGGATGCGCCGCTGTCGCGCGGAGAGCGCCGCACCGAGCATGGCCGCGAGTTCGCGCCCGCCCATCGCCGCGGCGATCCGCAGCGGATCGTCGAGAATCGCGGCATGGCAGGCGAGCGCAGCATCGATGACCTCACGCTTGCGCGCCAGTGCAGCATCGTCGACGCCGGTGCCGCGTCCGGCCCAGCGCGCGCCGCCGCCGCCGAACAGCGCCGCGGCGAGCGCCGCCGCCGCCGTCGTGTTGCCGATCCCCATCTCGCCGAGGCAGATGAGATCGACTTCGGGCGAGACCACCTCCGAACCGACCGCAACCGCCGCCAGAAACTCCGCTTCGTCCATCGCGGCGCGCTCGGTGAAGTCCGCGGTCGGCCGATCGAGCGCGATCGGCGTGACGCGCAATGTCGCGCCGGCCGTGCGCGCGAGCTGGTTGATGGCGGCACCGCCTGCGGCGAAGTTCTCCACCATTTGCGCAGTGACAGCGGCCGGATAGGCAGAGACGCCGCGCGCAGCGACGCCGTGATTGCCGGCGAAGACCAGAACTTCAACGCGGTCGAGCCGCGGCGGATGCCGTCCCTGCCAGCGCGCCAGAAAGGCGACGAGTTCTTCGAGCCGGCCGAGACTGCCGGGCGGTTTGGTGAGCTGGGCCTCGCGCGCGGCCGCCACGGCGGCGGCCGCGGGCTGCGCGGCCGGCAGATCGAGACAGGCGGCGCGCAGATCGGCAAAGGAGGTGAAGCGCATTGGCATCGGGGTGGCGGTTCCGGTGTCGGTCGTGGCTGCGTGTTCCGCCGGCCCGAGAGTTGCGGCGGCGAGATGCGACTGTCCGCGTTTTGCCGGGTGCTGTCCAGACATTGTGTCACAGCCACGCGCGAATCGAGACCGGAGGTCCGATGAGCACGCCGTTCACCGTGGTGCGCCGACTCGCGCACGACATCGACACCGCGGTCCGCTTCTCCACGCGCCTGCCGCTCGGCCGCGCGGCGCCTGGTGACGGGGCCGACTTCGCGCGCGCGCTCTGGGCCCGGCCCGTTGCGGGCGCCGTGGTCGGAGCGATCGCCGCAATCGTGAATGCGGCCTCACTGGCTCTCGGCTTGCCCGCGCTCGCGGCGGGGGCGCTGACTGTCGCCGCTACGCTTGCCGCTACTGGCGCGCTGCATGATGACGGCCTT
>CAZIGW010000214.1:0-3296 GCA_964538565.1 uncultured Hyphomicrobiales bacterium | reverse complement strand
TGCCCCGCACCGTCAACATGATCACGGGTCCGTCGCGCTCCGCCGACATCGAGCAGACGCTCCTGCTCGGGGCGCACGGACCCCGGCGCCTGCATGTGGTGGTGGTCGGCCGAAATTAGGCCGCAAAGGGCGGACACGCAGAAGCGTAACCATCATGCATCTTTTTTGCCCTATCGGGGGCGCATTCGACGTAAAATCGGCTTTGCGCGGCTTCGCGCGCCAAAAACACGTCAAAAAACGGGTTGAGGGGCTGTCATGATTCGGAAGTATTTTGGCACCGACGGCATTCGGGGCCGGGCCAACGGCGAGATCACCGCGGAGCTGGCGCTCAAGGCCGGCCAGGCGACCGGGCTCGTCTTCCAGCGTGGCGACCACCGTCATCGCGTGGTCATCGGCAAGGACACGCGGCTGTCGGGCTACATGATCGAGACGGCGCTGGTGGCCGGCTTCACCTCGGTCGGCATGGACGTCCTGCTGCTCGGCCCGATGCCGACGCCGGCCGTCGCCATGCTGACCCGGTCGATGCGCGCCGATCTCGGCGTGATGATCTCCGCCTCGCACAACCTGTTTGCCGACAACGGCATCAAGCTGTTCGGCCCCGACGGCTACAAGCTCTCCGACGAGGTCGAGCAGGAAATCGAGCGCCTGATGGACGCCGACCTGGGCAAGCGTCTCGCCAAGTCGGCGGCGCTCGGGCGCGCCAAGCGCATCGACGGGGTTCAGGACCGCTACGTGGAATTCGCGAAGCGGACCCTGCCGAAGAACCTGTCGCTCGACGGCCTGCGCGTCGTCGTCGATTGCGCCAACGGCGCCGCCTACCGGGTGGCTCCGGCGGCGCTGTGGGAGCTCGGCGCCGAGGTGATCGCGCTCGGCGTCGATCCGGACGGCTTCAACATCAACAAGGAATGCGGCTCGACCGCCCCGGAGGCGCTGTGCGCCAAGGTGCGCGAGGTTCGCGCCGACATCGGCATCGCGCTCGACGGCGACGCCGACCGCGTCGTCGTCGTCGACGAGCGCGGCCGCCTGGTCGATGGCGACCAGATCCTCGCCGTCATCGCCGAGAGCTGGAAGGAAGACGGTTCGCTCGCCAAGCCGGGCGTGGTCGCCACCGTGATGTCGAACCTCGGCCTCGAACGGCATCTCGCCAGGCTCGGGCTCCATCTGGTGCGCACGCCGGTCGGCGACCGCTACGTTCTCGAATACATGCGCGAACACGGCTACAACGTCGGCGGCGAGCCGTCCGGGCATATCATCCTGTCCGATTACACCACGACGGGCGACGGATTCGTCGCCGCCTTGCAGGTATTGGCGGTGGTCAAGAAACAGGGGCGGGCGGTCTCGGAAGTGTGCCACCGCTTCGATCCGCTGCCGCAGGTGACGCGCAACGTCCGCTACAAGAGCGGCAAGCCGCACGAGCACGCCAAGGTGCGCTCGGCGATCGCGGCGGCCGAAGAGCGTTTCAACGGCCACGGCCGGTTGATCGTGCGCCCGTCGGGAACCGAGCCGGTCATCCGGGTGACGGGCGAGGGCGACGACAAGGTGCTGGTCGAAGAGATCGTCGAGGGCATCGCCGAAGCGATCAGCGAAGTGGTGGCCTGATTGGCCAAGCCCGCGCAATTCCCGCGTGTCCGGCCGCGCCGCGCGCCATCCTTGCCGAATCGTTAATGGATCGTTCCGGCGCGGCGCCCACGGGGCACAATGTTAAGGTTAATCTCGCCTTAACCTCTGTCCGACATTCTCCCTCATAAGCATCCGGCATCGTTGCCGGTGCCAGTCGAGGGGTGGGACCATGCAGAGGCTCAAGACGTTGGCGCTCGCCGGTACCGCGGCAGTCGCATGCACGTCGATCGCGGGCGCGGCCGATTGGCCGGGTTCATCGCCGCTTCCACCCATCGAAAAGGCGCCGGCCCTGGTCCAGGAATTCGCGTCCGGCTGGTATATCCGCGGCGACGTCGGCTACCGGTTCAATCAGGCGTCGGGCGGGGCCGCCTTCGGGACCAATTTCGACGGGAACAGCGTCGACAACTCGTTCGCGTTCGGCGGCGGCTTCGGCGTGAAGTCCGGCTGGTTCCGCACCGACATCACGCTCGACTACATGATGCCGCCGCGCTTCACCGGCACGAGCCTCGAAACCACGCTGGTCACGAGCGAGATCGCCGCCTACACGACGCTCGTCAATGGCTACGTCGATCTCGGCACCTGGTCGGGCTTTTCGCCCTACATCGGCGCGGGCGTCGGCGCGAGTTTCCTGCGCACCGGCGATTTCAACGCGGTCTTCCCGGGCCCCAACGCCATCGTGAGCCATCCGGGCGAATGGGACTTCGCCTGGGCGGCGATGGCCGGCGTCGCCTACACGATCTACCCCAACCTGCTCGTCGATATCGGCTACCGCTATCTGCACATGGGCGCGGCGCGCACCGACGTGAACCCCTACGGGTCCGTCACCTACGGCGACCTGAGCGCGAACGAGATTCGCGTCGGCCTGCGCTATCTGCTCGACTGATCGCCGGGCCGCTCCTCCGGCCCGCATCGTTCCCGACGCGAATCCTTGCGCACGCGCCGTGACGCGCCGTCGTGCTGCGGCTGGTTTCCGAAACATTAAGCGCAAGACTGCGCCGCAATTCCGTTCTTGACGGCGCCGGCTCACTTGCCTATGCCCGACCCCGGGACACCCCTCCCCACCGAGGGGCGCCTATCTGGAAGGGTAGACCATGAGCCAAACGATGCCCGGCGTGCGGCCGGCTTCACCGCACTTTTCGTCCGGCCCCTGCGCCAAGCGCCCCGGCTGGAGCCTTCAAGCCCTCACCGACGCCGCTCTCGGCCGCTCGCATCGCGCGAAGCTTGGCAAGGCCAAGCTCAAGCGCGCGATCGATCTGACGCGCGAAATCCTGAAAGTTCCGGCCGACTACCGGATCGGCATCGTTCCGGCCTCCGACACCGGCGCGGTCGAGATGGCGCTCTGGTCGCTGCTCGGCGCGCGTCCGGTCACCATGCTGGCCTGGGAGTCCTTCGGCGAGGGCTGGGTGAGCGACGTCGTCAAGGAACTCAAGCTCGAGAACGTCACGCTGGTGAAGGCCGGCTACGGCGAACTTCCCGATCTCGCCAAGGTCGATTGTTCGACCGACGTCGTCTTCACCTGGAACGGAACGACCTCCGGGGTGCGCGTGCCGAACGGCGACTGGATCGCCGCCGATCGCCAGGGATTGACGATCTGCGATGCGACGTCGGCGGCGTTCGCGCAGGCGCTCGATTGGCCGAAGCTCGATGTCGTGACGTTCTCCTGGCAGAAGGTTCTG
>CAZIGW010000213.1:0-6461 GCA_964538565.1 uncultured Hyphomicrobiales bacterium | reverse complement strand
GACGCCGCCGCGGTCGGCAACGTCGAGAGCGCACGTCTCGCGCAGCTCTTCGAGCTCGAGGTGCGGGAACCGCCGCTGCACCGCGCCGCGGTCCGTGATGTCGAAGCCGAGGTGATACCGGCACGAGGCCCACGGGCACGGGCGGGGGCCGTCGACGCACTCGCCGCGCGTCTTCGGGCGCGCCGCGAGCATAGTGAGCAGCTCCGGATCGGCGTCGATCGCCTCCTTCTCGGCTCGCTCCCGTCGCGTCAGGGGCGCGACCCCGAGAGACTTCGGCTTGGGCGCGAAGCCGAGCGTTCCGCGCGGACGTGCTGTGTTCGGGACCGACTCGCCTTCGTGTCCTTCCACAGCTTTATTGCTGGGCCAGATCCGATCGGCCTCCAGATCCGCGGCGGCGCTCGTGCGGCGGTGGGCTTGGCGGTGCGGGCCCGTGGCGATACGCTCGCGGGCCATGCGGCTCCGCTACCTGATCCTCGGCGTCCTGCTCGGGTGTGGCTCGGTCTCTCCTTCGTCGCCAGACGCCTCCGGCACCGATGGCGCTCGCGCCGGCGCGGCGGGCGCCGCGGGTGGATCTGGAGGGGCGGGCACGACGGGCGCTGCGGGCAGCTCGAGCGGCGGCGCGGCGGGCACGTCGGCCGCTGCGGGCTCGGGCGGCGCGCCGGCAATGGACGCAAGCTCCGATGCCGCTTGCACGTCCCCTGCGTCAAACCCGCCCGCACAGTGCTCGGGCGACAACGCGTGCGGCGGAGCCGGTGCACTTCAGGGAGCCGGCTGCTTTCCTTGTCCCGGCAAGACGACGTGCGCGGCGTGCGCGGCGACACCGTGCTGCCAGGTCTGCAGCGTCGGCGCGGGACAGCTCACGTACGTGCCGTCGTGCGCCATGTGCCCCTAGCGATATTCACTTGGCGCAGCTCAAAGCCGCGTGCGGATCTGCGCCGGCACGCCTGGCCGGAACAACACGAGCCGTCCCCGCCTAGAAGAGCCAGTCCAGGGAGTCGATCAGCGAAGCGGTCGCCACGGGCACCTCGCCGGGCCGAAGGTACGTGTCGAAGTCGATGCCGTTGATCTCCAGGCCGTTCACGTCAACGGCGCCCGCGTCCATGAGGATCTGCTCGAGCCTAGCGAGCTCGACCCGGCCGCCGATCGGCACCGATCCAAGGTAGGACGTCCACGCCTTCTCGGCCGCCTGTTGAGCGGCCACGAGCGTGTCCGGCGTCACGAGCACCGACCCGCTGACCGCGATCTTACGCGCAACGGCCTGGCGCGCGATGAACCCGTCGAGCACCGAGAGCTTGGGCGTGATGTACGCGGTGATCTGCGCGAGCGCGCTCGGGTCCATCGGGCCACGCGAGTCAGCGACGTACATGCTCACGCGACCGGGGACGGCCGACGGATCGTCGGGCCGATCAGCACCGACCTGGATCCGGCTCGCGGTGGGCACAGCGAGCAGCGCCCAGAGCTGGAACAGGCCCTCGGTCGGGTTGAGGCTCAGGCTCGGCCAGCGCCCGCGGCAGCGCGCCGCGAGAGCTTCGTCGGTCTCCGCGTCGCTGCCCTGAATGAGCTCGGGCGTGCCGGGCGCGGTGAAAACGAAGACGTCGCCGGCGCGGAAGCTCAAGGGCGAGCCCGACCCCGGCAACGCCGCGAGCGTCATCCCGCCGAACCCCGCGGAGTTCGTCCGCTGCAGGACGCCCATCGACACAAAGGCGCCACCGTTCGCCGCGATCGAGTAGCGCGCGGTTCCCGGGTCGCCCGGGGCATCGATACGCACGACGTAGGACTGCGACGCGGCCTTGCCGCCCGGAACGATCTGGCCGGTGCTCGCGCCGAGGTGGAACACGGTCGAGAACGGGGGCGCCGGCGGTCGCAGCGTCACGCCCGCGAACGTCGTCACGAGCGCGAAGTCGTCGGCGAGCGACGGGTCGTCGTTGTACGACGAGCCCTCGGCCTCGGCCTCGAAGCGGAGCGTTCCGAACTTGCCCGGCTCGCCCTTCGCGGCAGTCGCGTTGCGGTAACGGTTCCCGCTCTTCGCGACGATCTCGACGTCGCCAACGTCCCATGTGTACGCCGCCGAGACGGCATCGGCGACGACGAGGTCCATGTTGAAGCTCGTCTTCGTGGCTGGCACCCGCTTCAGCAGGAAGACGGTCTCGGCGAGGAGGTCGAGCCAGATCCCCTTCGCCTTGCCGAGGAAGCCACCGGCGGTGATCTCCGGGATGTCCGCCGCGAGCAGCTCGGCGATCGACTGCGAGATCATCGTCACAAACGACATCTCGACGCCGCCCTTCGCGCGCCATTCCGACACGGCCGGGAAGCCGCGCCCCTCGAAGCGAGCGAGCAGACGGTTGCGGATCGTGTCGAGGTTCTCCTGCGCGAGCAGCTCGATCAGGCTGTACTTGGGGGTCATGTCGCTACCTCCGTGTGACCGGCGCGCCCGTCCTCGACGGGATCGCGCCGGCCTTCTCGTAACGGTTGAGCCATTCTCAGACGTTCGGAGGGAAGCGGTTCTGCTCCTCGATCAGCCGCCGCTGCCGCTCGGACTCGGCCGAGATCTGGGCGTACTGGCGTTCCCACGTTCGGTCCGGCTCGTGCGCCGGCAGGGTGATCTCCGGGCGCGTGTCCAGCGGGATTAGGGCGGCCCTCTGTTGCGCGACTCTCTTCTCGTCTTCGGTCATGTCGTGTCTCCTTCCGTGACTAGCGGTCGTGGTCGTGATCGGCCCACTCGGGCCACTCATCGAGCGAGGCCTCCATGGCCTTCGCGATGCCCTCGGCGATCGCGGGCAAGATCGTCGTCGGGAAGTTCAGCGCGGCGGACTTGTACCGCTCTCCGCGCGGCCCGATCTTGTAAGTGCGAAACCCAATCTTCGCGTGCCGGTGCGTCGGCGATTGGAAGTAGCGCGAGATGATCAGCACCTCGCCGGGCATGGTCGGGATCTCGGCCAAGATCTCGTCACCGGGGACCGGCGTCGCTCTCCAATGGCCGGCGTTCTGCCGCGCGAAGAGCTCGTCGCCGCGGCGGCGCAAGTCGTCCGGCGTCGTGCTCACAGCCGCCCCCTCTCCGGCCGAGCCGATCCCCACCAAGGGCGATTCGGCAGATTGAGCCGCGCGTCGTCGCGACCGACTGCCTTAGCGATGGACCGAAGGGCGTCCGGGAGGGGCTCGCCGTCCTCAACCGCGAGGGCGAGCGCGTAGAGCATCTGGGCCTGAGGCGCGAGCGAGTACCACAGATCGTACTCGAGCTCCTTCGCGCGGCGCTTAGCCTCAGCGCGATCGTCCTCTTCCCGCTTCTGCCGGGCCGCTTCCTTCTCCCGCTCCCCCGCCAACCACCGCTGGTAGCCAGCGTGCAGTTCCTCGCGGCGGCCCATCTCGGCCTCGGGACCGTTCGGGTCGCGGATCTCCGCGATCGCCTGCTCGACCGGCTCGAAGTTCGCCTTCTGGCGCATGGCGATCTCGACCCCGGCCCAGTCATGGACCTTCGGATCGAAGTCGCAGCCCTTGCGGTACGGCAGCGCGAGCTCGACGGTCGGGATCGCCGGGCGGCGAACCCGCATGAACGTCTGCCCGCCGACGGTGCGCCCGAGAAGATGCGCCAACCTCGCGCTCGGCGCAGCGCCCGCTGCGCGCGCGTAGTCCGCGATCGCGGCGTCCTGCTCGGTGGGCGCGAGCTGGTCGAACGGCCGCGGGAAGTCCCTCACGAGCTCCCCCATGACGGAGCCAATAACCGCAGGGAGGCTCACTTCCCGCCCTCCGCCACGGACCGCGCAGGCCCGACGGCGCCGCGCTCACGCGCCGCCGCGAGCATCGCGAGACCGACGGCCCGGGCGCTCAGCGCGCTGGAGCCGATCGCCGTGGCGTTCACCCCGGCAGGCAGCTTCTCCCGCAGGTACGCGGCGAACGCCTCCCGCTCGGCGTCGCTCGCGAAGGGCATCGCGCGCAGCTCGAGCGTCCCCCGCGTGCTCGCCGGCGCCGCCGCCGGGCGCGCGCTGAGCGCGGCGACGTTGTCGCCGCCCAGGTACGCCGCGAACGCGGCTCGCTCCTCCTCGGAGGCGAACGGCATCGCCTTCAAATCGATCGGTCCTTTGGTCATCTCACTGTCCTCCTTGGGCCTCACGGGCCCTCGCATCTGCCACCTCGCCAAGCGGCCGCCCGTCACCACGGGCGCGCGCGATGTCGTCGATCGTGAGCAGGGCGGCCGGGGTCGCGTCGGCGATCGCCTCCGCGAGGCCGAGACGGACGGCCGCGACCGTACCGCGGCGCACAGGCGAGCCCGCCAAGGCACGCTCGAGCGCGCGCAACGAGAGGCCGAGGAGCGCACAGGCGCGCGCGTCCCCAACCACGTCCACGTAGCGCCGCAGCGTCGCCCGAAGGTCGGGCGCTAGCGGCTGGTCGTTGGTGTTCATGCGTTCATCCTTTTGTCGGTTTGGTGGTTCGCTCAACATCCGCTCGGTCGGAAAACGGGCTAGCCGCGCTCGTCTGCTGTTCTTTGCTGTTCCGCTCGCTGTTTCCTTGAGGCGGGGCTAGATCCGGCGCCCCCGGTGCATGCCCCGCGGGGGCGGCTCGTATCGCGCGACGGGCGACACGAGCATCAGGTGCGAGAGCGCCCACACCAGCGCGTCGAGCCGGTCCGGGCTCTTGGCGTCCTGCATCGGGTTCCACTGCGTGAGCTGATCCTCGAGCTTCGAGAAGCTGCCGACGTGGTGGACCTTGCCCTGCTCGTAGAACGCCGCGACCGGCTCGGCGCGGATCATCTTGCCGCGGCTCGCGTGCACCTTGGTGAACGGCAGGTGGGCGCCGCCCAGCGTGCGCAGGTTGCTCTCGACGAGGTCGCCGCCGTTGTTCACCTCGGCGACCACGCGATCGGCGCGGTGGCGCTCGTGGGCGCGGGCGACGACGCACGCCCAGGCGTCCGGCGTGTAAGTGCCGCTCGCGTCCTCGATGACGAAGGCGTGCTGCTCGTCCGTGCCCTTGCACGCGCAGGGCGCCACGCCAGCGACGATGACGCCCGTCTCGTCGGAGTCCTCGCGCGACGTCACGGCGGGGTCAACGGCAACGACGACGCGGCGAAGCTCGGGCGCCCTCGTGAGGCGCGCGCGGTCGATGTCGGAGAGCTTCCACAGCGCGGCCGGGTTGTCGGTGAGCATCTCGCCCTCGAGCTCCTGCCGGCCGAGGCGCGTGTTGCCGTACTCGCGGTAGAGGCGCTCCACAGCGCTCGGCGCGAGGTTCGCGACGTTGTCCCGCGTCGAGCCCCTCGTCACGACGGTGCCGGGCTGCGCGAGGATCTCGCGGAGCAGGCGCGACGGGCGCGGCGTCGACGTGATGACGGTGCGCGGCCGGGGCCCGAGGCGCAGGCCAAACTGCGCGTTGGACCAGGTGTCGTCGGGGAAGCGCCACGCGCACAGCTCGTCGCACCACAGGAACGTCGCCTGCGGGCCGCGCAGGCGCTCACCCTCCTCGGCGCTGAAGAGGAGGGCCTGGACGCCGCCCGGCCAGACGACGCGCCGCTTGGACGGCTCGTACTCGGCGGGGAACCACGGCGGCGAGCAGCGCAGCAAGCCGCCGGGGCCCTCGACAACGGTGTCGCGCGCGTCGGCGGCGGTCGCCGCGATGACGTGCAGGCGTGCCTCTTCGGGCGCGAGGATCCCCTGCGCGACCCAGCGGGCGGCGTCCTGAGCGGCGGCGACGGTGGCTTGCGCTCCCGCCCGCGTCTTGCCGAACCCGCGGCCCGCCATGATGACCCACACGTCGTGCTCGCCCGGCGGAGGGAGCTGCTCGGGACGCGCCTGCAGCTCCCACAGGTGATCGACCACATCGAGCGCCGAGAGCGACGCGAAGTCCTCGGACGCCTCCGGCACGAACGACGACAGCCGGACCGCGGCGAGCTGGTCGCGCAGGCGAGCGGGCCCGAGCGTGCGGAGCCCGCGAGCGAAGAGGCTCTCGCTCACGACGTCACCCCTTCCGCGGCGCCAGCGGCAACGCCGTGGCAACGCGACTCGGTGCCCGCGCCCACCAGGCTAGCCAAGCCCGCGGAACTACTCGGGCGCTCGACGGTGTCTAGTCGATCGGTGCCGGACTGCTGATTCGGTACGGGCATCAGTGCGACCTCCTCGTTGGTCAACGCCGGCAGCTCCGCCGGCCTAGTGGGGGGCACGATCGACGCCTCGGCCTCGATCACGGCGGCTTCGAGCGCAGCGCGCGCGGCACCGCGGAAGCGCGCGTCGTCGAGCGGCGCGGCCTTGGCCGTCACGTTCAACGAGGCGACCGGCTTGCCGTAGCTGTACGCGAGGATCAACTCGCACGCGCGCACGGCAGCCGCCCCGCGGCCGCGCATGATCTGAGCGAGCCGCTCAAGCGCCTCGGGCGCCCGCGCACGGCACGCCGCCTCGAAGTCGTTCTGCGACTTGGGCCGGCCCGACGGGTTGCCGGACACCCCGGCGACGAAGCGCCCTGATCCGTCCCTGTTGCCT
>CAZIGW010000212.1:0-24882 GCA_964538565.1 uncultured Hyphomicrobiales bacterium | reverse complement strand
GGTCGTCTCCGGGTAGGTGACGAACACGGGAATGTAGATGTGACCATCGTAATTGACCAGGAACGGCTTGTCGTTGGCTATGAACTCGGCAAAGAGCGAAACCACGAACCGGACCAGGAAGAGCCAACACGACCAGTAGCCGCGCCGATGCGCCTTGAAGTTCTGCCAGCGCCGCTTGGTGAGCGGGGAGACGTCGACCGAGCGCCGCTCCGGCGGCACCGCGAGACCGGTCGGGGCGACCGCCGTCGTGTCCGGCGTTTTCTGTGCGGCCCTGGCGTCCACCTCAGACCTCCCGCGTCTCGAAGTCGATACGCGGATCGACCCAGGTGTAGGTGAGGTCCGAAATGAGGTTCACCACGAGCCCGACCAACGAGAAAATGTAGAGAGTGGCGAAGACGACCGGATAGTCGCGGTTGAGCACGCTCTCGAAGCCGAGCAGGCCGAGGCCGTCGAGCGAGAAGATCGTCTCGATCAGGAGCGAGCCGGAGAAGAATGCGCTGACGAAGGCGCCCGGGAAGCCGGCGATGATGAGCAGCATGGCATTGCGGAAGATGTGGCCGTAGAGCACCTGCCGTTCGTTGCAGCCCTTCGCCCGGGCGGTGAGCACGTACTGCTTGCGGATCTCGTCGAGAAACGAGTTCTTGGTGAGCAGCGTCATGGTGGCGAAGGCGCCGATCCCCATCGAGATGATCGGCAGCGTCAGGTGCCAGAAATAGTCGAGGATCTTCTGCCACCAGGGAAGTTGCGCCCAGTTGTCCGAGGTGAGCCCGCGCAGCGGGAAGATGTCGAAGAACGAGCCACCGGCGAACAGCACGATCAGCAGGATCGCGAACAGGAAGCCCGGGATGGCGTAGCCGACGATGATCACGCCCGACGTCCAGACGTCGAAGCGCGAGCCGTCCGAGACCGCCTTGCGGATGCCGAGCGGAATCGAGATCAGATAGGTGAGCAGCGTCATCCAGATGCCGAGCGACATGGAGACCGGCATCTTCTCCTTGATCAGGTCGATCACCTTCACGTCGCGGAAATAGCTCTTGCCGAAGTCGAACGTCAGATAGTTCTTCAGCATGATGAAGAAGCGTTCGTAGGCCGGCTTGTCGAACCCGAACTGCTTCTCCAGGCTCTTGATGAATTCCGGATCGAGCCCCTGCGCGCCGCGATATTTGGAGGTGACGGAATCGATCTGCGAAGCGCCCGGCATCTGCCCGCGCGCCCCGAAGTCGCCGCTGGGCGAGCCGGAGACGCGCGAGGTCGCCCCCGTGTCGGTTCCGGACAATTGCGCGATCACGCGCTCCACCGGCCCGCCCGGCGCAAATTGCACCACGACGAAGGACACCAGCATGATCCCGAACAGCGTCGGGATCATGAACAGGATGCGTCGGACGATATATGCCGCCATGGCCTCTCTGATCCGTGCGTGCCGCGTCGGTCCGGACCGGTCTATCCCGATCCCTCGAGCTTGGCCGCCTTCGCTTGGTCATACCACCAGGTCTCGGGAATCCCGCGGGCATAGCGCGGTTTGGTCGCAGGATGGCCGAACACGTCCCAATACGCGATCCAGTGCGAAGCCTTGTACCAGTGCGGGATCCAGTAGCGGCCGGCGCGAATGACGCGGTCGAGCGCGCGGCAGGCGGCGACCAGCGCCGGGCGGCTGTCGGCGGCGATCGCCTGTTCGATCAGCGCGTCGACGACCGGGTCGGCGATGCCGGCAAGGTTCTGCGAGCCTTTGAGGGCGGCGGCCTGCGAGGAGAAGTAGGAGCGCAGCGAATCGCCCGGCGTGGTCGAGAAGCTGAACCGCTCGATCACCACGTCGAAGTCGAACTCGTCGACCCGGGCGCGGTACTGCACCGGATCGACGATGCGCAGCGTGGCGTCGATGCCGAGCGTCGCCAGGTTCTTGATATATGGCATGTGGTGCGGCTGCAGCGTCGGCTCGTCGATCAGAAACTCGATGGTGATGCGCTGCCCGTCGGGCCCCATCCGCTTGCCATCCCTGATCGGATAGCCGGCGTCCTGCAGCAGCCGCGAGGCCTTGCGCAGGAGCGTGCGGTCCTGTCCCGAGCCGTCGGAGACGGGCGGCACGAACGGTTCGCCGAACACCTCGTCCGGCACCTTGCCGCGGAACGGCGCGAGCAGCGCCAGTTCCTGCGGGCCCGGCTTGCCCGCCGCCATCATGTCGGAGTTCTGGAACACCGACTGGGTGCGCTCGTAGGAGCCGTACATGAGCGCCTTGTTGGTCCACTCGAAATCGAAGGCGTCGATCAGCGCCTCGCGCAGCTGCGGGCTCTTGAACTTGGGTCGCCGCGTGTTGATGAACCAGCCCTGCGCGCCGGAGGGCGTGTCGTCGGGGATCACCTCGCGCTTGACGCGGCCGTCGCGGACGGCGGGAAAGTCGTAGCGCGTCGCCCACGTCCGCGAGGTGAATTCCTCGCGGAACAGATAGTTCTTCGCGGTGAATCCCTCGAAGCCGACGTCGCGGTCGCGATAATATTCGTAGCGCACCACGTCGAAATTGTACTGGCCGCGGTTCACCGGAAGATCCGCGCCCCACCAGTCCTTGACGCGGTCGTATTCGATGTAGCGGCCCGGCTCGAAACGGCCGACCCGGTAGGGACCCGAGCCGAGCGGCGTCTCGAGCGTCGATTCGTCGAACCGGTGTTTCGTGTAATAGGCGCGCGAGAAGATCGGCAGGCCGGCGACGAACAGCGGAACGTCGCGCGCCCGCTTCGGCGCGAAGCGGACAACCACAATCGCGTCGTCCGGCGCCTCGGCGCCGACGAAGTCGCGCAGCGCCTGCAGGATGATCGGATGGCCCTTCTCCTTGAGCACCGTCAGCGAGAAGGCGACGTCGTGGGCGGTGAGCGGCGAGCCGTCGTGGAAGCGCGCCTGCGGGCGCATCAGGAACCGGTAGACGAGACCGTCGGCGGAGATCTGCACGGAGCGCGCCGCGACTCCGTACATCGCGTCGGCCTCGTCCGCCGCGCGTGCCATCAGGGTCGCGAAGGTCAGTTCCATTCCCTGCGCCGCATCGCCCTTGAGGATGAAGCTGTTGAGCGAATTGAAGGTGAGGAACGACTGGTTGAATTGCCGGGTCGGGCCGATCTGCGAAAAGCGTCCGCCCTTCGGCGCGGCGGGGTTGACGTAGTCCAGGTGGGTGAAGTCGGCCGGGTACTTGAGGTCGCCGAAGCCGGAGATGCCGTGCACCTCGGTCTCGGCGGCATGCGCCGGCGCCATCCGCCGGCTCGCAAGCGCGCCCGCTGCCAGGAGAAGAGACTGGCGGCGCGTGATCTTCACGATCGCGTGCCCGTCTTGGCCGCGCGCGCCGCATCCCACCACCAGATGGTCGGGAAAGCCGATGCGCCGTATTTCGGCATGGTCTCGGGGCGGCCGAAGCGATCCCACCGGGCGGTGCGGACGTTCGGATAGGTCCACTGCGGAACGACGTAGAAGTTCCACAGGAGCGCGCGGTCGAGCGCATGCGTGGCGGCCACGAGCTCCTCGCGGCTCTTCGCGAAGATCACGCGCTCGATCAGCGCGTCGACGGCGGGATTCTTGATGCCGACATAGTTCTGCGAGCCGGGCAGGTCGGCGGCGCGCGATCCCCAGAAGCCGCGCTGCTCGTTGCCGGGCGAGAGCGATTCCGGCCAGGAGGCGATGATGATGTCGAAATCCCAGTTGCGCAGCCGGTTTTCGTACTGGGCCGAGTCGATCGTGCGCACGTTGACCGCGATGCCGACGCGTTCGAGCGAGGGCTTGTAGAACAGCACCACGCGTTCGAGGCTCGGATCCTCCACCAGGAATTCCACGCTGAGCGGCTCGCCGGTCTTGGCGTTGACGAGCTTGGTGTTGCGCACCTCGTAACCGGCTTCCCGGAGGAGGCGCAGCGCCTCGCGCAGGTTGGCGCGCACTTTTTCGGGGCTGCCGCCGACCGGGTTGGAATAAGGCGTGGTGAACACCTCCGCCGGGACCTTGTCGCGCACCCCGTCGAGAATTTCGAGCTCGAGGCCGGACGGCGTGCCCGAGGAGGCGAGCTCGGTGCCCTGGAAATAGCTCGAGATGCGCTGGTACTGGCCGAAGAAGATCTTCTTGTTCATCTGCTCGAAGTCGAACAGGTAATTGAAGGCCAGACGCACGCGCGGATCCTTGAACTTGTCGCGCCGTGTGTTGAAGGCGAAGGCCTGCATGTTCCCGGAGCTGCGGATCGGGAACTCCTCGAGCACAACTCTCTTCTCCGTCACGGCCGGGAATTCGTAGGCGGTGGCCCAGTTCTTGGCGCTGTTCTCGGTGCGCCAGTCGACCTGATCCGCTTTGAAGGCTTCGAGCGCCACCGTCGAGTCGCGGAAGTAGTCGTAGCGCAGCTCGTCGAAGTTGTGGCGGCCGACGTTCACGTTGACGTCCTTGCCCCAGTAGTCCTTCACGCGCTCGTACACGATCGAGCGACCCGGCTCGAACGTCTTGATGCGATAGGCGCCGCAGCCGAGCGGCTTTTCGAGCGTGGTGGCGCCGGGGTCGCGTTTCTTGCCCGAGGCGTCCGTCCCCTCCCACCAGTGCTTCGGCAGGATGAACAATTGTCCGACGATCTGCGGCAGCTCGCGGTTGCCGGGCCCGTCGAACGTGAAGGTGACGTCGTGATCGCCGGTCTTCTCCGCCTTGACCACGTGCCGGTAGTAGGCCGCGTACTGCGGATGGTTCTTCTTGAGCGTGTCGAGCGAGAAGATGACGTCCTCGGGGGTCACCGGCTTGCCGTCGTGCCACCTGGCCTCGCGCCGCAGCCGGTAGGTGACGGACGAATAGTCGGCCGGATAGGTCGCGGCCTCCGCCAGGAGACCGTACTCGGTCGAGACTTCATCGAGCGCCCCGGTGGTGAGCGTGTCGTAGATCAGGCCCACCCCCGCGGCGAGCGTGCCCTTCACGCCGGCGATCACCAGGTTGAAGTTGTCGAAGGTGCCAAGCGCCACCTGCCGCACGGTGCCGCCCTTGGGCGCTGACGGGTTGACGTAGTCGAAATGGGGGAAGCCCGCCGGATACTTGACGTTTCCGAACAGCGACAGGCCGTGACGCCAGACCTTCTGCGGCTCCTCGGCCACGGCGATCCCTGGTTTGAACTCACGGCCCGTCAGCGCCGCGATCGCGAACGCCTGACACAAGGATCGGCGGGTCAACAGCACGCGGAACCTCCTTCTTGAGCGTCACAACGGCGAGCGGGCATGCGGATCCATTCCGGCTTGAACACGACGTAAGCCTATCTGCGGCCTGTGCCGCAACTCAACGCCTGGGCGTTCGGGTCGGCGGCCACCCCCGCGACCTGGCTTGCCGGCCGCCCGACGCGCACCGGGCTCCTCGCAAGCCCTTTTGCCCGGTTCTCGGACCGGTCGCGCCGCTCGCCGCCCGGACAAGAACCCATGTCCCGGGCCGGAAGCCTGCCCACGAGATCGTTTGCGCCGATTCGCGGAGCCCGGCCGGAGGCCGGCTGCCTGTTGCGCGATCTATTCCGGTCTTGCATGGCGCGCCACCGGCCCCAAGGGCACACGAGGACGCGAACCGTTCAATTTCATGTGGGCTCCGAAAACGAAGCAGCCGGGCAAACGCCCGGCCGTCCCGTCCGTCGGCGGCGCCGGCCCTATTTCTGCCCGGCCGGCGCCTTCCCGTTCTGCGCCGCGGACCCCCCGGCCGGCGCCTGCGCCGCCTTGGGCAGGGGCTGGGGATTGTCCGACAGGGTGTTGAGATAGGCGATGACGTCGGCCCGCTCGCTGCCGCGCGGCAGGCCCGCAAAGGTCATGGCGGTTCCCGGGATATAGCCGCGCGGGTTGGTCAGGAACTTGCTGAGTTCGTCGAACGTCCACGTGCCGCCCTTCGCCTTCATGGCGGCCGAGTAGTTGAATCCCGGTTCCGATGCGCGCGGGCGGCCGACCACGCCCCAGAGATTCGGTCCGACGCGATTCGGGCCGCCCTTATTCAGCGTGTGGCAGGCCTGGCACTTCTTCGCGTCGGTCTCACCCTTCTTGGGATCCGCGCTGGCGAGCAGCGTCTCGATCGGCTGCTCCTGCGGCTGAGTACCCTTGGCCTGTTCCTGCGGCTGTTCCTGCACCGCGATCTCGTAGCCCGGCTTCTGCGGCTTCGGCGCCGTGAAAACGGCTCCGGCGGTGATGTTGAGCGCGAGAAGACACAGGCAGGTGAAAAGCACCGCGCCGAGGATCTTGTTCAGTTCAAACGAGTCCATCGCAGAACGGCTCCGCTGCAGGATGGAGGAGGAAAGACGTCATGGGACCGGGGGTTGGCCCCGAAGCGGCGCAGAGATAGCCGGTTTGCCTCGCTCCTGGCAACCCGTATAAGCACGCAAGGCCTGCGACATGGGTTTCCATTTGGGTTTCCGTCTGGCCCAGGCTGGGGGAATTGCCGGCGATGGCCGCGGACGACGTTCTCATCCTCATTCCGGCCCGCATGGGCTCGACCCGGCTGGCCGGAAAGCCGCTCGCCGACATCGGCGGCAGGCCGATGATCGTGCACGTGCTCGATCGCGCGCGCGAGGCGGACGCCGGTCGGATCGTCGTTGCAACGGATTCGCCGGAGATCCGCGCCGCGGTGGAGGAGGCCGGCGGCCAGGCGGTCATGACCCGGTCCGACCATCCCTCCGGCTCGGACCGCATCTTCGAGGCGCTGCAACAGGTCGATCCGGCCGGGCGCGCCGCCTTCGTGGTCAACCTGCAGGGCGACCTGCCGACGCTGCGTCCCTCCGACATCGGCGCGGCGCTGGGCTTGCTTGCCGACCCCACCGTCGACATCGCGACGCTCGCCGCCGAGATCTGCGAGCCACGCGAGCGCGCCGATCCCAACGTCGTCAAGGTGGTGGGCTCGCCGCTCGGGGCGCGCCGGCTGCGCGCGCTCTATTTCACGCGCGCCACGGCGCCCCACGGAGACGGGCCGCTCTATCACCACATCGGCCTCTACGCCTATCGGCGGGCGGCGCTGGCGCGTTTCGTGGCGCTCGCGCCATCGGCCCTGGAAAAACGCGAGAAGCTCGAGCAGCTTCGCGCGCTCGAGGCGGGCATGCGCATCGACGTCGCGCTCGTCGATTCGGTCCCGCTCGGCGTCGACACGGCCGACGATCTCGCCGCCGCGCGCGCCGTCCTTGAACGCCGGCGTTGATTTTTCCCGCACACCGCGTATCGGAACCCGTCATGACCCAGCAAAAGACCATCGTGTTCCAGGGCGAGCCGGGGGCGAATTCCCACATCGCCTGCAAGGAGGCCTATCCGGAGCATACGCCGGTGCCCTGTCCGACCTTCGAGGATGCGTTCAACGCGCTGGCGGCCGGCGAGGCCGACCTCGGCATGATCCCGATCGAGAATTCGCTCGCCGGACGGGTCGCCGACATTCACCACCTGATGCCGATTTCCGACCTGCACATCATCGCCGAGTGGTTTCTGCCGATCCGCAACCAGCTCGTCGCCCCGAAGGGCGCGAAGCTCGCCGGCCTCAAGTCGGTCGAAAGCCACATCATGGCGCTCGGCCAGTGCCGCAATTTCATCCGCAAGCTCGGGGTGAAGGCCGTCGTGGCCGCCGACACCGCGGGCGCGGCCCGCGAGGTGGCCGAGCGCAACGACCCGACGCGAGCGGCGATCGCCTCCCGGCTCGCCGCGGAGATCTACGGCCTCGACATCCTGGCCGAGGACATCGAGGACGAGTCCCATTCGACCACGCGTTTCGTCGTGCTCTCGCGCGAGGACAGGCGCGCGCCCGCGCGCGACGGGGCGGTCATCACCACGTTCGTGTTCCAGGTGCGCAACATTCCGGCCGCGCTCTACAAGGCGCTCGGCGGCTTCGCCACCAACGGCGTGAACATGACGAAGCTCGAGAGCTACATGATCGAGGGCAACTTCGCCGCCACCCAGTTCTACGCCGACGTGGAAGGCCATCCGGAGGACCGCAATCTCGCGCTCGCGCTCGAGGAGCTTGCGTTCTTCTCGACCGACATGAAGATTCTCGGCGTCTACCCGGCGCATCCGTTCCGCGCGACGCTCGCCGGCGCCAGGTGACGATTCGCGCCGCGCGCGCGGGAATTCGGGGAATTGATCGGAAATCCGGAGACCGCCATGGCCGCCATCACGCTTGCGCAAGCCAACCGCATCATCGACGCGATCCTGCAGCGCGGCGCCGAGCTCGACTGCCGGCCGCTCAGCGTCATAGTGGTCGAGCCCGGCTGCAAGGTGAAGGCCTTCCAGAAGGAAGACGGCTCCTCGATGATCCGCTTCGAGATGGCGTTCGGGAAGGCCTATTCAGCGCTCGCGCTCGGGCGCTCGTCGAGCCTCGTGCGCATCCGCAACGAGGAGAAGCCGGCGTTCATGCGCTATCTGATCGCCGCGAGCGGCGACCAGATCTTCCCCGAAGGCGGCGGGCGGCAGATCCGCGACGCGGACGGCGAGGTGATCGGCGCGGTCGGGGTGAGCGGCGACACGGAGGAGCGCGACGAGGATCTCGCCGCCCACGGCATTCGCGCCGCCGGCCTCAAGACCGACGAGGACTGCCGCGACATGGGCCGGCGCGCCGGCGTGCGACTGACGAAGTGATCCTTCGGGCGCCCCGGTCGGCACCGGCTTGCGGACGGTCAAACGTCGCCATGGGAACGAAGCTCGGTTTCCCCTCGCCCGCCTCGCGCCATTGCGGCGCGGCGACCTCTCTGCGGCGGGGAGAGGTCGATTTTCGAGCGGAGCGAGAAAATCGGGTGAGGGGCTCGCGAGTCGACGTGGGAACGTCGGCCGCGACGCAGCTCGACTGCCGCGTCCTCGATCAGACCGCCGCCTTGGCGACCGCGACCTCCTCGAGCCCGCGCTGGCGCGGTTCGACGCCCCAGGCCCAGACGACGAGAATCTGCACGATCAGCAGGCCGATCATCAGGCCGATCACGCCCGGCAACTGGTAGTTCTGCATCAGCGATCCGACCACGAAGGGCGACACCATGGTGGCGGCCCGCCCGAGCGTGTTGCAGATGCCGTTGGCGCGCAGCCGGATCTCGGTCGGAAACAGCTCCGGCGTGTAGACGCCGAACAGGATCGCGGTCTGGATGTAGATCGCGACGATCAGCACGAAGCCCACGCCCAGCACCAGCACCGGGTCGGCGCCGGCCTTGAAACTCGCGTAGACCCAGCCGGTGATGATGGTGAGAACCGACGCCCCCATGATGCTCCAGCGCCGCCCGATCTTGTCGGACGCATAGGCGCCGATGGCGCAGCCGACGAGCGAGGCGACCGCCAGCACGACGGTGTAGCCGAGCGAGCTCGCGATCGTGAGCCCCTGGCGCAGGAAGAACTGCGGCAGGAAGATCACGAAGCCGAAGATCAGGGTATTGATGGTGATCAGCACCCAGCTTCCGACGATCATGCGTTGCAGGATCGGCGGCCGCAGCATGGCCATGGCGTCGAACTGCGGAACCGAGACCTTCGGCGCCGGCGGCGGCAGCGGGCCGGCGGCCGAGGCCTCCTTCTCGATCGCCTGCATCAGGGCCTCGGCTTCCGCCGCGCGGCCCTTGGACTCGAGCCAGCGCGGCGATTCCGGCAGCGCCTTGCGCAGATACCAGACGATCAGCGAGCCGATGCCGGCGATCACGAACAGCGGCCGCCAGCCGAACGCCGGCACGATCAGATAGGACAGAAGCGACGTCACCGGGAAGCCGGCGACCACCACGAACGACATGAAGGCGAGCCAGCGCCCGCGCGTCGCCGGCGGCACGAATTCCGTCAGCGTCGAGTAGCCGACGACGATTTCGGCGCCGAGCCCGAGCCCCTGCACGAAGCGGCAGGCGATGAGCTGGTTCATGTCCTGTGCGAACGCGGCCGCGAGCGAAGCGATGCCGAAGATCAGCAGGTTGAACTGGTAGGTGAAGCGCCGGCCGAACCAGTCGCCGAGAAATCCGGTGATGAGCGACCCGATGGTCATGCCGACGAAGGTGAGGGAGAGGAACTGCAGGTTCTGCGGCAGGGTCGAGAACTTGGTCTGCACCGTCGCGGCGAGCACGCCGCTCGCCACATAGAGGTCGTAGCCGTCGAAGAACATGCCGGCGCCGACGAGCGCGAAGATGCGGCGATGAAACGAGCCGATCGGCAGCCGATCCAGGCGTCCGCCGGCATTGACTTCGCTGGTCATGGATTTTCCTCCCCCCACGGTGATCAGCCGCATGGTCTTGCGGGCGCCCCGGTGTCCCCTCTCCGGATCATGCGCTGGCCGATTCGAACGATCGGCTCGGCCGCGATGGTAGTCCCTCGACATCAGGGACGCCATGGCCCGGCAACGGTTCGCCCCATGAGATCATTAACGATGGGTGGGCGAGCTTATTCCCGATTCGACCTCGCGGCCGCCCGGCCGCTAAGCTCGCGGGGGCTGAGCGTACAAGGGAGCCGAGAAAGGAACGCCATGGCGAATGAAGATCCCAAGGTCCGACGCACGTTGCACGTCAAGTTCACGCTTCCGGCGTCCGATCCCGCGCAGCTTCTCTCACTCGTGCAGGCATCCGCACCGTTCTGGCAGCTGTTCGGCAGCACGCGCGTTCACCTGCTGCAGAACGTCGACGATCCGGCCAAGTACATCCAGGTGATCGAATACGAGACGCCGCAGTCCATGGAGATGAACCGCCAGCAGATCGCGAGCGATCCGCGCCTGCAGGGCTGGCTGCAGGCCTGGCGGGCGTTCATGCCGGGCGCCACCGAAATCGACGTCTATCGCGAGGTCGAGACCTGAACGAACGGCGCATCGGGCATGATCCTGTCCGAAGACCGGCAACCACTTTTCGGGATCATGCCTTTGGCACCGCATGATCCTGTCCGAAAACCGGCAACCACTTTTCGGGATCATGCTCGCGCAAGTCAGATCGTCTGGTTGTACTCGCCCACTTCCGGGTGCGTGCGCAGCACGCCGTCCACCGCCTTGAACATCTCGCGCATGCGCGCCTCGGAAACCGGGCTCTCGACCACGACCACGAGCTCCGGCTTGTTCGAGGAGGCGCGCACCAGACCCCAGGTGCCGTCCTCGACCGTGACGCGCACCCCGTTGACCGTGACGAGGCCGCGGATCTTCTGCCCCGCCACGGGCTCGCCGTTCTTTTGCGCCGCCTCGAAGTGCTTCACCACCTTGTCGACGATGCCGTACTTGACCTCGTCGGCGCAGTGCGGGGCCATCGTGGGCGACGACCAGGTCTTGGGCAGCGCGTTCTTGAGATCCGACATCTTCTTTCCTGGATTGCGCTCGAGCATGTCGCAGATCGCGATCGCCGAGATCAGCCCGTCGTCGTAGCCGCGCCCGAACGGCGCGTTGAAGAAGAAGTGGCCGGACTTCTCGAAGCCGACCGCAGCGCCGATCTCGTTGACGCGCCGCTTCATGTAGGAATGACCGGTCTTCCAGTAGTCGGCGCGGGCGCCGTTCTGTTGCAGCACCGGGTCGGTCATGAACAGGCCGGTCGACTTCACGTCGACGACGAACAGCGCGTCCTTCGTGTGCGCCGAGATATCGCGCGCCAGCATCACCCCGACCTTGTCGGCGAAGATCTCCTCGCCGCTGTCGTCGACGACGCCGCAGCGGTCGCCGTCGCCGTCGAAGCCGAAGCCGACGTCGGCCTTCGTGCGCCGCACCTCGTCGGCGAGCGCGTGCAGCATCTTCATGTCTTCGGGATTGGGATTGTATTTCGGGAACGTGTAGTCGAGTTCGCAGTCGAGCGACACGACCTCGCAGCCGATCGCCTCGAGCACGCGCGGCGCGAAGGCGCCCGCCGTGCCGTTGCCGCAGGCGGCCACCACCTTGAGCCGCCGCTTGAGCTTCGGCCGCTTCGTCAGGTCGGCGATGTAGCGTTCGGGGAAGTTCTCGACGAATTCGTAGGATCCGCCCGGCGCGAAGGAGAAGCGCGCGGCGAGCACGATGTCCTTGAGGCGCGTCATCTCGTCGGGCCCGAAGGTGAGCGGACGGGCGGCGCCCATCTTCACGCCGGTCCAGCCGTTGTCGTTGTGCGAGGCCGTCACCATGGCGACGCACGGCACGTCGAGGTCGAACTGGGCGAAATAGGCCATCGGGGTGACGGCGAGCCCGATGTCCTTCACCTTGCAGCCGGCCGCCATCAGGCCGGAGATGAGCGCCATCTTGATCGACGCCGAATAGCTGCGGAAATCGTGCGCGGTGACGATCTCGGGCCGCACGCCAATCTCGCGAATCATGGTGCCGAGGCCGAGCCCCAGCGCCTGCACGCCCATGAGGTTGATTTCCTGCCCGAACAGCCAGCGCGCGTCGTATTCGCGAAATCCGGTCGGCCGCACCATCGGCCCGGATTCGTAGGCGTAGGTATTGGGAACGAGCGCTGGCTTTGGCTTGGGAAACATGCGGAAAACCTCGACGGAATGAAATCCTTGCCCGGGCGGGCACATAGCGCAAACGCCGCAGCCGGGGAAGGGTTCGGGGGGATCGACCCGGCCGCGCCTTTGATCCGGCAGATCGCGGCCGCTGCGCCTCTCAGCGAAGATGCGCCGCCATCAGCGGGGCGATCACCGCCGCATGCGTCTGCGCCAGGTCGTGGTCGCCGCCGGCGATCACATGCAGGCGCGCGTTCGGCAGCAGCGCCTGCAGGCGGTGCCCCACGGCCGGCGAGATCGGCCGGACGGTCCATTTCCGAAACGACCCTCTCGGTCAGGTCGTCGAGTCCGCACGGCCGGATCATGCGGAACGGGAGCGCGATCTTGCGCAAAACCGGTTTCGACCTTTGCCGATCGCGCTCTATGCGCGGACGGGCTGGCGATCGCGCCGCCGTGCCAGGGTTTCCGCGACGGCGTGCGGGCGCATCGGCCGGGCGAACAGGAAGCCCTGCATCAGATGGACGCCGGCGGAGACCAGGAAACGTTGCTGCTCCGGCGTCTCGACGCCTTCGGCGACGAGCTTGAGCCCCAGTCCGCGGCCGATGCCGACGATGGCGTGCACGATCGTCGCCTCGAACGCGTAGCCGACGTTGGAGACGAACCGCCGGTCGATCTTGATCTTGTGGAATGGAAAGTCCTGCAGCCGGGCGAGGCTCGAATACCCGGTGCCGAAATCGTCGAGTGCGAAGGTCATGCCGTGCGCGTTCAGCCGCCGCATCACCGCGAGCACGGCCTGCTTGGAATCGAACAGGGCGTTCTCGGTGATCTCGATCTCCACGCGGCGCGGGTCGATGCCCGACTGCGTGACGATCCGCTCGACGTCGTCGGCGAGACCGGCGTTGCGGAACCGGAGCGGCGAGACATTGACCGCCACCGTCAGGTCGGGCCACTCGGCGGCGTCGGCACACGCGCGCTGCAGGATCCAGCGCCCCAGCACGTTGATGAAGCCGGTCCGCTCCGCCACCGGGACGAACAGCCCGGGCGAGACGAGATCGGTGCCGTTTCGCATCCATCGCGCCAGCGCCTCGACGCCGCAGACATGGCCGCTGCGGTCGACGAAGGGCTGATATTCGGCGAACAGCTCGTTGCGCTCGATCGAGCGGTGCAGGTCCCGTTCGAGCGCATCCGCGGCGGCGACCGGGTTGGGAGCCGGAAGCTTGGGCTGCGGCGTCGAGACCGGCGCGGGCGCCGCGGCTGATGCGGGATGGTCGGCCCCGAGCCGTGCGGCCAGGGCTCCGAGCGTCCGTTCCAGCACATTTGACAGCGCCGCGACCTCTTGCGGCCGCGGGCGCGTTCCGCTCTGCCTGGCGGCGGCCTCGATCTCGGCCGCACCCCTGGCGACGGCCGTCGCGCCGATGTTGAGACTCATCGACTTCAGGGCATGCGCGGCGCGGGCGCAACTGTCGGCCGTGCCGGACCTCACGTGATAGGCAAGGTCCGCGCAGGCCTTGGGGGCGTGTTCGGCATAGAGATTGAAAATGCGGGCGACGAAGTCGCCTTTCTTCGAGGCGCGCAGCTCTTCCAGCCGGTGGAGCGTCGCAGCGTCGAGGATGTCCTCGCCGGCATCGCGATCGTCCTCGCCGCGCGCCACGAAGGAGGGAACGAGTTCGGCGAGGCATTGAGCGAGCTGCGCCAGGGTGAACGGCTTGTGCAGCACCGCGTCCATGCCGGCGCGGCGCCATTCCCCGGCCGCCGTACCGACGACATGCGCGGTCGTGGCGACGATCGGGATGCGGCGCCCGCCCGCTTCCGCCTGGCGGATGGCGCGCGTTGCCGCGAACCCGTCCATGCCCGGCATGCTGCCGTCCATCAGGATGATGTCACAGCCGGCTTTCGCCGCGGCCGCGACCGCCTCCGCGCCGTTCGTGACCGTCTCGACCCTCGCCCCGAGCCGCTCGAGCGCCTCGCGGGCGACCTCGCGGTTGACCGCATTGTCGTCGGCGACGAGCGCCCGCAGGCGAGGAAAACTCGGCAGCGCATCCGGCCGCGTGAGCTCGACCGGCTTCGGCGGCAGGACGGCGTTGCTCGCAACTCGATGCAGCAGATCCTCGATTTCCCGCCGCAACAGCGGCCGGCTGATCACGGCGTCGGCGCGGCGCCTGCCGGAGGCGTCCTCCAGCATCGCGTCGCCGAACGGCGCGAGCGCCACCACCAGCGCTTCCTGCCCGGTCCGGCCCGCCGGCAGCGCGCCGAGCCGCCCGGCGTCCGTCCAGATCATCGCCGCGGAATCCGGTGTGCCCGCACCCGCGTCGCTTGTCGAGACCGCGTAGCCGGAAGCCGCGAGATAGGCCGACAGGCACTCCCGGGTCGCCGCGCCGTCGACATCGACAATGCAGCGCGACGGACCCGACGCTCGTGGCGCCAGTCGCGGCCACGGCGTGGTCACCGGCTCGGCGGCCGGGATGCGGACGCGGAAGCGCGAGCCGACACCCGGCGCGCTCGACACCGCGATCTCGCCGCCCATCGCCTCGACGATGCGCCGGCAGATCGCCAGCCCGAGGCCGGTACCGCCGAAGTTGCGCGTCGTCGACTGGTCGGCCTGCGAGAACGCGTCGAAGATCGTCGCCGTCTTCTCGGGCGGAATGCCGATGCCGGTGTCTTCGACCGCGATCTCGAGGCGCGCCTCGTCGGCGGCGCAGCGCCGGACCGTCACCTTGACGTGTCCCGCCTTGGTGAACTTCAGCGCATTGTTCACCAGGTTGGCGACCACCTGGCCGAGCCGCACCGGATCGCCCGCGATGCTGCGCGGCGCGTCGGGATCGATCAGCGCCGCGAGATCGATGTTCTGCCCGCGCGCGCGCTCGGCACACAGGCTCACGACGCTCTCGATCAGCTCGTCGAGATCGACGCGGCCGTTCTCCAGCTCGAGCTTGCCGGCCTCGATCTTGGAGAAGTCGAGAACGTCGTTGATGACGGCCAGGAGGTTGCGGCCCGAGGCGGCGATGACCTCGGCGTATCGGTGCAGGCGTTGCGGAATCGGCGCCCGGGTGAGCAGATCCGCCATCACCATGATGCCGTTCATCGGCGTGCGGATCTCGTGGCTCATGGTGGCGAGAAATTCGGACTTGGCGCGATTCGCCGTCTCGGCCGCGTCGCGCGCCTCGACCAGCTCGCGCGTGCGCTCGGCCACGGCCCGCTCCAGTTCCTGCCGGTGGACGGCGAGGCGCTCGTCGCGCTGGCGGATGTCGTCGAGCATCGCATTGAAGCCATCCACCAGCAGGTTGACTTCCTGATAGGTGGCGCCGGCGGCACGCACGTCGTAGCGGTGATTGCCGCGCACCTCCTGCATGGCCTGCGTCAGTTGGCGCAGAGGAGCCGTGATGGCGCGCTGGAAGCGCCAGGCGATGAGCAGCCCGGCCGCGAGCGCCGCGAGCGAGCCGAGCAACGTGCGTTGCAGGGTCGCAAGCAGGCGCGTCCAGATGTCGGACGTGTTGCTCACGAGATGGATCGTGCCGACGATGCGGCCGCCGTCGATGACCGGCGCCGAGACCGTCATGGTGCCGCTGCGCAGCAGGTCGAAGATCGAAGGCGCGTCGTGGCCGTCGATCGTCAGATCGCTGACGAGACGCGAGACGCCGCCGAGTGCCGCGAGCACGCGCCCGTCGAGCGTGCGCACCTGGACGAACAGGAGATCGGGCGTGCGGCCGATCGCCCGGATCGCTTCGAGCACGGCCTGCTGGTCGCCTTGCGCGACCGGGCGCGCCGTCGCCGCAGCGAACGTCTGCGCGGTCGCGAGCGCGATGCTTCGGCGCGCGTCGGCGTAGCGCTCGGCCTCCTGCCACACGGCCAGCCCGGCCGAGACGATCATTCCGGCTCCGACCGCGCCGACCACCAGCCGGACAAGCTTCTGGACCAGCGACGGGTGACGCACCAGAGGGGTCCTCGGGGAACTCAAATGGTCGACCAGTCAACCACTTGGGCGGTCAACAAGGCATTAAAGCACCTGCCCGGCATTATTTGCCGGGATGCATCGGGCTTTAATGAATTTGCAGATAGCGTTGGGGCATCGAGGTATCGTGATGTCCACATCAGAAAGCCAATCCACCGAGTGGACGTTCGTACTGGACGAGCCGACACGCATCCTGGTCGTCGACGACGATCCGATCCTGTGCGAGTTTGCGAGCGTCCATCTCTCGACGCCAGCCACCACCATCGACTGCGTCGGCGACGGCGCGACCGCGCTTGCCGTGCTGGAGCGGCGTGAAGCCCCCGATATCGTTCTGCTGGACATCGAGATGCCGGGGTTCGATGGCTTCGCGCTGCTCGAACGCATCCGGGCCGACGAGCGGCTGAAGGATCTTCCGGTCGTCATGCTGACCAGCCACGAGGATATCGGCTCGATCGATCGGGCCTATCGGCTGGGCGCGACCTCCTTCGCGACCAAGCCGGTCAATTGGCGACAGCTGAGCTATCACCTGCGTTACGTCCTGCGCGCCAGCCGCCTGGAGGGCAGGGGTGCCCCGCCGGCGGACGTCACCCCGCGCACTTCCGCGACTCGCCGGAGCATGGCTGCCGGTCCGGATGGCGCGCCGGTCGACGGCGATTCCATCGCCATGGGCCATCTCGCGCTGGCGTCCTGATCGAGCGGATGCGAGAGGCGATGATGCGGTTGAGAGTCTTCGCGTCGGATACGTCCGCGAACGCGGCGATCCTGTTCGCCCTGACGCTTCCCGTCGTGCTCGGGATGGCGGCGCTGGCCGTCGAATACGGCCATGCGTCTGCGACCAAGGCGAAGATGCAGACGGTGGCCGACTCGGCGGCGCTCGCCGCCGCCCAGGAACTTGAGCTCGCCCAGTCCGATCCGGACCGCATCGTCGCGGTGGCCGAGAGCGTGGTGAACGACGCCCTGCCGGGTGCGCATACCCGGGCGATCGTGGACAAGCAGGCAGAGTCCGTCCAGGTGATCGTCGACAAGACCTATCCCGCCGTCATGGGATCGGTCGTGCTGAACAGGCAGATCGCGCTTCGCGTCAGTGCGACCGCGCGGATGAGCGGCGCCATGCCGCTGTGCCTGCTCGGTCTCGACCCCTCGGGCCAGGGCACCATCAGCCTGCAGAAATCCGCGCTGCTGACCGCGCCGGGCTGCCTGGTGCAATCGAACTCGAGGAATCCCGCCGGCATCATGTCAAAGGACGACGCGGTGCTGCGCGCGGGTCTCATCTGCTCCGCGGGAGGCAAGGTGCAGACACGCAACGCGAGCTATTCTCCGGCGCCGCTGACCGACTGCCCGGCGTTGCCCGATCCCCTCGTGTCGCGGGTCGCGCCGACCGTGGGGCCATGCAACTACGTCGACAGGGTCGTCTCGCACGCCAGCGAGCTGCTGCAGCCCGGCGTCTATTGCGGCGGATTGACGGTCACGGACAATGCTGCGGTCACCCTCGCCCGGGGCATCTTCATCATCAAGGACGGGCCGCTGCTCGTCGATCGCGGCGCGTCCCTGTCGGGCGGCGATGTGGCGATCTATCTCACGGGAGCGAATGCGAACCTCACCTTCGACGCGGACACCACCATCAGTCTCTCGGCGCCGAAGGACGGCCCGCTCGCCGGCATCCTGATCTTCGACGATCCATCGGGCGCCAGCGCCCCGGCCAAGCAACCGCACAGCGGACGCGGCGCGGCCGGTCGGGCGGCGACGCCGCGCGCCCCGCGCCAGCACCAGATCTTGAGCGACAACGCCCGCAATCTGCTCGGCACGCTCTACATGCCGCAGGGCCAGATCATCATCGACGCGGACAAGCCGATCGCCGACAAGTCCGCCTATACGGTTCTCGTCGTGAAGCGGCTCAATCTCTACTCGGGACCCAACCTGGTGCTGAACTCCGACTACACCGCGAGCGACGTGCCGGTGCCGAAGGGCGTCGGGCCACACGGCGGCAAGGTGATCTTGTCGAACTGATGCAAAGTCGTGTCCGGTTGCGTGGGCGGCCGTGCGGTCAGCGGTTCAGGCAGCCGTAGTACGCGTTCCACGACACCAGGTTCTTCTGCCCCTTGGCCAGGTTGCAGTACGGGCTCCGGGCTTCCTCCCGTCGGGCCGGCCTGAAAGTCGGTCGGCCGTACGCATAGGCGGGCGGTGGCGGCGCCTCCCTGAAGATCGGCCGGGCCCGGGCGGAGGTTCGTGCGGCCTGCGGCGCGGGACCGAGGCAGTGGTAGTAGGCGTTCCAGGAAACAAGGTTCTTCTGCCCCTTGGCCAGGTTGCAATAGGGGCTCTTGGCGGACGCCGCCTGGACCGGACGCGTCATGGCCGGACCTGTCGTGGCAAGCGCCGCCACTGAGGCGGCGAGCAGCAATTTCTTCATCGAAGTCTCCTGCGGTTTCCTCGCGGCGGCTGTCCCGAGGGAGATGGGCGAGCCGCTCGTGTGATCGGCGCCCGTCAAGGACGTCGACGTCGCTCCCGTGTCGAAAACGGGCCGCGTTTCGCCGCTGTTCCGGCCAATTCGTCGCAGGAGCGCCCCGCAGATGAATTTGCGGTCAACAGGTGATTACGCGGCGCTCGACCGAAGCCGCAGGGGCGCGTGAACCGGTAGCGGCGAACCGTTCCAGGCCGGTCGCGCCCGATGGCATGCCGCGCGCCTGCGCGCGAGGAGGCGCGGCACCTCCTCGATATCCGGGCGCTACGGCTTGTCCGACTTGAGCCTGATGGTCGCGCCGTCGACGACGAACGTGCCATGGCCGCGATGATGGATCGTCTTCGGGTTCTTCTGCGCCGGATCGATCCAGGCCTTGACCACTTCGAGGATGAACAGGTTGTAGCTGCCGACGAAGCCCCTGTCGGCGACCTTGCATTCCAGGTTGGCGAAGCACTGGGCGATCAGCGGCGGCGCCACGCGCGCGGCCGGCATCGCGGTGAACCCGAACGCCTTGAACTTGTCGACCTCGCGGCCCGACGAATTGCCGGCCTTCACGACCTTCGCGGCCAGCTTCCGCGCCGGAATGGCGATCACGCATTCTCCCGTGCGGCGCAGCGCGGCGAAGCTGGAGTTGGCGCTGCTTACCACGCAGGCGACGAGCGGCGGTTCGAACTCGACCATCATGTGCCACGACATCGCCATGACATTGGCGCGGCCCTTGTACGCGGTCGTCAGCAGGACCACGGGGCCGGGTTCGAGAAGCTGGTACACCCTGGCGAGAGGCAGGTCTTTCATCGAACCGGACTTTCGTTCAAGCCGAAGTGATGATGCGAGCGGCCCGCGGCCGAGACAAGCGCTCGCGAGGTGCCCGCGAGCCTGACCGCTGGCGCGCCTCCCGGCGAGCGCCTATTTTGGAGCCGGGGGGAGAGGAACACCGGCGAGGCCATCGAGGCGAGGACCGAGCATGACATCACTGGGCGACTGGAAGATCTCGCCGTCGGTGCAACCGAAGCCGGAGGACTACGCCTACGATCTCGACCAAGCCCTCTCTGCGGTGGTCGGACTGCGAACCGACGTTCCGGCGGACGCCTTCACGGCCGAGACGCTCGGCACGGAGCGCGCCGGCAACGGCGTGTTGATCCGCGACGGCGGCCTGGTGCTGACGATCGGTTACCTGATCACCGAGGCCGAATCGGTCTGGCTGCATCTGCCCGACGGTCATGCGGTTCCGGCTCACGTGCTTGCCTACGACCAGGCCACGGGCTTCGGTCTGGTGCAGGCGCTGGCGCAGCTCGACCTGCCGGCCCTGCCGCTCGGTCAGTCGGGCGCAACGGCGGTCGGCGAGGGCGTGGTGATGGCCGGAGCCGGCGGGCGGCAGCGCTCGCTCGCCGCCCACATCGTCGCCAAGCAGGAATTCGCCGGCTACTGGGAGTACGTGCTCGACGAGGCGATCTTCACCGCCCCCGCCCATCCGAACTGGGGCGGCGCCGCGCTCATCGGACCGGCCGGCGACCTCATCGGCATCGGTTCGCTGCAGGTCGAGCGCGAGCGCGAGAAGGGTTTCTCCGAGCACCTCAACATGGTGGTGCCGATCGATCTCCTCAAACCGATCCTCGACGATCTCGCCACGATCGGGCGGGTCGATCGGCCGCCGCGCCCGTGGCTCGGGCTCTATGCGGCCGAGGTGGAGGAGCGGATCGTCATCGTGGGCACCTCCGAGCGCGGACCGATCAAGCGCGCCGATCTGCGCACGGGCGACATCGTCATCGCGGTTGCGGGTGCGCGCGTGAATTCGCTCGCCGACCTGTTCCGCAAGATCTGGGCGCTCGGCCCGGCGGGCGTGGAGGTGCCGCTCACGCTCTATCGCGAGGGGCGCACGTTCGAGGTGAAGCTGACGTCGGGCGATCGGGCCAAGTTCCTCAAATCGCCGCGCCTGCACTAGGAGCGTTTTCCGGCGAAGTGGACGCGGTTTGCCGCAGAAAACGCCACCGGATACGGAGTCTGGAACATTTTCCGGCGAAGCGGACGCCGGTTTCGGGCGCGCGAACGGTCCGAACGCGTTCGCGCGTGGTGCGTTGTCGGTCTGACCGCTGCGCGAGCGTCCACCAGGTTCGCTCGAGCGTTCGGGCGGCAAGGCCAGCCGGAGAGCGGCGAGGCATCGCTTGACAGGCCTCAAGGCTGGCGCGCGGCGGCAAGACTAGCCCAGACCACCGAGTGGCTTCCAACGCGGGAAGGAGATCCCCATGCGTGTTGCTTTGATGATCCTCGATGATCCTCGGCGCCGTGGCCCTGGCCGGAACCGCCTCCATCGCGGGAGCCTCCAGGAGCGAGGCGCAAACCTACCCGTGGTGCGCGACCTACGCGCGCGGCGAGACCAACTGCGGATTCTCGACCCGGGCCCAGTGCGAAGCCGCACGCAGCGGCAACGGCGGCTACTGCTACGAAAATCCGATGTTCTTCGGCACCGGCGAGCCCCCCCGCGCGCGCTACTACAACCGCTACTACCCGCCGTATTGATTCGACCGCGCCAGCCGGGCGCTCAGCGGCTCTTGTCGCGAAAGAAGGCCCAGAGCTCCGCGGCGGCGTTGAAGTTGCGGCGTTTCGCTGCCGGTCCGCGCAGGCCGGGCAGGCGGTGGCTACCGCCCTCGACGCGATAGAGGACCACGGGGGCGCGCGTGCACTGCGTCCAGCGCATCACGGTGATGCCGTGCGTGCCGGGATCCGCGGACGGGAGCAGCGCGCGCGTCGACCGATCGCTGCAGCCGTCGAGCGCGCGGAAGAAGGCGAGCGTGCGCTCGGTCGAGAGCACCTTGCCGTCGCGATACCGCAGCGCCCCGCCATCATAGGGAATCGTGCGATCGGCAGTCGCGTTCATCACGACGATCGGCATCGCGACCCCCGGATGACACCCGCCGATCAGGTCCTCCGGCATCGAGGCGATGACGACGCCGATCGCCGCGAACAGCTCCGACGTCTCGCACGCCATCCGGTACGTCATGAAGCCGCCGTTGGAGAGGCCGCCGAGGTAGATCCGCCGCGGATCGGCGATGCCGCGGTCGATGAGGTCGGCGACCAGGCGCCTGATGAATGCCACGTCGTCGGGCGGGGCCCCGTATCGTGCCGTCACCTGGCGCACATGCTCCGGCCGGCCGTCGATCCAGATCCGGTGAAGGCCTTGGGGAAACACGACCGCGAATCCTTCGCGGCGGGCGAGCTCGGGAAAGCCGGTGATGCGCGCCGTGTATGCGGCGGTTGCGCTCGCACCGTGCAGGAAAATCACGGTTGGCTGCGGCCCCGTTCCCCTGGCGCCGTCGAGCAGGAAGCTTCGGGCCTGCCCATCGATCACCAGGCGGCCGCGCTCGTGCGCCGGCGCCGCCATGGCCGTGCCGGCCGCGAGCAACAGGCCTGCGAGGACCCAGCCGTATCGCGTGAACATCAGCCCCTCCGAAGGAATGCCCTTCGCACCCGATCCTGACTATTTGTCAAACACCGGGCGCGGAGGTTCATGCGCGGCGCAGAGCCGGCGAAATTCTTGCGCGAGCCGGCGCGGCCGACCGGCCGGCAAATCTGCAGGACGCCCCTGCAGCCTTGTCGGACCTGTGCGCGAGCCTGCGCCGCGCGCTGGGATCCGCGCAGGAAAAACACGAAGCAAATCAAGCGGCGGTCGCTTCGATGCGGTCTCGCGACTGCGCCCGGCCGGCGCGGCGTGCGCGCGCCGTTCGAGCGGCGCCGCACGTTGAATTCGGCGCCGCGAGCCTTTTCCTGCGCAAATCCCCGGCGTACGATCCGGCAAACAAAAATTCGAACACGGGAGGACGCCGACATGACGCGCAGTGCGTGGATTCTGCCGTGCCTGCTCGCGCTGTATCCGCAGTGCGGCGATGCGCAACCGGCCGCGAGCACACTCAACGACACGCAAAGGCTGGGGCAGCGATTGTTCACGCAATCGTGTCTGGTCTGCCATACCAAGCCGCAGATCACGAGCGGCCAGTACGGGCCGACGCTGTCGCGCGAAAGTCTCGGCGGGCAGGAGGACGTCATGCGCGACGTCATCGCCAACGGAACCCCGCGGATGCCGGGCTTCAAGTATCATTTCCAGCCTTCGGAGATCGCCGCGATCGCCGCCTACCTCAAGACGGTGCCGGCGCCCGCGCAGGCCTCGCCATCGCCCGCACCGGCCGCCGCGCGCGGCGCGGCCGGCATGCGCGAGGCGGACTAGTCGGACCATTGAGCCCAAGGGGGACGAGCCATGAGAAACAGCACGGGTTTCGGGATGGTTGGCCTCTTCGCCGCCGCGGCGACCGGCCTTGCGATGGTGACGTTCGATGTGCGCGGGGCCTCGGCCGCCGATGTCTTTCTCAGCGGCGCCGTCACGGCCGGCGGAGCCCCCATGGGCGGCGTCACCGTCTCCGCCAAGGCGGAGGGCGGCAGCATCACGACCTCGGTCTTCACCGACGAGACCGGCCACTACTACTTTCCGCCACTGGCGCCGGGAAAATACCGCGTCTGGGCGCAGGCGCTGAGCTTCAAGGCGGCGCGCCGCGAGGTCGATCTCACCGCCAGCCGGCAGCAGGATCTCGTGCTCGAACCGCTGGCCGATTTCGTCCGGCAATTGCCGGGCGACGTGCTGCTCGCCGCGCTGCCGGATGACACGCCGGACGACGCCCGCATGAAGAAGCTCGTGCGCGCCGAATGCACGAGCTGCCATACCGCGAGCTACGTGCTGCAGCACCGCTTCGACGAGGCCGGCTGGAGCGCGATCATCGACCTGATGAAGCACGTCAACGTGTCCGGCATCTACCAGGGCCCCGAGCACAAGGCGAACGCCATCCTCGAGTTCAACCAGAAGGCGCTCGCCGCCTATCTGGCGCGGGCGCGCGGGCCGGGCGAGAGCTCGATGAAGATCAAGCTGCCGCCGCGGCCGTCGGGCGAAGCCGCGCGCGTCGTCTTCCGCGAGTACGACGTTCCGATCGATCCGGAGCTCGGCCCGGAGAAGACCCTCATCAACGACGGCAGCGACTGGTCGCTCGGCACGCCCTCGCGTTCGGGCTCGATCGTGCACGACGCCTGGCTCGACCTCGACGGCGTCATCTGGTTCACCTCGAACACCCCGAACCACACCACCACCATCGGCCGGATCGACACCCGGACGGGGGCGTACAAGGCCATCAAGGTGCCGGGCCGCAACGGGCTTGCCGCGCAGGCACACGGCATGACGCGCGATCCGAGCGGCATCATCTGGTTCAACGCCAATACGGGCCGCGGCGGGCTCGCCCGGCTCGATCCGAGGACCGGGAAGATCCAGGTCTACATGCCGCCGCAGGGCATGTCGCCGACCGGCGGGGCGACCACCGTCGACTTCGACGGCAAGGGCAAGATCTGGGTGACGGCGCCGGACGGCGCGCTGCGGTTCGACCCCGAGACCGAGAAGTTCACCGAGTTCAAGTCGGTGACCTACAAGGCGCCGAACGGTGCGCGCGGCACGACCTACGGGCTCGCGGCGGACCGGGACGGCAACGGCTGGTGGGCGGAAATGACGATCGACACGGTCGACAAGGGCGACGCCCAGTCCGGCAAGTCGATCGAGCTCAAGCTGCCGCCGGTCGCCGAGGAGATGCAGCGTGTCACGCCGGAACAGCGGGCGGTCTACGACAAGTTCGTGCCGGCCGACTTCAACACGGCGGTGCCGTGGGCGCAGGGCCCGCGGCGCATGGGCGCCGACAAGAATGCCGACGTCCTCTGGGTCGGCAATTCCTACGGCGCCCGGCTCGCCCGCATCGACACGCACACGATGCAGACGACGTTCGTGCCGCTGCCCGGCATGAACGCGCCCTATCACGTGGCGGTCGACAGCCACCACGACGCCTGGCTGAACATCTGGATGACCGACAAGGTCCTGCGCTACGACCCGGCGTCCGCGACCTGGACGACGTTCGAACTGCCCTCGCGCGGGACCGAGGCGCGCTACATCTCGCTGCTCGAGAAGGACGGGCAGATGCAGGTGGTCGTGCCCTACTCACGCACCAGCAAGGTCGCCGTCATGTCGTTCCGCAGCGAGGCCGATCTCGCCTCCCTCAAGGCGGCGGCGAAATAGCCGCGGACGGCATGCGGCGTGGGGCGGGCCGTCGCGCCCGCCTCAGCGCTCCCAG
>CAZIGW010000211.1:0-9196 GCA_964538565.1 uncultured Hyphomicrobiales bacterium | reverse complement strand
AAGCCCTCTCCCACAAGGGGGGAGGGGATGGCCACGACGGTCGAGCTTCCCCTCCCCCCTTGTGGGGGAGGGCTCTTTCTCTTGCTGAGCAAGGCGAAGTTAGAGAAAGAGGGTGAGGGGGCAAATCCGCCCGGCATCATTGCCCGCCCTCCCGAAACAGCAGCGACGCATCCCCATACGAATAGAACCGATACCCCTCCGCCACCGCGTGCGCGTACGCCGCGCGCATCGTCTCGAGCCCGGCGAACGCGGACACCAGCATGAACAGCGTCGACCGCGGCAGATGCAAATTGGTCATCAGCACAGCGACCGCCCGGAAGCGGTAGCCCGGCGTGATGAAGAGCGCGGTCTCGCCCGAGAAGGCATGCAGAGCGCCGCTCTCGTCGGCCGCGCCCTCGAGCGTGCGCAGCGCGGTCGAGCCGACCGCTACGATCCGCCCGCCCGCTCGCCGCACCGCGTTGAGCGCCTCGGCGGTCTGCGCGCCCAGCATCGCCCACTCGGCGTGCATCCTGTGATCGTCGGTGTCCTCGGCCTTCACCGGCAGGAACGTGCCGGTGCCGACGTGCAGCGTGATGCGGTGCACGGCCACGCCGCGCTCCTCGAGGCGCGCCAGCAAGCCTTCGGTGAAATGCAGTCCGGCGGTCGGCGCCGCCACCGCTCCTTCCTCGCGCGCGAACATCGTCTGGTAGTCGCTGCGGTCCTGGTCGTCGGGCGGGCGCCGCGCCGCGATGTAGGGCGGCAACGGCATGTCGCCGCGCTCGGCGATCGCCTGGTCGAGCACCGCGCCGTGGAATGCGAACGCGAGCGTCACCTCCCCGCCCTCGCCCTTCTCCTCGACCGTCGCGTCGAGCTGGCCGAGAAAGCACACCCGGCCCTCCTCGCCGAAACGAACGACGTCGCCGGGCGAAAGCTTCCTCGCCGGCTTGACGAGCGCGCGCCAGCGCGAGCTGTCGAGGCGCTTGACGAGCGTGGCCTCGATCGACGGTTCGGCGGCATGACCGAGGCGGCGGCCATGCAGGCTCGCCGGAATGACCTTCGTGTCGTTGACCACAAGCGCATCGCCCGGCCGCAGCAGCGCCGGCAGGTCGCCGACGGTGCGATCCTCGCACTCCGCCGCCGCGCCCGGCCGCACCAGCAGCAGCCGCGCCGCCTCGCGCGGGCTTGCGGGTCGCAGCGCGATCCGCTCCGGCGGCAGGTCGAAATCGAAGAGGTCGGTGCGCATCCGCTCTGTCTGCACCGCGCGAGATCGGCGCGCCTACGCGGCGTCGGCGGCGATGCGCGCCGTGACGATCTTGTCGGGATCGACCACCGGCTCTCCGCGCTTGATCCGGTCGACGTTCTCCATCCCCTCGGTCACCTGGCCCCAGACGGTGTATTGGCCGTTGAGCCAGGGCGCCTCCTCGAAGCAGATGAAGAACTGGCTGTCGCCGGAATCCGGATTTTGCGCGCGCGCCATCGACACCGTGCCGCGCACGTGCTTCTCGCGCGAGAACTCGGCCTTGAGCTTGCGGCCGGAGCCGCCGGCCCCGGTGCCGGTCGGATCGCCGGTCTGCGCCATGAAGCCGTCGATGACGCGGTGGAACACGACCCCGTCGTAGAAGCCGTCGCGCACCAGTTCCTTGATGCGGGCGACATGGTTGGGCGCGAGGTCGGGACGCATGGCGACGACGACCTTGCCCTTGGTGGTTTCGAGAACGAGTGTGTCTTCGGCACTGGCGCTCATGGATGCTCCTGTCGGTTCAGCAAAGGTCCGTCGGCGACGGCGCGGACGGCGATCGGCCGGCCGGCGGTCGCCCCGAACGGAACGGCCCTCGCGGCGGTTGCCTTCTACTTCGCGTCTGCCGCGACCTGCATGCGCTGGATGCGATCGGGGTCGCTCACCGCGCCGTTTCTCGACTCCGGTCCTTTCTTGATCTTGTCGACCACCTCCATCCCCGACACGACCTCGCCGACCACGGTGTATTGGCCGTTCAGGCTCGGCGTCTCGCCAAACATGATGAAGAACTGGCTGTTGGCCGAGTTGGGGTCGCGCGCCCGCGCCATGCCGACGATGCCGCGCTTGAACGGCACGGAGGAGAACTCGGCCGGCAGATCCGGATACTTCGACTTGCCGGTGCCGTCGCCGCGCTGGCCGTCGCCGGTCTGCGCCATGAAGCCGGCGATCACCCGGTGAAACGGCGCGTTGTCGTAGAACTTCTCGCGCGTCAGCAGCTTGATGCGCTCGGCGTGCTTGGGCGCGAGGTCGGGCCGCAGCTTGATGACGACGCGGCCGTACTTGGTGTCGAGCAGAATGGTGTTCTGCGGGTCAAGTCCGGCCGGCAGCTTCTGGGCCAACGCGGGCGCGGCAATGACGAGCGCGGCCGCAAGCGCGAGCAGACGGATCATGTGAACTCCCTGATTCAAATGCCGGACCGGCCGGCGAACTTGGCCTTCAGACGGGCCGCGACCGGGGCCGGCACGAAGGCCGAGACGTCGCCCCGCATGCCGGCGATCTGCCGGACCAGTGTGGCGGTGATCGGGCGGACGTCCGGCGAGGCGGGCAGAAACACCGTCTGCACCCCGGGCGCCATGGCGGCGTTCATGCCCGCCATCTGCATTTCATAGTCGAAATCGCTGCCGTCGCGCAGCCCGCGGATCAGGAGCGTCGCCCCGGCGCGCTGCGCCGCCGCCACGACGAGGTCGTCGAAGGTCACGCACGCGAGCTCGCACCCGGCCGCCTTCGCCACGCCCGCGCAGGTCTCCCGCAGGAAAGCCAGGCGCTCCTCGGCCGAGAACAACGGGGTCTTGCCCGGGTGTACCCCGATGGCGAGCACCAGCCGGTCGACGAGGCGGGCCGCCTGCCGGACGACATCGAGATGGCCATTGGTGATCGGGTCGAACGACCCCGCATAGAGCGCGACACGCGGCATGTGGGCGGTCTAACCCGCCGCCCGGACGGCCGCAAGGGCGGGACGGCGCCCCCCGCGTTCAACGGGGGGAAACAGGGCGTTCTTGTCCGCCCGGTTCGAACCGGCTTCGGCCCCGACGCGACCAAGACGTTAGAGAGGCTTCTCTCGTTCGGGCGCAGACTTCCGGGGAACGATCATGATCAAGCTCATGTCCGCAGTCGCCGCCGCGGCCGCCATCGCGGGCGCCGCCATCCTGGTGCCGGGCCTCACGCCGGACGTCGAAGCCCACGCGGCGCCACCCGCCGGCAAGAGCGACCGACTCGACCTGCGCACCTATGGGCGGGCCTGCTCGCAGCATGGCTGGCCCTATTTCGAGGCGAGCTGCCTGCGCAATGTCGCCTCCCCGACCCGCCGGGCGCCGGTCGTGCGCATCGTGACGACCGACCGGCTTCCCGGCCTTTCCCGATGATCGCCGGCGGCCCGCGCCGAACAAACGCAGGCAACCAATCGCGTTCGCCATCGCCACGCGCGGCGGCGCTTGCGCGCCTTGCCCCGCTTCGCCCATCATCCGGACGGTTGAGGAGACGTCATAAGAAATGAGGGTGGGATCATGTTCGCTCGAACCCTGGCCGGACTTCTGTTCGGCATGGCAATCGGCCTCGGCGCCGGGCCGGCGCAGGCGGAGGACTATCCGAGCCGCACGGTAAAGATCATCGTCCCCACGCCGCCGGGCGGTCCGGTGGACGTGGTGGCGCGGCTCGTCGCCAATTATCTGTCCAACGCCCTCAAGCAGGGCGTCGTGGTCGAGAACAAGCCGGGCGCCGGCAACACCATCGGGTCGAAGGAGGCGGCGCAGGCGGAGCCGGACGGCTACACCCTTCTCTATTCAAGCTCGAGCGGGCTCGTCCTCGCGCCGATGCTGCACAAGGACGCGGGCTACGATCCGCTCACGAGCTACGTGCCGATCGCCCCGGTCGCGGAAAGCTCGAACATCCTCGTGGTCAACCCCTCGGTGCCGGCGAAATCGGTGCAGGAGCTCGTCGCCTACGCCAAGGCCAATCCGGGCAAGGTGAATTTCTCCTCCGGCGGCATCGGCGTGCTGCCGCACCTGATCGGCGAGATGTTCAAGGCGCGGGCCGGCATCGACATCGTGCACGTGCCCTACCGCGGCGGCGGGCCGTCGATCAACGACGTGGTCGCCGGCCAGGTGCAGATGACGTTCGAGGGCACGAGCGTCCTTCTGCCTTTGATCAAGGCCGGCAAGCTGCGCGCGCTTGCGGTCACCAGCGCCAAGCGCATTCCCGAGCTTCCCGAGCTCCCCACCATGATCGAGAGCGGCTTCCCGGGCTTCTCCTCGACGAGCTGGACCGGCCTGCTGGCGCCCGCCCACACGCCGCCCGCGGTGGTCGCCAAGCTCAACGCGCAGATCAACGCCGGCCTCAAGGCGCCGGAACTGACCTCGGCGCTCGCGCGGCTGAGCACGCATCCGCTCGGCGGCCCGCCGGAGGGGCTCACCGAGCTGATCAAGAACGACACGGCGAAATGGTCGCCGATCGTGAAGTCGCTGGGACTGGCGGCGAAGTAGATCACGGCGCCCGGCCACGGCAGGGCGTCTTTGCGTCAGCCGAATGCGGACGCTCGACACCATCCCGCTTGGTCGCCGAGCCGGTGAATCGGTGGCCGTCACGGCGGCGGCACGATTTGCGCTCGCCCTGACAACGCGATGCCCCGGGCAAATCGCATCGCTGCGTCACCGAACATCCTTGCTGGCCGGTTCACACTCATGCATCCTTGCCGCCATGAACCGCACATTCAAGAACGGCGGTCGTTCTCTGTTCGGGGAGGAACTGATGATGCGATCGGTATCGCTCGTCGTCGCGGCTGCTGGGTTGATCGGGGTCGCGGTGCAGCCGGCCTGGTCGGCCGACGTGAAGATCACGCCGCTCGGCAGTCATGACGGAGAATTCTGCGCCCTCGACCGCGCCATGGTGTTCGAAGACCCCGACGGGACGCGCATTCTCTACGACGCCGGACGCACCGTGCGCGGCCCCGACGACCCGCGGCTCGGCAGGATCGACGGCGTGCTGCTGACCCACGTCCACTCGGACCACCTCGGCGATATGCATGCCGCAGCGGCGAACGCCGGCGAATGCGGCAAGCCTGCATTTACCGTCAGGGACGCGCCGATCTCCAACACGGAGAAGATCGTCGTCGGAAAGAAGGCGAAGTTCTTCGTCGGCGGCGAGATGAACAGCTTCTTCGGCAGGCGGATCCCGGCGGCCGGCGGCGACCGGGCGCAGGTCGTCACGCTGCGCTTCGGCGCCATGAGCAAGCTCGGCGGAGTCTCGATCTGGAGCGTCCCGGCCGCGCACAGCAACGGCATCGGCCCCGAGTTCCTCGAGGGCGACATCGCCAAGCAGATGAAGGACAACGGGCTGACCGCCTACGTGGGCCCGCCCGGCGGTTACGTGCTGCGCTTTTCCAACGGCCTCACCGTCTATCTCTCCGGCGACACCGGGGTGATCGCCGACCAGGACATCGTGATCAGGCGCTCGTTCCAGGCCAAGCTCGTCGTCATGAACATCGGCGGGGTTTTCTCGACCGGTCCCACCGAAGCGGCCTATGTGATCAACGAGCTGGTCAAGCCGAACGCCGTCATCCCCTCGCACGCCAACGAGATGGCGACCAAGGACGGCAAGCTGCTGCCGAACACGCGGACGGCCGCCTTCAAGGCCGCCGCCAAGGTCCCTTCCTACCTGCCGCTGAGCGGAAAGACGATGCAGTTCAACGCCGACGGCCAGTGCACGGGCGGGTGCTGAACGCGGACCAGAGCTCGCAGTCGAGAGCGCCCAACAGCGGACGTCGCCTGAGGTCGCGGACGGGCCGATATCGGCCGTTCGAAGTGCGGTCACCGCGAGGCCGTCGTTCCGAAGAACCGCTCCCCTTCAGCGGCGCTCGCCCCGCAGGACCTGTCCGCGCTGGTTGATGGTCGCGGCTGTCACCTTGCCGCCGCGTCGCGCTCGAACGCGAGCTCGGCACCTATGGGCTCGATGACAAAGATGCCCCTGTCGACCCGGAACGGGTGCTCTTCCGGCTCCCCGCTCCGCCTCGCCCTCCTTGGAACGGCGCCTGTCGCTCCCTTCGCTCAGGAGGCCCCCTCCTCGCCCTCCTCGCTCAGCCGCTCGACCGAGACCACGCGCTCGCCGGGCGCCGTGCTGAACACGATGACGCCCTGGGTCGAGCGTCCGGCGATGCGGATGCCGTCGATCGGGCACCGGATCAACTGCCCGCCGTTCGTCACCAGCATGATCTGGTCCGATTCCTCGACCGGGAACGAGGCGACCAGGCGCCCGTTGCGCTCGGTCACCGCCATGGCGACGATGCCTTTGCCGCCGCGGCCGGTCGTCCGGTATTCGTAGGACGAGCTGCGCTTGCCGAAGCCGTTCTCCGTCACGGTGAGCACGAACTGCTCCGCGGCGGACATCTCCACATATCGTGTCTCGCCGAGCTCGATGGCGCCCGACGCCTCCTCGACGTCGGTCGCGGGTTCGTCGTCGCCGTTGATGCCGCGGCGCACCGCGCTGGCGCGCTTGAGATAGGCGGCGCGCTCGTCGGCCGTCGCATCGACGTGGCGCAGGATCGAGAGCGAAATCACCCTGTCGCCGTTGTCGAGCGCAATACCGCGCACGCCCATCGAGGTGCGGCCCTGGAACACGCGCACGTCGGTGACCGGGAAGCGGATGCACTGGCCCGCCGCGCTCGTGAGCAGCACGTCGTCGCGTTCGGTGCAGATCTGAACGTCGACGATGGCCTCGCCCTCGGCGAGCTTCATCGCAATGATGCCCGAGCGGCGCACGTCGACGAAATCCGAGAGCTTGTTGCGTCGCACGGTGCCACGGGTCGTCGCGAACATCACGTCGAGGTCGGCCCACGACTTCTCGTCCTCGGGCAGCGGCATGATGGTGGTGATGAGCTCGCCCTGCTCGAGCGGCAGGATGTTCACAAGCGCCTTGCCACGCGACTGCGGGGCCGCCTGCGGCAGGCGCCAGACCTTCTCCTTGTAGACCCGTCCGCGCGAGGAGAAGAACAGCACCGGGGTGTGGGTCGAGGCGACGAACAGCCGGGCGACGAAATCCTCGTCGCGCGTCTGCATGCCGGCGCGCCCCTTGCCGCCGCGCTTCTGCGCCCGGTAGGTCGAGAGCGGCACGCGCTTGACGTAGCCGAGATGCGAGACGGTGACGACCATGTCCTCGCGCTGGATCAGGTCCTCGTCCTCCATCTCGCCTTCTTGGTCGACGATGACGGTGCGGCGCGGGGTGGCGAACTCGTCCTTCACGGCGCGCAGCTCGTCCTTGACGATCGCCTGGATGCGCGCGCGCGAGCGCAGGATTTCCAGATAGTCGGCGATCTCGGTGGCGAGCTTGTCGAGCTCCTGCTCGATCTCGTCACGGCCAAGCGCGGTGAGCCGCTGCAGCCGTAGATCGAGGATCGCCTTCGCCTGCTCGGCCGAGAGCCGCGCGGTGTTCGTCGCCGTCACGCGATGGCGCGGGTCGTCGATCAGGACGATCAGCGAGGCCACCGTCGCCGCCGGCCACTCGCGCTCCATCAGGGCGTCGCGCGCGGCGTTGGGATCGGGCGCCGCGCGGATGATGCGGATGACTTCGTCGATGTTGGCGACCGCGATCGCCAGGCCGACCAGCACATGGGCGCGATCGCGCGCCTTGGCGAGCAGATGCTTGATGCGCCGCGAGACGACCTCCTCGCGGAAGCTGACGAAGGCCTGCAGCAGGTCCTTCAGGTTCATCACCTGCGGACGCCCGCCCTCGAGCGCCACCATGTTGGCCCCGAAGGTCGATTGCAGCGGCGTGAAGCGGTAGAGCTGGTTGAGCACGACGTCCGCCATGGCGTCGCGCTTGAGCTCGACCACGACGCGATAGCCGTCGCGGTCGGATTCGTCGCGCAGGTCGGCAATGCCGTCGATCTTCTTCTCGCGCACGAGCTCGGCGATGCGCTCGACCATCGCGGCCTTGTTCACCTGGTAGGGAATTTCACTGATGACGATCGCCTCGCGCTCCTTGCGCAAGGCCTCGATCTCGACCTTGCCGCGCATGACGATCGAGCCGCGGCCGAGGTGATAGGCGGCGCGGATTCCCTGCCGGCCGAGGATGATGCCGCCGGTGGGAAAATCAGGCCCCGGCACGATGGCGATCAGGTCGTCGATGGAAATCCCGGGATCGTCCATGACGGCGATGCAGGCATCGACGATCTCGCCGAGATTGTGCGGCGGGATGTTGGTCGCCATTCCGACCGCGATGCCGCCGGCGCCGTTGACCAGGAGATTGGGGAACTTGGCCGGCAGAACCACCGGCTCGCGCTCGCGGCCGTCGTAGTTCGGTTGGAAATCGACCGTGTCGTTCTCGAGATCGTCGAGCAGCGACATCGCGGGCGGCGCGAGCCGCACCTCGGTGTAGCGTTCGGCCGCCGGCGGGTCGCCGTCGACCGAGCCGAAGTTCCCCTGCCCGTCGATGAGCGGCAGGCGCATGGAGAAGTCCTGCGCCAGCCGCACCAGCGCGTCGTAGATTGCCTGGTTGCCGTGCGGATGGTACTTGCCCATCGTGTCGCCGGTGACGCGCGCCGACTTGTTGTACTGGCGATCCGGCGTGTAGTTGTTCTCGTACATCGAATAGAGGATGCGGCGATGCACGGGCTTGAGCCCGTCGCGCGCGTCCGGAAGCGCACGCGCCACGATCACGCTCATGGCGTAATCGAGATACGAGCGCTTCATTTCCTCCGAGATGGAGATGGGGCGAATGTCCGAAGGACCGGAGTCGCCGGACGTGGGGTTTTCGATATCGGACAAGAGACGATCCCGAACTGCGAACGACCTGGTGATTCTCAAGCGCGGCCCGCACGGCGTAACCGCGTGTCATCTTTCGAGCCTGACGACTTGGCGCTGCGCGCAACCGCAGCCGGACTGAGGTGCCGACGAGAGGAGGTCTCCGCACCGCGCGCCGCAGATGCATCGACCGTCTCTCGCGTATAGCCGATTCAGCCGCGCCATGCCACTGAAATCCAATCTGAAAATGGGTATTTTTTGAGTATTTTTCAATGGGTTGAGGATAATGCCCGGCGGCCGCCCAAGGCCCCTTCCGGCGGATCTGCCGCCGGGCAAACCGGCCCCGACCGGGGCCAGCTTGCAGGCGCTTTGCGCCCCCTCCCGCGTCCTGCAGTCTCGGTGTCATCGCGCCGGTGCATGCTACGCTCGGGCGCCGAGCGCGTTGAGGAACGGGCGCATGATCTTTTCGGCG
>CAZIGW010000210.1:0-5715 GCA_964538565.1 uncultured Hyphomicrobiales bacterium | reverse complement strand
CCGAGATGGTGATGCCGGGCGACAACATCACGATGACGATCGAGCTGATCGTGCCGATCGCCATGGAGGAGAAGCTGCGCTTCGCCATCCGCGAGGGCGGCCGCACCGTCGGCGCCGGGGTCGTCGCCTCCATCATCGAATAAAGGGTGCGCAAGGGGCGCGGTTCGCGCCCCTCGCCGTGGAGAAAGCCCATGAATGGCCAGAACATCCGCATCCGGCTCAAGGCGTTCGATCACCGCATTCTCGACGCCTCGACGCGCGAGATCGTGGCGACCGCCAAGCGCACCGGCGCACAGGTGCGCGGGCCTATCCCGCTGCCGACCAAGATCGAGAAGTTCACGGTGAACCGCTCGCCCCACATCGACAAGAAGAGCCGCGAGCAGTTCGAGATGCGCACCCACAAACGGCTGCTCGACATCGTCGATCCGACGCCGCAGACGGTGGACGCGCTGATGAAGCTCGATCTCGCCGCCGGTGTGGACGTCGAGATCAAGCTCTGAGCCGTCGGGGCAGCGCTAGTTGAGGATGACGCAGATGCGTTCCGGAGTGATCGCACAGAAGATGGGGATGACCCGGGTCTACACCGAGGCGGGCGAGCACGTGCCCGTCACGGTGCTGCGGCTCGCCAATTGCCAGGTCGTGGCCCATCGCAACATCGAGAAGGACGGCTACGTCGCCCTCCAGCTCGGCTCGGGCACCCGCAAGGTCAAGAACGTGGTGAAGGCCGAGCGCGGCCATTTCGCCGTCGCCAAGGTCGAGCCCAAACGCAAGGTCGCCGAATTCCGCGTCAGCCAGGACGGTTTGATCCCGGTCGGCGCGGAAATCACCGCCGACCATTTCGTCGTCGGCCAGTTCGTCGACGTGACCGGCACCTCGATCGGCAAGGGCTTCGCCGGCGGCATGAAGCGCTGGAACTTCGGCGGCCTGCGTGCTTCGCACGGCGTGTCGATCTCGCATCGTTCGATCGGTTCGACCGGCGGCCGCCAGGATCCGGGCAAGACCTTCAAGAACAAGAAGATGCCGGGGCACCTGGGCGTCGAGCGCGTGACCACGCTCAACCTGCGCGTGGTGCGGACGGACGTGGAGCGCGGCCTCATCATGGTCGAAGGGGCGGTTCCGGGCGCCAAGGGCGGCTGGATCACGGTGCGCGACGCCGTGAAGAAGTCGCTGCCGAAGGAGGCGCCGAAGCCGGGCAAGTTCCGGCTGCCGGAATCGGCCGCCGAGCAGCCGGCGCCGGCGCAGCAGGAGGGAGCGTGACATGGAACTGACGATCACGACCCTCGACGGCAAGGCGGCCGGCTCGGTGACGCTGTCGGATGCGATCTTCGGCCTCGAGCCGCGCGCCGACATCCTGCACCGCTGCGTTCTCTGGCAGCTCGCCAAGCGCCAGCGGGGAACGCACGCGGTGAAGAACCGCGCCGACATCGCCCGCACCGGCAAGAAGATGTACAAGCAGAAGGGCACGGGCAGCGCCCGCCACGGTTCGGCGCGCGTCAACCTGTTTCGCGGCGGCGGGCGCGCGTTCGGACCGGTCGTGCGCAGCCACGCCATCGACCTGCCCAAGAAGGTGCGCGCGCTCGCGCTCAGGCACGCGCTCTCGGCCAAGGCGCGTGACGGCGACATCGTCGTGATCGACAAGGCCTCGATCGCCGATCCCAAGACCAAGGCGCTGAAGACCCGGTTCGAGAAGCTCGGCCTCGACAACGCGCTGATCATCGACGGCGCCGAGGTGGAGGCCAATTTCCGCCTCGCCGCGCGCAATCTGCCGAACATCGACGTGCTGCCGGTCCAGGGCATCAACGACTACGACATCATGCGCCGCACCAAGCTCGTTCTGACCAAGGCTGCGGTCGATGCACTGGAGGCGCGATTCAAATGACCACCAACGACCCGCGCCATTACGACGTCATCGTCTCGCCGGTGATCACCGAGAAGGCGACGCTCGCCTCCGAGCGCAACCAGGTGATCTTCAAGGTGGCGCGCACCGCCACCAAGCCGCAGATCAAGGAAGCGGTCGAGAAGCTGTTCGACGTCAAGGTGAAGAGCGTCAACACGCTCATCCGCAAGGGCAAGAAAAAGGCCTTCCGCGGCTCGCTCGGCGAGCAGTCGGACGTGAAGAAAGCGATCGTGACCCTCGAAGAGGGTCACAGGATCGACGTGACGACGGGTCTGTGAGCGGGGTCGGAGCAGCATCATGGCACTCAAGACATACAAGCCCGTCACCCCGAGCCAGCGTCAGCTGGTGCTCGTCGACCGCTCGGCGCTGTACAAGGGCAAGCCGGTCAAGGCGCTGACGGAAGGCAAGATCTCGTCGGGCGGGCGCAACAGCAACGGCCGCGTCACCGTGCGGTTCCGCGGCGGCGGGCACAAGCGGGCCTACCGGACGATCGACTTCAAGCGGCAGAAGTTCGACGCGCCGGCGCGCGTCGAACGCATCGAGTACGATCCGAATCGCACCGCCTTCATCGCCCTCATCAAGTACGAGGACGGCGAGCTCGCCTACATCCTGGCGCCGCAGCGGCTCGGCGAAGGCGACACGGTGGTTTCGGGCGAATACGTGGACGTGAAGCCGGGCAACGCCATGCCGATGGGCAACATGCCGATCGGCACGATCGTGCACAACATCGAGCTCAAGATGGGCAAGGGCGGACAGCTCGCCCGCTCGGCCGGCGGCTACGCGCAGATCGTCGGGCGCGACCAGCAGTACGTCATCCTGCGGCTCAATTCCGGCGAGCAGCGCCTGGTGCACGGCCGCTGCATGGCGACGGTCGGCGCGGTCTCCAACCCCGACCACATGAACATCTCGATCGGCAAGGCCGGCCGCACGCGCTGGCTCGGCCGCCGGCCGCACAACCGCGGCGTCGCCATGAACCCGGTCGATCATCCGCACGGCGGCGGCGAGGGCCGCACCTCGGGCGGGCGTCATCCGGTCACCCCGTGGGGCTTCCCCACCAAGGGCAAGAAGACGCGCAAGAACAAGTCGACCAACAAGTTCATCATTTCGAGCCGCCACGCGCGGAAGAAGAAGTAACGAGGGCAGCCCATGGCGCGTTCGGTTTGGAAGGGCCCATTCGTCGACGGCTATCTGCTGAAGAAGGCGGAGGCCGCGCGGGCGTCGGGCCGGCACGACGTGATCAAGATCTGGAGCCGGCGCTCGACGATACTGCCGCAGTTCGTCGGGCTGACCTTCGGCGTCTACAACGGCCACAAGCATATCCCGGTGCTCGTCACCGAGGAGATGGTCGGCCACAAGTTCGGCGAATTCTCGCCGACGCGCACCTTCCACGGCCATTCGGCCGACCGGAAGGCGAAGCGGGCAACCCCGTAAGGCGAGGAGGCAGGCGATGAGCAAGAAGGCGCGCGGACGCAGCCTCGCCGACAACGAGGCCAAGGCGGTGGCCCGCATGCTGCGGATCAGCCCGCAGAAGCTCAATCTCGTCGCGCAGTTGATCCGCGGCAAGAAGGTGGCGACGGCGCTGGCCGATCTCGAGTTCTCGCGCAAGCGCATCGCCAAGGACGTGCGCAAGTGCCTGGAGTCGGCGATCGCCAACGCGGAGAACAACCACGACCTCGACGTCGACGATCTGGTGGTCGCCGAGGCGCACGTGGGCAAGGGGCTGGTGATCAAGCGTTTCGTCCCGCGCGGCCGCGGCCGCGTCGGGCGCATCTTCAAGCCGTTCTCGCAGCTGACGATCGTCGTTCGTCAGGTCGAGGCGAACGCGTGAGGCGGCGGGAGTAAGGAGAGGACCGATGGGTCAGAAGGTCAATCCGGTAGGCTTGCGGCTCGGCATCAACCGCACGTGGGATTCGCGCTGGTTTGCCGGCAAGAACGAGTACGGAAAGCTGCTGCACGAGGACATGGAGATCCGCCGCGAGCTGATGAAGAGCCTCAAGCAGGCGGCGGTGTCGAAGATCGTGATCGAGCGCCCGCACAAGAAGTGCCGGGTGACGATCCATTCGGCCCGTCCCGGCGTCGTCATCGGCAGGAAGGGCGCCGACATCGAGAAGCTGCGCCGGCGCGTCGCGGACCTCACCGATTCTGACGTGGTCATCAACATCATCGAGGTCCGCAAGCCCGAGCTCGACGCGCAGCTCGTCGCCGAGTCGATCGCCCAGCAGCTCGAGCGGCGCGTCGCCTTCCGCCGTGCCATGAAGCGCGCCGTGCAGTCGGCGATGCGGCTCGGCGCCGAGGGCATCCGAATCAACTGCTCCGGCCGGCTCGGCGGGGCGGAGATCGCGCGCATGGAGTGGTACCGCGAAGGCCGCGTGCCGCTGCACACGCTGCGCGCCGACGTCGACTACGGCGTCGCCACCGCGTTCACCACCTACGGCACCTGCGGGGTCAAGGTCTGGATCTTCAAGGGCGAGATCCTCGAGCACGATCCGATGGCGCAGGACAAGCGTCTGGCCGAGGGCGACGCCGGTCGCCCGCGCCGCGACGCGGCGTGAGCCGACGAGGATTAGGAGAGGCGTCCAGCCATGCTGCAACCGACCCGCACCAAGTTCCGCAAGGCCCACAAGGGCCGCATTCGCGGCATCGCGACGAGCGGAGCCGAACTGAGCTTCGGTCAGTACGGGCGGCAGGCGCTCGAGCCCGACCGGGTGAGCCCACGCCAGATCGAGGCGGCGCGGCGCGCCATGACGCGCCACATGAAGCGCGCCGGACGTGTGTGGATCCGGGTGTTCCCGGACGTACCGGTGTCGAAGAAGCCGCTCGAGGTGCGCATGGGCTCCGGCAAGGGCGCGCCCGAACTGTGGGTGTGCCGGGTCAAGCCGGGCCGCATCATGTTCGAGATCGACGGCGTTCCGATCCAGCTCGCGCGCGAGGCGCTCGCGCTCGCGGCGGCGAAACTGCCGATCAAGACGCGCTTCGTCGCGCGCATCGCGGAGTGATGTCGATGAAGGGCGTCATGAACACGAGTGACCTGAGGGCAATGAGCCCCGACCAGCTCGACGACGAGCTGCTCAAGCTCAAGAAGGAGCAGTTCAACCTGCGTTTCCAGCGGGCGACCGGACAGCTCGAGAACACCGCGCGCGTGCGGGAGGTCCGCCGCAACATCGCGCGCATCCGAACCATCGCGCGGCAGAAACGCAGCGCGCAGACGAAGTCGAAGTAAGGAGGCCCAGATGCCGAAGCGGATGCTCCAGGGCATCGTGGTGAGCGACAAGCAGGACAAGACGGTCGTCGTCCGTGTCGAGCGTCGCTTCACGCATCCGGTCCTGAAGAAGACGGTGCGGCGTTCGAAGAAGTACCACGCCCACGACGAGAAGAACGAGTTCTCGGTCGGCGACACGGTATGGATCGAGGAACACCGCCCGATCTCCAAGACGAAGCGCTGGGCGGTGGTCCAGGGCGAAAAGAGAGCGAAGTGAGCGCGTCGCGCGCGCATAAGAGAGGACGAGGTGCATCATGATCCAGATGCAGACGAACCTCGACGTGGCGGACAATTCCGGCGCGCGCCGCGTCATGTGCATCAAGGTGCTGGGTGGTTCGAAGCGGTAGTACGCCACGATCGGCGACGTCATCGTCGTGTCGGTCAAGGAGGCGATTCCGCGCGGACGCGTGAAGAAGGGCGACGTGATGAAGGCGGTCGTCGTGCGCGTGGCGAAGGACATCCGCCGCGCCGACGGCTCGATCATCCGCTTCGACCGCAACGCCGCGGTGCTGATCAACCCGCAGATGGAGCCGGTCGGCACCCGCATCTTCGGGCCGGT
>CAZIGW010000209.1:0-4830 GCA_964538565.1 uncultured Hyphomicrobiales bacterium | reverse complement strand
GGCGCCTCGGTCGTCGTCATGGACGACGGTTTCCAGAACCCGTCGCTCGCGAAGGATCTTGCGCTCATCGTGCTCGACGGCCGGCGCGGCATCGGCAACGGTCGGGTCAATCCGGCGGGCCCGTTGCGCGCGCCGCTTGGTGCGCAACTCGACCGGGCGCACGCGCTCATCGTGGTCGGCGAGGCCGAGGCGGCCGCGCAGACGGTGATCGCCGCCGCCCGCGAACGCGGCCTGCCGGTTTTCCCGGCACGGCTCGAGCCGGACGCCGGGACTGTCGCGACGCTGCGCGGGCGGCCGCATCTCGCCTTCGCGGGCATCGGTGATCCGGCGAAGTTCTTCGCCAGCCTCGCACAGGCCGGCATCACCGCTCCGGTCACCGCCGCGTTTCCCGATCACCACCGCTACACGGGTGCGGAAGCCAAGGCGCTCTGCGCCCGGGCGGAACGCGACGGCCTCGGGCTCGTGACCACCGAAAAGGATCTCGCGCGCCTCGCGGGCCACCGCGAGACCGCCGACCTTGCCGCGCGCGCACGCGCGCTGCCGATTGCGCTCGTGTTTTCGAATCAGGCTGCGATTTCGGATCTGCTGCTGAGAACGGGGGCGAGCGGAAAAAGCGATTGAATTACGTTCCGGGGGCGGCGGTGCGGCCGCGACGCGGCAAGATCCGAGATGCCGCCTATTTCGCCCGCGCCGGATGCAGCCGCCGCAGCACGGCCTCGGGACCGACGTACGGCTCCTGCAGCTCGACGCTCCAGTATTTCAGCTCTTCCAGCGGAATCGGCACGCCGGTGACCGCGCAGCGCACGAATGCGCCCGGGCGCACGACCCGGAAGTCGCCGTCGAGGTATCGAAGTTCGGCCTCCCCGGTCATGGGAGCGCGATGATCGAAGCGATTGAGCACGTCCGTCCTCCGCCGCGCCCGCAGAAGGGTCCCGGCGCGTTCAACATAGTCACTTGCCCGGCCCGGCGAAACCCGGGCGTCCGCGCACCTGCTCCTGATCGGGTCGCGGCTCGCCCCCGGGGGCATCTGTGGTATGGTTATGTCATTGTCGGTACGGGATTTCTCCACATGAGGCGATTGGCCCTCGTATCGGTCCTGGCGGCCGCGATCCTGCTGCCGGCGGCGGCGAGCGGCGGCGCGCATGTGTCCGATCCGGTCGAGATCGCGCCGGGTGCGAACGGGTTGCGCGGCGTGCTGTTCCGGCCGGACGGATCCGGGCCGTTCGCGGCCGTCGTCGCGCTGCATGGCTGTGACGGCCTCATGGGCCGTGCCGGCGGCCTGCGCCCGCGCTACCGCGAGTGGGGCGAACGCCTGTCGAAGGCGGGCCTCGCCGTCCTCTATCCGGACAGCTACGGCTCGCGCGGGCTCGGCTCGCAATGCCGCGTCCGCATCAGCAAGGCGCGGCCCGACCGGGAACGCCTGCAGGACGCCAATGCGGCGCGCCGCTGGCTGCAGGCGCAGCCGTGGGTCAACACGGACCGGGTCGCCTTGCTCGGCTGGTCGAGCGGGGCGACCGCGGCCCTCTGGACCATCCGGCCGCAGGCGGCCCCGAAGGACAGCACGCCGGATTTCCGTTCCGCGGTCGCGCTCTACCCCGGCTGTCACCGCCTCGGCGATTTCGCCTGGAGCGCGCGCGTGCCCACCCTCATCCTGATCGGCCGCGCCGACGACTGGACGTCGGCCGACGCCTGCGAGCGGATGGTGGCCGGCGCGCGCGGCCGCAGCGCGCAGGCGCGGATCGTGGTCTATGCTGGCGCCTATCACGGCTTCGACAATCCCGACCAGCCGCTGCGGCCCCGCAGCGGCATGGCGCATTCGGCCGACGGCTCGGGCAAGGTCCACATCGGGACGAACGCGCGGGCGCGCGCCGACGCCTTGGACCGCGTCCCCCGCTGGCTCCTGCGTTAGGGCGCGATCCGCGAAAATGGAAAATGGAAATTGGTTTCGCGTCGGATCGCGCCCTCTGACTTGACGCATGATCTCGTCGGCGAGCCGGCTCCACTTCGCCGGATCATGCGCTCGCGCCTTTCCTTCGCGGGCCGCTTAACAAACGATGAATCGCCGCGCGATCCCTTTGGCGGGTCGAAATTTTCCGAGAATCCTGCCCGTCCGGGAAGGCGCGGCTTAACGATGATGCAACGCCCCGCGGGTAGCCTCGGGCAAACGAGGCGCTCCAGGAGGGCCGCCATGGACAATCGCCGCATCGCTCCGCGCCAGCGCAGCTTCCTGAGGGGGCGGATCTATTTCAACAACCGGCGCTCGAGCGCCGACTGCCTCATTCGCGATATCTCCGACACCGGCGCCAAGCTGACCTTCTCGCACGCCATCACCACGCCGGAAGTGATCGAGTTGCACATTCCGGCCAAGGAGATGACGCTGCGCGCGCACGTGCAATGGCGGCGCGGCGAAGAGATCGGCGTGGCGTTCATGGCGGACGACGCCCCCACGCTCGCCCCTGCTCCGGCCGGCGATCTCGCCGAGCGCGTGCATCACGTCGAGCAGGAGCTCGCACGTCTCCATCGCGTGGTCGAGACGCTGCAGTCGGAGCTCAACGCGCTGCGCCGCGTCCCGCAATGACCGGCTGACCCAGGACCGGGCGGCGCACCGCCGCGGCCGTCAGGCCGGGTGCGTTCCGCGTCAGGTCTCGAGCGCGGCGTGCAGCGTGATGACGGCCTTGAGCACGCGCGAGACCGGGCAATTGGCCTTCGCGTCGGCGGCGATCTCGGCGAACTTCTCACCGTCGATTCCGGGCACGCGCCCGCGCGTGCTGAGGTCGACGGCGGTGATCGTCCAGCTGCCGTTCACCTGCTCGAACGTCAGGGTGGCCTCGGTCGAGAGCTGCTGCGGAACGAAACCGGCGTTTCCGAGCATCAGCGACAGCGCCATGGTGAAGCAGCCGGCGTGCGCGGCCGCGATCAGTTCCTCCGGATTGGTCCCGGTGCCGTTCTCGAATCGGGTGGTGAAGGAATAGGGAGTTGCATTCAACACGCGGCTTTGCGTCGTGACGGATCCCTCGCCGTGCTTGAGGTCGCCGCTCCACGAAGCCGATGCGGTGCGCTTCATAGCAGTCTCCTTCGTTGAGCCCCCATCAGCGCGAAATGTATTTCTCGTCCGCGTAGCACCAGACCCAGCTCTGTCCGGGCTCGGCCGAGGTCATGATCGGGTGACCGGTCTCGCGGAAGTGCTGCGTGGCGTGACGGTGAGGCGAGGAATCGCAGCACCCGACATGCCCGCAGGTGAGGCAGGTCCGCAGCGCCACCCATCGACTGCCGATCTTGAGGCACTCCTCGCAGCCGGCGACCGGCCGCTCCACGTACTCGAGGCGCACTTCGGAGACGTGCGCGCAGGGAGAATCGATCCGCACCGTTTCGCGTCTGCTCATTCCATCACCTCACACGACGTGGTCGGGTGCGAGCGCGCAGCGAACCCGCTCGCTGGTCTCGATCTGCAGCGTCGGATGGACGATCGAGAACCGCCGGTGCAGCCCCTCGGCCGCCTGCACCAGAAATTCGTCGCCCGGATGACCGGCAGGCATGCGCAGATGGCAGGTGAGCGCGGTCTCGGTCGTGCTCATCGACCAGATGTGCAGGTCGTGCACCTCGGCGACGCCTGGCAGGCGCTGGAGATAGCGCCGCACCTCGGCGGCGTCGACGCCCGGGGGAACCGCCTGCAGCAGCATGTTCACCGAGCCGCGCAGCAGGCTCCAGGTGCCGAACACGATCACCACGCCGATCACCAGGCTGACGACCGGATCGACCCAGAGCCAGCCGGTCCAGAGAATGACGCCGCCCGCCAGCACCACCCCGAAGGACACGGCGGCGTCGCCCACCATGTGAAGGAACGCGCCGCGCACGTTGAGGTCCCCGCGACCGCCCATCAGCAGCCAGGCCGACACGCCGTTGACCAGGATGCCGGCGCCGGCGACCACGACCATGGTGAGGCCGCCGACCGGCGCCGGCTCGAACAAGCGCCCGATCGCCTCCCAGGCGATCGCCCCGGTGGCGACCAGAAGGATGATGGCGTTCGACAGCGCGGCCAGGATCGAGGCCGAGCGGAATCCGTAGGTGTAGTCGCTCGTCGGCGCGCGCCGGCCGAGCCCGTGCGCCGCCCACGCCAGCACCAATCCCAGCACGTCGCCAAAATTGTGCCCGGCATCGGCGAGCAGCGCGGTCGAATGGGCGAACACCGCGTAGGCGGCCTGCACCGCGACGAGGACGACATTGAGCGCGATCGCCAGCGCGAAGGCCCTGCCGAAACTGTCCGCGCCGTGCGCGTGATCATGGGACCCGTGTGGTTCCGGATGGGAATGGCGTGGTCGCATCTCGTTCATGCTCGAGACCGCTCGGGGCTCCTGTTGCGCTTCGCCTCACCGTTCCTTGCGCACTTGGCGTCCTCAGGCGTCATCCGGCCGCTTCGACATCGGAATAGCACCAGAGACGCGGAACGAACACGACGCAAGTCCGTTCGATCACGATCCGAACAGGTTGCCCTGGCCCTCGCCTCCGCGCGAACGCCGGGGCTTTACCGGGTCGGGAGCCGGCGCACCGGGCTCGGTCGCGACCGCCGACACGTGGCCGTCGGCGAATTCGATGTCGAGCGCAAGGCCGGGGTCGATCGCCGCGGCCGCGCGCAACGGACGGCCCTGCGGGCCGCGCACCAGCGCGAAGCCGCGCGCCAGCACGCCGTGATAGGAAAAGGCGGCGAGCAATTGCCCGGCATGGACGGCGCGGGCGGCCCGGCGCTCGCTCAGCGCGCGCGTGGCGCGGCCCGCACGCTCGCCGAGCGCGGCGACCCGGTCGCGCGCGCGCGCGATGCCGGCGCGATGCGCA
>CAZIGW010000208.1:0-30402 GCA_964538565.1 uncultured Hyphomicrobiales bacterium | reverse complement strand
CCACGACCTGCACTGGGACCTCAAGTTCGACTGCCTCGACGCGTTCGAGTGGGAATGGGCGGCCGAGCCGGCGAGCCACGCCTGGCAGCGCGGCGACTTCATCTACGTGCCGCCCTACACGATCCACCAGCACGTCGCCGGAGCGGACGGCGCGCGCCTCATCGTCATCAGCAACCGCATCGTAAAGGAGATGGGCTTCGACTGGTTCGACCAGATCGAAAACGCCCCGGGGTTCTGAGGCGGCGGCAGGTCGCCGCCACGCCGTTTCGTGCGGCGGAGTCTATTCGGCGGCTTCGCGGCGCGGCCGCGGATAGATCACGTCGTAGAGCTCCGGGCGCTGCCACTGCGGGCCGAGCACGCCCTGCTTGGCGGCGCAGCGGCTCGAGGAGCCGACCTCGTCGCGGGTCGCGCGTAGATAGCGCACGCGATCGAGGCTGACGTCGACGATCGTGCGCCCGGCCGCCGTGCTCTCGAACAGGATCTCCTCGGGACCGGCCACCATGGCGAGCCCGCGCTCGGCGCGCGTGAACAGGTTCTGTGTCGTCACCACGACGGCGAGGTTCTCGATCGCCCGGGCCCAGATCAGCGTCCGCCAGGTCGCCCACAACAGGTTCTTGTCCTTTCCGGCCGGCATGAAGATCAGTTCGGCGCCGCGCAACGCGAGCGCGCGCGCCACCTCCGGCATGTAGACCTCGCTGCACATGGCGAGCCCGACCTTGCCGTGCGCGGTGTCGAACACGGGAAATTCGTCGCCCGGAACGTACTGGAATTCCCACGCGGTGCCGCCGGTGTAGATCCAGGGGCCGTTCGGATGCGTGCGGCGATAGCGCGCCGGCGCGCGGCCGTCCGGATAGGCGAGGCAGATGAGATTGTGCGCTGTCGCGTCCTTTTCGCTGATCGGCTCGATCGTGCCGAACACCACGTGCGCCTTGTGCCGGGCGGCGGCCTCGACCATCGCGGCGGTCGGATCGAACGGCGCAGGCATGCGCCATGGCCCCGGATAGGTCTCTGGGAAGCAGATGAAATCGGCTCCGTCCGCCGCCGCCTGCTCGATGTGCCGGACCGCGTCGGCAATGTTCTTCTCGTCTTCGCCGGGATTGTGCGCGATGGGCTGCACGACCGCGATCCGGAATGCCATGGCGTTCCTCCGTCTGTGTCCGTCCTCGATCTCAAGGCGGCGCAACACGTCCGAACGGCCGCCGGATCAGCCTATCATGAAGCCGCCGGGATCACCGGCAGCAGCAGATAGGACTCCTTGTCGCCGCCCGAGTAGATCGTGTTGGTGCCGGTGTTGTAGTCCGCGTGGTAATGCGTGTAGTGCACGCTCCCGACGCCGTCGCGCGGCTGGATGTCGAGCCGGATGCGGTGGCCCTTGCGGAACACCATCGAGGTCGGCCAGATCTCGACCTGCACCTGGACGATCTCGCCCGGCTGCAAGGTGAGCCGCCGCTTGTGCCGGTGATAGGGGCGGTAGGGCAGCGAAAGCTCCGGGTCGAGTTCGCGGTGCGAGACCCGCAGCCAGCCCTTGGCGACCGGCACCTGCTGTCCCTGCTGGCCGATCTCCCAGACGTCGTTGCCGTCCGGGTCGATGTTGCGGATCGTGAGGAAGAGATCCATGTCCTCGGTGCTGCTCGACACCCAGAGCACGGCGGCGACCGGACCCGTCACTTCGGTATCCTGCGCCAGCGGCGCGGTGTCGAGCGAGATGCCCATGCCGGCCTGCATGGCGCCCGAGGCGAGGAACGTCGAAGACGCCGACGAGGATCCGCCCTTGCTCAGCCCGCTCGCGAAATAGGTGCGCGAGCCGATCTCGGCGGGATTTTCCCGCACGAGCGCACCGGTATTCGCGGCCTGGCCGGCGGCCGGCGGCGACAGGTCGAGATGGAATTTGGTCCACTGCGTGCGCGCGAGCGGCCATTCGTTCTCGTGCCGCCAGACCACGGCCCCGCCACCCTGGCGGATCGCGAGCTTCACCGGCGGCTCGTCCATCACGCCGTTGTCGACGCCCTTGAGCCAGTAGTCGAAGAAGCGCAGCTGATCGCGGCGGCCGTCCTCCGTGTAGAACGGGTGGACATGCGTGCCGGAATGGATGCGCAGCTTCTTGTGTTTCGACGCCGCGCGCATGAAGGCCTCGGTGTTGCCGCGCAGATGCAGTCCCATTCCGGACCAGTTGCCGACCGTGAGCATCGGCACGGTGATCTTGTCCCATTGCGCCTGCGAGCCGGCGAACGCGCCGGTGTCGAGATTGTTGCGCACCCAGTGCCACAACGTGTTGACGTGGAACGTGTCGGGATTGTCGCGGGAAGCGCGGCCGATCAGATGATGGCAGAGGTGGGTGACGAACCAGTTGGTCATGAACTGGTTGAGGATGCCGCCGTGAAACAGCGCGTCGCGGTAGAGATCGGCGAAGCCTTCCCACGGGATGATGGCCTTCACGGCCGGATGCTGATGGTTGGCGACGAACCACTGGTTGATGGCGAAATAGGAAATCCCGCAGAGCCCGATCGCGCCGGTGCACCACGGCTGCCTCGATGCCCATTCGATCGCGTCGTAGAAGTCGAGCGACTCCTGGTACGACCACGGATTGCCCTGGCCGGGCGACTTGCCGGTTCCCCGCGCGTCGACCCGAACGGCGGCGTATCCCTTCGGCACCCACCATTCGGGATTGATGGTCTCCCAGTTCATCAGCGGATTGGGCTTCTCCTCGAGATCGTCCGGCGGAATCCAGACCTTGTCCTTCTGGTAGGGACCGAGGTTGAGAATCGCCGGATAACGCCCGTTGTCATCCGGCCGCAGCACGTCGGCCTTCAGCCGCGCACCATCGCGCATCGGCACGTCGACATCCTTCTCGACCAGGATGCCGGGCATGGCGGCGACAACGGATTCCATCTTCATCGAAACCGCCTTCTGTTCGAAACGAGAAGCAATATCGATCTTTGCGAACGACGACGCTCAGGCGGCCTTGACGCCGTGCAGGCTGTGCGATGCGTCCTTGACGGTGAAGAACACGACGTCGGCATCCGGCGTGGCCTTGCCGGAATGCACGACGTTCGACGGAATGTAGACGAGCGAGCCGGGCCGGGCCTCGACCTGCTTGCCGCCCACATTGGCCGCGAAGGTGCCCTCGAGGATGTAGATCCACTGCTCGTTCGGATGCGAATGCGGTTCCGCGCCGGTGCCGGCCGGCATGCGCATCAAGGCGACGATCATGCGGTCGCCTTCGACGCAGGCGCCGTGGGCCGTCGAATATTCCGGCCCGCCGAGCATCTGGTTGACCTTGGCGAGCTCGAACAGGAATTCACCGGGGCCGGCGCGGTGCGCGCCGGGTGTTCGTGCGACTTCGGACTGGCTGGCCATGTTGCGTCTCCTCCCTCAGGCCTCCGCATCTCCTGGGCGGATGTTGTGCGCCAAGCTTCCACGGGCGGAGCGCCTCTTGTCAATTGCCGAGTGCGCCACGGCTCATGAGCGCCGTGCCGCACGGAGCGACGAAAATCGCAAGTCAGATGGTGGCGGAAGACGATTCCCGGGGACGCTGTTGTGCTCAGGCGTGCGGCTCGACCGCGCCGACCAGCCAGCGCGCCAGCGCGAACATGCCGGCATCCGCGTGCTCGAACCCCATGATCTGCAATCCGAGCGGCAATCCTTCGGCGCGCAGGAGCGGGAGCGAAACGGCGGGTGTTCCGAGCAAGGATGCCGGGACCGCGAATGCGGGATCTCCCGTCGTTTCGAGGCCGACCGGCGCAGGCCCGGGCGCCGACAAGGTGATGCATCCGTCGCAGTCGGCCGAGAGTTCGGCGTAGAGGCTTCGCGCCAGCCGGCGCTCCTCGAGCCTCGCCCGGTAATCGTCGAGGCTCATCGCTTCCGCATGCGCGAGGCGCGTGAGCATGGCGCGGCTCAGGCCGGCTTCGTTGCGCTCGCGGTAGGTATTGAGTGGCCAGCGCGACTCCCACTCGTTGATCCGCGCCGAGAGCGCGCGCGCCTCCACGAGGGCTGCTTCGACCGCGGCGACCTTGGGATCGGTCTCGCGGCTCACGATGGCGACGCCGGCAGCACTCAGCCGCCGCAGCACGCCTTCGAGGCCCTGCTTGGCCTCGTCCGACGCGATCGCCCAGCCGGCGGTTTCAAGAAAAGCGAGTCGCCGCGGCCTGTTCGGCTCCGGCGCCCGCGCGGGGCCGAACAGGCCGGGGAAGCCCGGGTCGCCGCCGGCACGAATCGAGACCTCGTAGGCGACCTGCCATGCGTCCTCCAGCGTCCCGGCGAGGACCCCGGTGCAACTCTGGCTGAGATAGTCGTGGCTGCCGCCGCGATTGAGCGCGCCGACGGTCGGCTTGAACCCGACGCATCCGCAGAAGCTCGCCGGGCGAATGGTCGAGCCGATCACCTGCGTGCCGAGCGCCGCGCTGACGCTGCCGACCGCGACGGCGGCGGCCGAACCGCTGCTCGATCCGCCCGGCGTGCGCCGCGGGTCCCAGGGATTGCGCGTGCCGCGCGGCTCCGAGGCGGCGAATTCCGTCGTCACCGTCTTGCCGACGATGACCGCGCCGGCCTCGCGCAGCGCCGCGACGCTGGCGGCGTCGCGGTTGGAACGCCAGCCCTGGAACAGCGGCGAACCCATCTCGGTCGGCAGGTCGGCGCTCTCGATGATGTCCTTGACGCCGAGCGGCATGCCATCAACCGGCGAGAGCGGACGCCCTTGGCGCCATCGTTCGGTCGCCCGGTCCGCCGCCTGTCGTGCGCCCGCGATGTTGACGTGCACGAAGGCGCCGATCTGCGGCTCCCAGGTGTCGAGATCGGCAAGGCAGCGCTCGAGAAAGTCGCGCGGTGTATCTTCGCCGGAGGCAAAGCGCGAGGCTGCCGAGAGAAACGGTCGCGCCGCGATCGGGCGCTCGAGATCCGATGCAACCATGCCCCGGCACTCTCCTGTGACTGCCGCTTGCGTCCGTTCGCTCGCGCCGGCGAGGCGGCCTTCCCGGCCGTTGCGTCTTCTACCGGCTGCCTGGCGAGCCGTCCACGCCGGATCGCGCGAGATTCCGGCCACATGCGCGCGAACACGGCCCCGGTAGCCTGCACGTGCGCTTTGCTGATATAGATCAGGCGCTCTCGAATGGCGAAACCGGGGAGCTTCGCCTGAACCGTCACTCATTCCATGGCCGCCTCATGCGCTTCCGACGCAACCGAACCGCCGCGACCGCGTTCGCCCTTCTGGCGCTCCTCGGCATCGCCCCGTCTGCGGGCGCGGCAACCTGCCGGAACACGGGCAGTTTCGACAGCTGGCTCGAGCGTTTTCGCCAGGAGGCGGTGGCGCAGGGAATCTCGCAGCGCGCCATCGCGGCCGCCGCGCCGTTCATGGTCTACGACCAGCGGATCGTGAACATCGACCGCGGCCAGCGCATCTTCCAGCAGAGCTTTCTCGAATTCTCCGACAAGATGCTCGCCGGATACCGGCTGAGCCAGGGCGCCGCGCTGATCAAGCGGCATGCGGCCCTGTTCGCCAGGATCGAGCAGCAATACGGGGTTCCGGCGCCCGTCATCGTCGCGTTCTGGGGCCTGGAGAGCGATTTCGGCGCCAACATGGGCAAGGACCAGGCGCTGCGCTCGATCACCACCCTCGCCTACGATTGCCGCCGCTCGGACATGTTCCGCCACCACCTGTTCGACGCCCTGCGGCTCATCGAACGCGGCGATCTCGCGCCGTCCGAGATGATCGGCTCGTGGGCCGGCGAGCTCGGCCAGACGCAGATGATGCCGTCCGAGTACCTCAAGAACGCCGTCGACTACGACGGCGACGGACGGCGCAATCTGCTCAGGAGCGTGCCGGACGTGCTCGCCTCGACCGCCAATTACCTCGTGAGCCTGGGCTGGCGGCGCGGCGAACCCTGGCTGCAGGAGGTGCGCGTGCCGGGCAAGCTCCCCTGGGAGGAGGCCGACCTCGAGATCCAGCACCCGCGCGCGCAATGGGGCAAGTGGGGCGTGACGCTCGCCGACGGCCGGCCGCTGCCGGCCGATTCCCTGCCCGCCTCGCTGCTCCTGCCGATGGGCCGGACCGGCCCGGCGTTCCTCGCCTATGCGAATTTCCAGGTCTATCTGAAGTGGAACCAGTCGCTCGTCTATTCGACGACCGCCGCCTATTATGCGACGCGGCTCGCCGGCGCACCGCCGCTGCACCGCGGCACTCCGGTGGCGAGCCTCGGCGCCCCGCAGATCGCCGAGCTGCAGCGGCTTCTCGCCGCGCAGGGCTTCAAGGTCGGCGAGATCGACGGAAAGCTCGGCCTTGCGACGCGGGCAGGCGTGAAGGCGGCGCAGATCAAGTTCGGGCTGCCGGCGGATTCCTATCCGACCGCCGAACTGCTGGAGCATCTGCGGCGACGCTGACGAGAGCCGACTGGGCAGCGCGCGGGTTGACGCATCGCTTCACGCGACCTCCAGAAGGATGTCCGCGAGCCTCTCGGGCATGTCGATCATCACGTCGTGACCGCAAGGCAGCGTGTAGACGCGCCAGGACGGATCCGCCTTCAGCCGCTCGCAACAGCGATCGTAGTGCGGCCTCACCGAGCCGGTCGCCCGGATGTAGGTCTTCTTCGCGATCCGCTCGCGCGCGCCTGTCTGCCGGATGGGCTGCAGCGCGACGCCGATCGGCTGCGGTGTGAGCTTCGCGGCCACCCAGTCGCGGTCGCGCGGATTGACATTGAAGGCTTCCGGCGGGGGAACGGGCCGCGCGATGTCGCCGCGCTTCAGCGTCGCCAGGGTGGCGGCGCGGCTCTCCGGCGTCTGCAGGTCGAGGCCCCGCTCGCCGTCCTGCGGCATGAAGGCGTCGAGATAGACGATCGAGGCGATCCGCTCCGGCATCTTTTCGACCGCGCCGGAAATCACCCAGCCGGCATAGGAATGTCCGACCAGGACGACGTTCTCGAGGTCTTCCCAGGCGATGACGTTGACGACGTCCGTCACATGGGTGTCGAGGTCGATGCCGGGACCGAGAAGATGCGAGCGCTCACCAAGACCTGTGAGCGTCGGCGTGAACACCTCATGCCCGTGCGAACGCAGCAGCCGCGACACGCGCCGCCAGCACCAGCCGCCGTGCCAGGCCCCGTGCACGAGGACAAAGGTCCGGACACCCGGCGCTCGCTCGTCGTGGGTCATCCCGGCATTCCCCGATGCCCGGCGCGCCCAATCGCCGCCGGCGAAACCTCAGCGGTGCTCGTGATCCGCGTGCGCATGGCCGTGAGAATGCTCGTGGCCGTGCGGATGCCGGTGATCGTGATGATGATGGTGGTGATGGTGGCCATGAGCATGCGCATGATCGCGCGCGTGGTCATGGTGATGCAACCGCTGGCGTGGGCCAGGCCCACGCGGATCTTCGTTGAATACGAGCGACTTGATGGTGACCGGCACCGTGTTCGACGGCAGGCGGATGCGGCCGAGATCGATGTAGTCGAAGTCCCACAGTACGACGCCGTCGATCACCAGGATCTCGCTTGCGACGTCGAGCTCCTCGCGCAGGATCGCCCCGAGCGTCTGCGCCACGTCGCCGTCGAGCATGATGAACAGCGACTGCCGCTGCGCGATGCGGTCGGCGAGACCGCTGCGGATCCCCTCCGCGAATGCTGCAAGCCGTTCGTAGGAGGGCGCGCCCTGCCAGCGGAAGGCAAGCGCAACCTCGCGCTCCGGGTCGACGTCGAAGGCCGTCATGTGGCCGCGGATCGCCTTGGCGATCTCGTCCGGATCGATCGTCTCGGTGCAGACGTAGGAAGGCTGCAGCACCTGCAGGTTTCGCCGCGGCAGCAACTGTCCGGGATTGGAGATGTAGCTCGTGTTGCCGCTGAGCTGCACGCTGTATTCGGATGCGCCGAGCGCCGTCGCACGGATGCATTCGCCGGCGGGAAGCAGCGGCCACGGCAGCGCCCCGGTCTCGATCCGGCACCGCAAGGCGCGGCCGAGCCGGCGCCCCATGTCGCCGAAGTCGCGGTCCTCCCGCTCGTAGACGTATTCGGAGACGCCGCCGGAAAACATCATGCCGTCGATACGGCCGAAATCCTCGATCGGATCGGTGAGATAAAGATGCGCGACGTCGTGCGGCATCGGCCGGCTGCGAATGGCCGCGACGAGCGTGTCCGCCATGCCCTCGGCGACCTTGTCCATCTCGTCGGCCGTCGTCGTGTCGCCGCGTTTCCAGGAGAATCCGGCGCGCTCGGCGTGATGGCGCCCGGCGGGATCGAGCCGCACGATCCGGTGGCTTTCATCGACCACCTGCAGGCGGCCGCCGACGTGCACCGCGGCGGTCTTCACCACCTTGCCGTTCTCGACGAGCGCGAGCTTGGTGGTGCCACCGCCGATGTCGATGTTGAGGATGCGCTTGCCTTCGTCGCTGGAAACACGCGCGGCGCCCGAACCGTAGGCCGCGAGCATCGCCTCCATGTGGTGGCCGGCGGTCGCGCAGACGAGCTCGCCGCCCTGTTCGGAGAGGATGGCAGCGATGCCTTGCGCGTTCTCGCGCCGTAGCGCCTCCCCGGTGAGAATGACGACACCCGTGTCGATGTCCTTCGGCTGCAGTCCTGCGGCCGCGTAGGCCTGGTCGATGATCGCGCGCAGTCCGGCGTCGTCGATCCGCTCCTCGCTCTGATAGGGCGTGAGTGCGACCGGAGATTCGTACAGGGTCTCGCGCGAGACCACATAGTAGCGGCTCGACAGGTCCTCCCCGAGCCGGCGCAGATTGATGCGCGAGAAGATCACCTGCGTGCCGGACGAGCCGATGTCGATGCCCACGCTCATCAGCGAGACATGGTCCTGGATCCAGATCGGGTTTTCCTCGAGCGGGCCCTCCTCGGGAAAATCGTGGTCGTGGTCCGCGTAGCCGTCGTGCGTGTGGGCAAGGTCGAGGCCGTAGACGTGATCCTGGAGGCTGTGTCCCTCTTTCCGGTTCGGCTCTTCGTCCTGCATCAACTGGTCCTCGCCCGTTTCGTTTTGCGGCTGTCGTTTACTTAGGCCGTGCAAGCACATCTGTCCAATGAGCGGCCCCGCCGGCGCCCCTCCGCCCCGATGCGGGGGACGACAGGCGCCGCAACCGGTCCCCGGTGCGGCGCTCCCTGCCGGGAATGTCGGTGCGGTCGCGCCCCGGATCGGACGGGCTCGCGCGCGAGCCCCCGCCCCGGCCTTCCGGCCTTGATGGACTCAAAGCCGAGGCTCCTGGCTCTTGCCTGACGCGCTTTCTTCAAGCGAACCCATACTCGCTTCGCTCGAAGACGCTCTAGGCCGACTTGGCGAGCGGCGGCAGATCGGCGAGCTCGGCTTCGTAGGCGGCGTCCATGCGCGGCTGCAGCCCGTGCTTGGCGAGCTCCTGGGCGAACAGGGCGCGGATCTCCGGTTTCTCGTCGGCGTAGTCGATCTGGTCGCCACCGATGCGCCGGCTGATCCACGCCTTCGGCACGCCCTGCGAATTGCGCACCGACACGACCTCGTGCTTGAAGGCGAGATAGCGCGCCGGCGTGGTGCCGGTGTTGAAGTGCTGGTGGAACCACATGTTCGGCGGCACCACCAGGGTCCCGACCTCCCAGTCGTAGCGGCGCGGCTCCTCGCCCTCCGGCCACATCAGCGAATAGCCCTCGCCGCTGAGAATGATGACGTGGGCGCCCGGCCCGTGGCAGTGCCCCTTCTTGTAGGTGCCGACCGGGAACTGCGAAATGTGGCTGTTCATCGAGCCCTTGGCCATGTTGAAGCGGATGTGACCACCGCCCGCGCCCCGCTCCTTGGCGCTGATGAGCGGCAGGTTCACGGCATCGGCGACGAAGTTGGTCTCGAGCAGTAGTCCTTTCTGCTCGCCCTTGGCGCTGAAATAGTCCGGCTCGCCCGAGAAGCGGTTCTTGAAATCGTGCTTCGTGTTGAAGACGAACTCCAGATCCTCGTAGAGGTTGATGACCGGAGGCGCGTTGGTGACGGCGACAAAGCGCGCGGGCTCGCGGCCGGAGCCGTTGAAGTGCTGATGCCAGGTGTTGAGCGGAATGGCGAACAGCGCGCCGGCCTTCCACTCGAAGGTGATGCGCTGGCCGGCATCATTCCACACCGTGGTGGACCCGCGCCCCTCGAGCACGAGGATCATCTCCTCGAACAGCTGGCGCTGCGGCGCGAGCTTCTTGCCGGGCGGAATTTCGCAGACGTAGCAGTCGTTCGAGGTTCGCGATGCCTCGTGGTTGATGAAGACGCCCAGCCCTTCGCGGCGCGCCCACGGCTTGAGCTCGACCGTGCGCAGATTTCTCACGTAGTGGGCGCTGATGATGTCGAGCCCTTCGCTGCGGATCCAACGCGTGTACGGCGTATCCTTCTCGGTCGCGAACTTTTTCGCCAATTCTTCGGAAACGATGGCGTTCTTGGCCATTCTGTCAGCTCCTGCAATGTTTTACGTCGGTTTCTGCTTCTTGTTTCATGCGGCGTGTCCTGCCGCCGCATCGGGAATCGCGATGCATTTCTCCGCCTTGATGCGCAGGTGGATGGGAGCGCCGACCGGCGTACGCAAGGAGGGGTGGACGCGGGCGAGGACGACAACATCGCTTACTTTGACCTGGAAGTCCAAGCAGTCGCCGAGGAAGACCTTGGCATCCACCGTCCCGGCGCAGGCATTGTCTCCGTCCGCGGGCGTTGGCGGCTGTTCGGAAAGCTCGACGTCCTCGGGCCGCACCGAGACCACCACGGTGTCGTTGCGGTTCAGGGGATCGACGCACCGGACGTTGAACTCACCGATCGGGGTGCCGACGCGGCAGCGGCCGTCCGGCCCCGTGGCGACGACCACGCCTTCGAGGAAATTGGTGCTGCCGACGAAATCGGCGACGAAGCGGTTGCGCGGCCGCTCGTAGATGTCGCGCGGCGATCCGATCTGCACCACGCGCCCCTCGTTCATCACGGCGATCTCGTGCGATAGGGCAAGGGCCTCGCTCTGGTCGTGCGTGACATAGACGGTAGTCAGCCCCAGTTCGCGCTGCATGCGCTTGAGTTCGAAGCGCATGCGCTCGCGCAGCTTAGCGTCGAGATTGGACAGGGGCTCGTCGAGCAGCAGCAGTTGCGGCTCCATCACCAGGGCGCGCGCAAGCGCGAGGCGTTGCTGCTGGCCGCCCGAGAGCTTGGTCGCCTCGCGGTCGGCCAGATGATCGAGCGCCACCGCAGCCAGGACCCGCATCACCTTGTCGCGGATTTCCCTGCGGCTCATGCGCGCGCGGCGCACCTGCAGCGGAAACGCGGCATTCTGGAAGACGTTCATGTGCGGCCAGATGGCGTACGACTGGAACACCATGCCGAAATTGCGCTGATTGGGCGGAACGTAGATGTTCTTCTCCGACGAATAGACGACCCGCCCCTGCACCTTGATCTCGCCCGAGGTCGGTCTCTCAAGGCCGGCGATGGACCGCAGCGTTGTGGTCTTGCCGCAACCGCTCGGACCGAGCAACGTGAAAAACTGGCCCTCGGGCACCTCGAAGGTGACGTCCTGGGCGGCCCTGACCGGCTGCCCCCCGTCGCCGGGGTATTCCGTATGAAGCGACGTCACGCGGAGCACGTGTTCCTCCCTCCGGCTTCCTTCTAGCACGCCCCAATGCCTGACAAGGAATCCCCGGCGCGAAGAAACAAAAATTCCCGATTTTCCGCGCTCGGAGCGCCGAGCGAGCCGGCGGCGGACATTCTGCCACACGGCGCGGTCGAGGATCGAGATGCGCCGCCCTTCACCGGCCGAACGGAATGATCTCGGGGGGTTCGCGATCAGGACGCGGCGCGCGCGGCGCGGCCGCGTGGCTCGTCCGCTGCGCAAAGCGCGCAATCGACGGCACCGAGCGCGCGGCAGAAGATCAGACAGACTCGATGTAATGTCATGTGAAATGCGAGTGCGGCAATCGCCGTTGGCTGGCCGTTCGTCGCGCGCGGAGCGACGCAGCGCGGGACGGGCTGCCTCACGGCCGCGGCGCGTCGGACACCCGCGGCAGCCCGGTCACGAATCGAGCGGCCCGATCCGCAGGGGATCGGGCCGCTGAAACAGGTTCGCTCCGTCACACGATCCGACCGTCGGTACGCGCAGTCCGACCGTCAGTACGCGCAGTAGGTCCGGCGCAGATGGCCCGAGCGCGTCCGGTAGTAGCAGCGATGGTAGTGGCGTGGCCGCGTCGCATCGGCGATGATTCCGCCGGCCGCCGCTCCGATCAGGCCGCCCGCGAGCGCGCCGCCGGCCGAACGGGCTGCGACACCACCGATGAGCGCGCCGGTCCCGCCGCCGATCAGCGCCCCGGTCAAGACCCGGTCCTGTCGCATGGTCTCGCAGCCGGTCAGAACGAAAGCCATTCCGAGCGCCGCCGTTGTCACGAGAAGTTTGCGCATGCCTGTTCTCCCCTCGCTCCGCATCACCCCAGCTCTTGCGATGCGTTTCCCCAGACGGGAAGCCATTCGTCTCAAGCAGGAGCGTCGCGCAGGCCCGCTGCCGCGGTCGCCCGCCCGTCCGCTCGCAAATCGGGAATCGCCAGCCGAAAGCCCCACCCCCGATGCTGCGGAGTCTCCGGCAGATCCTTGTCGAAAACGAGGCGAGCCGCCCGCGGCCACGGAGCGCACGACGCGCTCCGCGGCGCACTGCGGACACGCGCAGATCCGTTCGCACGAAGGGCGCGCCTGCTCCGCAGCTAGCTTCGCAACAGCGAGGAGCGCCGACTTGTCAGCGTCTGCATCGCGTGCTCGGCGCGTTCCTGGCATTCCTTGTGCAGCCGCTCGAGTTCTTCATCCGACAGATCCTCCGCGGTCGCCAGGCGGTCCTTGGCGCCGTCGATGACGAAGATCAGTTCGGCGAGCTTTATCTGAAGCGCAAGCGTGTCGCGATTCTGCGTGTTCTGGATCAGAAACACCATCAGGAACGTGACGATCGTCGTCGACGTGTTGATGACGAGCTGCCAGGTGTCGCTGTATCCGAACAGCGGCCCGGTGACGCCCCATGCCAGGACGGAAGCGACCGCGAGCAGGAACGTCCCCGGCTTGCCCGACATGCGGGCCGTCCAGCAGGCGAAGCGGGAGAAGAGTTGATGCTGCGGACGGTCGTCCTGCCTGCCGCGATCGCGCGAGTCGCGGCCGCTCGAATTGCTGTTTGGGTTGTTTCCACGGGTCATGTCGAAGCGCCTCGTGATGACGCGCCGCACCATGGCGGACGAGGTGCCTGGGTGCTGCCGCGCGTCGAAAGCGAGGGCGGAACCTTCCAACCGCGGAAAAGGTTTCATTGACGATCGGTCTGGACCACCAGGAAGGAGAACCGCATGCTCGGCTGGGCTCTAGCTTTCTTGATCGTAGCCATCGTGGCAGCGGTGTTTGGATTCGGCGGGATCGCCGGATTCGCCGTCGAGATTGCCAAGATCATTTTCTTCGTCGCGATCGTGCTGTTTGCGATCTCGGCCGTGATGGGGCTGCTGGGCAGGCGCTCGACCAGAGTGCCTTGAGCAGGATCACCGACGCCAAACGGCGACCCCGAAAACGTCTTGTGCCCGGCCCAAGGCCAGGCACAATTTTTTTGGGAACACGCTGTTCGCGCCAATCCGCGCCCTGATGGCCGAGCTAGCCCCGGCCGCCGCCCGCCATCACGGCACGCGTCGTGTGGTCGGGACCGAAGTCGTCGATGCTGTCGATCGCGAGTAGTTCGGCCAGCCGCGTGCGGGCGCGATTGACGCGGCTCTTGATGGTGCCGACCGCGCAGCCGCAGATGTGCGCCGCCTCCTCGTAAGAAAAGCCCGAGGCCCCCACGAGGATGAGCGCCTCGCGTTGGTCCTCGGGCAGCTTGCTGAGTGCGGCACGGAACTCCTCGAATTCGACGCGGCTGCTCTGCTCGGGGTGCGATTTCATGCTTTCGGCGTAGCTGCCGTCGGCGTCTTCGACCTCACGCCGCCGCTTACGATACTCGGAGCGGAACAGGTTGCGCAGGATCGTGAACAGCCAGGCGGTCATGTTGGTGCCGGGCTGGAAGGACTCGATGTTGGCCAGGGCGCGCAGCAGCGTCTCCTGGACGAGGTCGTCGGCTCGATCAACGTCGCCGCTGAGCGAAATCGCGAACGCACGCAGACTCGGCACGGCCGCCAGTACGGCTTCGCGGACTGAAGGGTCCAAGGTCATACGGAAGATCCCTTATCGCCTTCTTCGTCCAGCTTCCGCAGCAATTCGACGAAGCGGTCGGGAACGCCCTGGCTGACCACGTCGTCATACATTGCGCGCAGTTGATGGCCGATCCTCGACTGGATTTCTCGGCCGAGCCGTGGCTCGGTCTTGGCCTTGCGGGGTGTCACTTGCTCGTCCATGAGCGATCCGGCCGTAACTGCTTTTCTTTCCTTCATTTTCCCCTCGCCAGCCCTCGTATCCCCTGCACTTCAGCCGATTTCCCAGCGTTCATCAAAACATAACGCGACCTCGCCCCACTTGTTCCGATTGTTCCCGGCCCCGGGGAACGAAATTGAACTCCCGGCGTTAAGGATTTATCCGGGAACACGAGAACGGGAGGGATTCGTGCCAACGTCTCAAGCCGTGGCCCAGCACCTGCCATTTCTGCGGAGGTACGCCAGAGCCCTGACGGGAAGTCAGGCGTCCGGCGACGCCTACGTGGCGGCGACGTTGGAGGCATTGATCGAAGATCCGAGCATCCTGGCAGGCGTCAGCGGCCCCCGCGTGGCTCTCTACCGGCTGTTCAGCCGGATCTGGAACTCCGTCGCCCTCAACGGCGGCATCGCGGGCGCGGCCGGCGTGCTGCCGGCCCCGGAACAGCGCCTGTCCCATATCACTCCCCGTCCCCGCCAGGCCTTCCTGCTGGTGGCGCTCGAAGGCTTCTCCGAGGAGGACGCTGCCGACATCCTCGAATGCGACGTGCAGACCTTGCGCGCACTGGTCGAGGAGTCGGGCCGCGAGCTCGCCGCCGAGATCGCGACCGACGTGCTGATCATCGAGGACGAGACCTTCATTGCCATGGACCTCGAGGCCCTGGTCGAAAACCTCGGCCACCGGGTCATCGGGATCGCACGCACGCACGCCGAAGCCGTGGCCATCGCGCGTGCGCGTCGGCCGGGATTGATCCTCGCCGACATTCAGCTCGCGGACGGCAGCTCCGGGCTCGACGCCGTCAACGAGTTGCTCCGCTCCTTCGAGGTGCCGGTCATCTTTATCACCGCGTACCCGGAGCGATTCCTCACTGGAGAGCGGCCGGAGCCGGCCTTCCTGATTGCAAAACCTTTCCAGCCCGCAATGGTTTCAGCGATCGCCAGCCAGGCGCTCTTCTTCGAGCGCAACGCCCGGCCGCGCGAGCGGCGCGCCAGCTAGGGCCCGGCCCACCTGAGGGTTTCTTTTCCGGCCCGACCCGCCCCAGCCCCGCCCGGCGGGATTGCCGCGGCGCGGGTGCTCCATGCCGGGGGTCCCGCGCCGCCTGCGCTCAGGGAGGGGAGTGGGCGCCCGCGCGAGCGGAACCGAGAATGGCGGCCGCGCGCCTTCGTGTTGAGCCGCCGAGACCATGTCGCACTGCCAAAAATAAATGAGCGCAGCCGACCGAACCTATCGGCTGCGCTCAGGCCGGCCTAGCACGGGGGGAGGGGTAAGAAGGGCCGGTTGCAAGGACAATGCCCGACGCATTCATTGGTTCCTCGACGTCAGCAGATTTTCTTCGTGAAATTCCGGGCCCCGCCACGATCCGCGTCGAACAGATAGCGAGTTTCTGTTCGTGAGCAGAAAAACGCCTTCCTGGTGCAACCGGAGTGAAGTTCCATCGCGGCACGCGCTTCATCGATCGCCGGGCACAGGAACCTTCGTTGCATCCACACGTTGGATTTTCACCTGCGGCTCCAGAACGTTCGGGTATAGAGTTCGTCGGGGCCATCGAACAGTCAGCCTCGTGCGGTGGGACGGACGAGCGATGCCCCAGACCATTTCATACCTCACTGCCGGAGTGTGCGTTCCGGCCGGATTGATCGCGGGCTTTCTCACGCTCCATGCCGGTGCCAGCCCGACCAGGGACGGGGCCGTGACACCGATCGAAACGGCTCGACCGACTCCGCGGGTCGAACGGCAGCATAAGAGCGACCGGCTGCCCCCTGCGGTGATCTCGGCGCCCGTCCGGCCGCAGATCGCATCGGTCGAGGTGATCGGCCGCCGCGGTGTCGTGGTCTATCGCGATCGCGCCGGGCGCATCCTGTTCAAGACGAATCCCCGCCGGGCGATGACGATCGTCGCAAGAGACGTGGCGATTCCGGAAATGACGCTCCGCACCGCAGAGGACGCCGTGCCGGAACCGAAGCCGGATGCGCTCCGGTCGCCCTCGCCGGACAGAAAGCTCACCCCACCGAGACTCCTGCCCGGTTGCGATCCGATGTTCAGCCCCATGTCGGATCCGGCGCTTGCGCGATTGCCCAGCCGCTGCCTGGCCGCGAAGAGCCAGGACTCGGCCGTCGCCGCCCTGACGTTCTGATTCGGTCCCTCGCACGCATCGCATCGCATCGCGAACCCTCCCTTACCGTTCTTCGAATTTCGTGCCGAGAGTTCCTTCGGTCGCGTTTCTGCCTTCGCGCGACGATGATGGTGCATGCTCGGTCGATTCGCGGACGAAGGAGGTGGACGCCGCTGTTCGTTTCGATCAACAATCGCCGACATGAAGGCGATCGGGTGATGGACAAGGTCTCCGATTCAGGCGGTCGAACCCGCAAGGCCGGCACGGGCGGTCCGGAACACGCGAACAAGGCCGGATTTTTTCCCGATCCTGCTTCGGCGCGGCACGCGCTGGAGGCGGGACGCATCGGGTTGTGGACCTGGGACGTCCGGACCAACCGCATCGAATGGTCCACCAACCTCGCCGAGATCCACCGTCTGCCACCGGCGAGCTTCGATGGAAGCCTGGCGAGGTTCGAGAAGAACATCCATCCCGACGACCGGGCGGCGATCCGGGCGGCGATCACCCGGACCCTCCAGACGCACGAGAACTACCGGGTGCGCTATCGCATTCCGCAGAGCGCCGAGCACGACGAGCGCTGGATCGAAGCATTCGGCGTTGTGATCGTCGAGCAGGGAGTTCCGGTGCGCGTGCAGGGGGTGTGTCAGGACATCACCGAACGCATGGTGCTCGAAGGCGAGCTGCGCGACCGCATCGCCCAACAGGAGGCCATTTCGCGGCTCGGCGAGCGCGCCCTCGCCGAAACCGATCTCGAGCGGCTGCTGGACGAGGTCGTCCACACGGTTGCCGAAACGCTGCAGGTCGATTTCGCCACCGTCCTCGAACTGATCCCGGGCGACGCCGAACTCCTGATGCGGGCCGGAGTCGGCTGGAAGCCGGGCATCATCGGGGCGACGCATATCCCCACGGGGCTCAATTCCCAGTCGGGCTATACGCTCTCGACCGGAGGGCCGGTCGTGGTCGAGGACTTTGCCAAGGAGACGCGGTTCGGCGTTCCGGGTGTGCTGCTCGAACACGACATCGTCAGCAGCATGAGCGTGACGATCGCGGGGCGCGACGGACGCGCCTACGGCGTTCTCACTGTTCACACGCGCAGGAAGCGCCTGTTCGGCGAGCGCGACATCTCGTTCCTGTTCGCGGTCGCGAACGTGGTGGCCGGAGCCATCCAGCGGCGGCAGATGGAACAGCGCCAGGAGCTGATGATCCGCGAATTGCGTCATCGCTCCGGAAACCTGTTTTCCCAGTTGCTGGCGTTGTTCTCGCAGACGGCAAGAAACTCGAAGAACATCCCCGATCTCGTCGCCAAGTACGAAGCGCGCGTCCTGGCGCTTGCCAGCGCGCATCGGCTCATCACGGAGGGAGGCTGGAAGTCCACGTCCTTGATGGACCTGTTGCGCGCCCTGCTCGCGCCCTATCTCGAACGCGTCTCATTCAACGGGCCGGACGTGTTCCTCGAACCCGATCCATCCTTCAGCCTCAGCGCCGCCGTCCACGAGCTTGCGACCAACGCGAGCAAGTATGGCAGCCTTTCGCGGCCGGAAGGGCGGCTCGAACTGTCATGGTCGGTCGGCCGGACCGATCGCGGCGCCACCCTGACGTTCAATTGGGCGGAGAGGAACGGGCCGCCGGCACGACGGCCGCGACGGCCGGGCTTCGGCTCGAAGCTCGTCACAATGGTGATCGAGCGGCAGCTCAACGGCGAGGTGCGTACATCGTTCCAGCCCGGCGGGTTGCACGCGGAGCTGGTCATTCCGCTCACGCACGAGCGCTGGCCGGTACGCGCCCGTGTGCCCTCCGCCCCGCCTTCCTCCTGAAGCCGACAGGTGCTCCCCGCCAGGCCGGATCGGCCTCAGGGGCGATCCGGCGCCGTCGCCTGCATGGACGGCCGCGCTTTGACACGGTCGAGCCAGCGGGCGAGATCCGGGCGCGCGCTGCGCCATTCGATCTGGGCCAGGCGGAAGTCCATGTAGGCCAAGGCGCAGGCCAGAACGACGTCGCCGAAATCGAATCGGCTGTCGCGGATCGCGAAATGGCCCAAGCTCCGGTCGATCGCCCGGCGCTGGCGCTCGGTCCACGCATCCCAGCGGCGTTCCGCGGGCCGGCGGGCTTCGATCACCATTCCGAACGCCGCGTCCATGAGCCCGTGCGCAAGCGCGGCACGCGCCGTCGTATCGGTCCAGTCCGGTCCGATCAGCGAATGCGACGGCTCGAGGCGGTCGAGATACTCGCAGATGCTGGTGCTCTCCGTGATCAGGATGCCGTCGTCGGTGACGAGCGCCGGGAGCTTACCGATCGGGGTCACCGCCAGGAGATCGGGCGGGTCGCTCCACGGATCGGCGTCGTGGAGTTGCAGGCGATCCACGAGACCCTTCTCGTGGGCGAACACCAGCACCTTGCGGGCGTAGGGCGAGGGACGATTGCAATAGAGTTTCATGGAATCCTCGTTCGGCAGAGGTCAGGTGGCGCCCCGCCGGTCGGGCGAGCGCATCGTGGCGAAGAGAAGGTCAATCGCGAACGCGACAAGTACGACGGCGGCGGCGAGCGCGAACAGCATCTGGTAGGCCCACCTCTCGGCCGCGAAGCGGGCGAACAGCAACGAGAAGCCGTAGCCGGCCGCCGCCTGACCGATCGCGAAGGCCACTGTCGCGCGGCTCCAGCCCAGCCGCCGGGTCGCTTCATCGACGACGAGCTCGTGAACGCAGCCGAGCACGATCGGAACGATCCCGGTGACGAATGCGCCGACCGCGAGACTCGACAGGGCGAGGGCGGCCGGTCCGGAATCGAGCGCCGGAAGTCCGATCGCCAGGCATTCGAGCAGCAGCGAGACGCGCAGCGTCAACCGGTAGCCCAGACGGGCGCCCGTCGGACCGAGAACGAGCGGCCCGACAATCGCCCCGATCCCGAACAGCATCCAATGCCAGGCGCCCGCCGTCAGGTCGCGACCGAGCCCCCGGACAATGAAATCGACCAGAAAGATCATGTGCGGCACGAGGGCGGCGGCATTGAGCGCGTATTCGAGGTTGACGACGCTCAGGGCTCGGCGAGCGGCTGCCCTGCGGCACGACACACCGTGGCGTCCGGGCGATGTCTGCGCGCGCGGATGCGGCCACCCGGTCCAGGACAGGATGGCGAGCACGAAGGAGACGGCGCCGAAGGCGGACCAGGTTTCGACCAGGCCGATGCGCAGGAGCAGCGGCACGAGCGTGCCGGAGACCACAACCCCCAAGCCGACACCGGCGAACACGATGCCGCCAACGAGCCCGCGCCGAGCGGCCTCGACGTGCGGCAGGATCGTCGGGGCCGCTAGCGCCATCAGGACGCCGCCGGCAAGGCCCGAAGCGAAACGCCAGGCGAGCAGCCAGGGAACGGAGAGCGGGATCGCGCAGGCAAAGAAGCTCAGAACCGCGAGCAGCATCATGCCGCGCAGAACGGCGGGCGCTCCCACGGGCCGAGCGAAGTTCGGTGCGAGCCACGCGCCGGCCAGATAGCCCACGAGGTTCGCGGCCCCGATGTACCCGGCCGCCGCGGCCGAAAGCCAGTGGTTTTCGATCAGAGGCGGAATGAGCGGGGTGTAGGCGAAGCGCGCAAGCCCGATCCCGACGAAGCTCGCGCTGCAGCCGGCAAAGGCCGCATGCAGCGATCGCAAGTGGTGAAAATCCTCATGTGCGAGGCTCCGTGACATCCCTGGCTCCGCGTGTTCGCGACGGAGGACTAGGACGGATCGAAGCGTGCGAGAAACGGAATTAAATGATCGCAGCGATCTGCTGCAGCGATAGCAGGCGGGTCACTCCGCCGCTTGGGCGACTTCGGCCGGGCGGGCGCATGCAAGCAGCGCCTTGAGCGCACTGGAGACGAAACCGTCGTGACGGCGGACGAAGACCGTGTCGACCAGGGCTTCCTCGGATGGAACCCGATGCATGGCGATGCGGCCCTGGCGCGCGGGCTCATCGAGAATCGCCTTCGGCAGCAGCGTAACGCCGAGGCCGGCGGCCACGCAGCCGAGAATGGCGTCGACCGTGCCGAACTCGAGCACCCGCCAGCCGATCACGCCGCGGCGCCCCAGCATGTCTTCCAGGCGCTGACGATAGGAACAACCCGCGCGCAGAACCACGATCCTCAGATCGCCCCTGGCGAATGCGTCGTCCCCCGCACGAATCGAGGGCGCGGTGGCGAGCGTCAGTTCCTCGCGGAAGATCGGCTGCTGCAGCAGGTCGGGATGGCGGACCGGCCCGCAGACGAACGCGCCTTCGAGCCGGCCTTCGAGCACGCGATCGACCAGCTCGCAGGTGGTTCCGGTCGCAAGCACCAGATCCACCGACGGATAGGTGGCGGCGAACGTCGACAGGATCGGCGGCAACCGCATGGCGGCCGTCGTTTCCAGCGATCCGACCACCAGCGATCCGCCGGGCGTCCCTTCGTCCTCGACGGCCCGCCGCGCGTCGGCGATGAGCCGGGCGATCTTCGTCGCGTAGGGGACGAGCCGGCGGCCCGCATCGGTCAGCGTCACGCCGCGGCTGTGGCGCTCGAACAGCGAGGCGCCGAGTTCTTCCTCCAGCGCGCGGATCCGGGCGGTGACGTTCGACTGGACGGTATTGAGCTCGAGCGCCGCCCGATTCATCCCGCCGAGCCGCGCCACCGCCTCGAAGACTCTCAGGTCCGCCGCGTCCATCCGCATTCTCCCGTCGAGGCCGCCGGCGCGCGAGGCGGGCTGCGGCCGGTATCCGGCGCTCCGCCCTATTGTGACAGCTTGATGCCGTTCTCGGCCGCAAAGGTCTTCCATCGTTTGATATCGGAATAATAGACCTTCGAGAACGTCGCCGCATCGGCGCTGATCGGTTCGAAGCCGATCACGCGGAACTTTTCCTGGATCTTCGGCTGCTTGATGATCTCGATCACGCTGTCGCTCAGCGTATCGCGGATGCCCCGGGGGAGTCCGGCCGGCGCGAACACGCCGAGCCAGCTCTTGAGCACGAAACCCGGTACGCCGCTCTCCTGCATCGTCGGCACGTCCGGCAGCTGCTCGAGCCGATGGTCGCCCAGGACCGCGAGAACGCGCATGCGCTCGTTGTGGATCTGGCCGAGCGCGGTCGGGATGCTCTGCACGTTCATCGTCACGGTTCCGGCAATAAGATCCGCCAGCGCCGGCGCCGCCCCCTTGTAGGGCACGTGCACCATTTGCACGCCCGTACGGTGCATGAACAGTTCGCTGGCGATGTGCGGCAGCGTGCCCACGCCGGGCGTCCCGAAATTGAGCTGGTTCGGATGCGCCTTGGCGTAGGCGATGAACTCCGGCACAGTCTTCACCGGCAGGCTGCTGTTGACGATCAGGACGTCGCCGTACTCGACCGCCTGGGCGACCGGCATGTAGTCCTTCTCGGGATCGAACTTGAAGTTCGGATCGACCGCCGGCGGAATGCCGAGGCCGCCGTCATTGTTGAGCAGCAGCGTGTAGCCGTCGGGCGCCGATTTCACGAGCTCGGCGAGCCCGATCATGCCGTTGGCGCCGGGCTTGTTGAGCACGACCACGGGCTGATGGAATTTGTCCTTCAAGCCGTCCGCCAGCAGGCGCGCCGTCATGTCGACCACGCCGCCCGGAGCGTAGGGCACGATCAGGGTGATCTGGCGCGAAGGATAGCGCTCGTCGGCCGTGGCCGGCCGCATCCATCCGACCAGACATGAGGCGGCGAGCACGACAATCGAAACGCCCGCGATTCGGGCGCTCCGGACGCGGACGCGTGCCGCGCCGGCGGCGAACACTCGGCGAATTGACTTGGGTCCCACGGCTTTCTCCCCTGCGCGTTTCTCTTCTTCCCCGGACAACGATTTGCGGCACGGCTTCCCGCTCCTTATTCGCCGCGCCCGCGCTCGAAATCCGGCGTCGGCGGCGGCCCCCAGATCATGCGCGAGTTGGTGCGCTGCCAGACCTTCGGACGCTGCGGCCGGTCCCGGTGCCAGGGCCGCGGTTCGAAATAACCGAGCTCCTCGTCCTTCATCTGGTCGAGCTCGGTAAAGAACTCGACGATCTGGTCGTCCGGATTGCGGTGATAGATCGCGATGTTGTGGCCCGGGCCGTGCCGCAGCGGCCCCCAGATGATGGGAATGTTCTTGCGGCCGAGAAGGTCGCAGGCCGTCTCGAGGTGGGAGAAATCGCGCACCTCGAAGGCGACATGATGCATCCGGATGGTCTTGCCGCGCAGGAAGTTGACGGTGTGGTGGTCGGAGTTGCAGCGCAGGAAGGCGAAGAAATCCTCGACCCAGTCCGAGACGCGGAAGCCGAGAACCTTCACGTAGAAATCGACCATCGCCTGCGGATCCGGAACGAAGAAGGCGATGTGTCCGAGCTTGAACACCCGCACCCCGCCCGCCTCCTGGGAGCTCGTCAGATCGCTCCACGCAGAAAACAGCTCGATCGTCGTTCCCTTGGGATCGTCGAATGCCAGGATGTTGGAAATGCCGGGCGCGGAATCCGTGCGCCGTTCGCTCTTGATCCCCCGGGCCGAGAGTTGCCGCGCGACCTCGTCAAAATCCGTTCCGGGAGCCACTTCGAACGAGAGCTTGATGCAGCGCGCTTCGCTGCCCTGCCGGAGTTCGACGGCGAGATGGCCGAGCTGGCTCGCGAGGAATGCCCGGTCCTTCTCGCGTGCCGCCGGCACGAGCCCGACGACGGCCGTGTAGTAGTCCAGCAGTCGCGGCAGGTCCGGCGTTTCGAAGACGGCGTGTCCGATCCGTCTGGCCTTGATCATGGCTTCCTCCGATAAATTGAGCGGTGCGGCCCGTCCCCTCACTTGGCGGTCGGCACGAAGGAGCGGTCGACGACGAGGTCCGCGTTCAGGTGCTGGTCGACGAGCTTCAACGACTTGTAGACGTCGATCTGCTCGGCGATGTCGTCGACGTGCAGATGGGCCTGCGGATCGAAGTAAGGCAGCGCCACTTCCAGCGACTCGCGCTTCTGCCCGGTGTGCTGCGAGATGATGTCGATCAGCGCCGCGTAGTCATCGCCCCGGACGAGGTGCCTGTCGGGCCCGCGCTGCTGAAACGCGCGGTCGTAGGCCTTGATGGCCTTGACGTAGGCGCGCAGGAAACGCTCGGCGAGCGCGCGGCGCTTGGCGATCGTCTCCGGCGACGCGAAGATTCCACCGAACTGGGTCGGAATTTCGTCGCCCATCCAGGCGATGATCTTGCCGGCGCCGCTGTCATCGAGCTGCTTGGCGAGTGTCGCCGGCACCGGGGTAGCATCGACCTGCCCGCCCTTGAGGGCGGACACTTCGTTCGACAGCGTCTGCACCGGGACAATGTGCATCGCGGCGTAGTCGAAGTGGTACTTCCTGGCGAGGCGCGCGAGCTGGTTCTGGCTGCCCGACCCGACCGCGGTAATGGCCACCTTCTTGCCGGCGAGATCGGCCGGCCTGGTGAAGCCGCGGTCGTAGGCCGCCTTGTTCACCACGAGCGCCACGCCGTGAAAGCCGGGATATTCCTCGTAGCCGCCGGCGATCATCTTTAGGCCGCCCTTGCCGGCCATCGTGTAGATGCCGGCAGTGATCGCCGTCATGCCGAACTGCGCATCGCCGGCCACCACCGCGAGCCCGATCGCCTGCGACGATGTCAGATGCAGCAAGGTGACGTCGAGGCCCTCCTCGGCGAAGAAACCCTTCTCGATCGCAATGTACAGGGGAGCGCCGGCAGACAGGCGGTTGACGGCGGCGATCACCTTGTCGGCGGCTCGGGCAGCGGACATCGACGCCATGCACAGCACGGCGGCGAGGATCAGTGCGGGCTGCGACTTCTTCATGTCCTCCCTCGTTCTTATGATTGTTGCTTCAGTATGCCCGTGCGGGCGGCCGGCGACAAACCCCTTCAGCGCCAGGCAAGCAGCCTGCGTTCGAGCCAGCTGATGCCGGCGCCGATCAACAGGCCGAGAATGGAAATCGCGACGATGCCGGCCATCAGCTGGTCGGTCTGCATGAGGTTGCCGGCGGTGATCAGCAGGGCGCCGATCCCGAGGTTGGCGCCGATCATCTCCGCGGAGACGACCAGGATGAGCGCGATCGACGCGCTGATTCGGCATCCCGACAGGATCGCCGGGAGCATGCCCGGAATGACGACTTTCATCAGGATGGCGAGAAACGGCATGTTGAAGCTCTGCGCCATGCGGATGAGGTTGCGCGGCACGTTGTCGAAGCCCGCATAGGTGCTCACCGCCATCGGAAAGAACACGCCGAGCGCGATGGTCGCGACCTTCGAGGACTCGCCGATGCCGAACCAGAGAATGAGAAGCGGCAGCAGCGCGATCTTGGGAATCGGGAAGAGCGCCGAGATGAACGGCAGGCCGGCCGAGCGCCACAGCCAGGAGAGCCCGATCAGGCTGCCGAGCAGGACTCCGGCGCACGTGCCGATCAGCCAGCCCGCCGCGATCCGCAACAGCGACGCGCCCAGGTGATGCGCGAGCTCGCCCGTCATCGTCATGTCGCGCAGCGCGGCCGTGATCTGCAGCGGGCTCGGCAGAAACAGTGGATCGATGAAACCGGCGGCGCTGCCCCATTGCCACAGCAGCAGGACGACGGCAAAGAACACCCAGGCCAACCAGCGGCGCGGCACCGGATCGAAACCGCCGCCGCGAAACGGCACCGCATTGCACGGCTTGGCGCCAAGCGAGGGATCAGCCACGCGTCACCTCCCGATCGGCCATCTTCGCTTCGTCGCGAATGTGCGACCACAATTGCTCGTAGAGCTGGTCGTGCAGCCGCTGCAGGTCGCCGGCCGCCGACGCGGTGCGCCTTCGCCCGCGCGGGATCGGCACGGACACGATCTCGCGAATGCGGCCCGGACGGCGCCGCAGCACCATGACGCGGTCGGCCATGCGCAGCGCCTCGTGCAGATTGTGCGTGACGTAGAGGGCGGTCGTGTTCTCGCGAGCCCAGATCGCCTCGAAATCCTCCATCAGCAGTTCGCGCGTCTGCGCATCGAGCGCGGAAAACGGCTCATCCATCAGGAGAACGGCCGGCCGGACGACGAGCGCGCGCGCGATGCCGACGCGCTGGCGCATGCCGCCCGAAAGCTGCTTGGGAAGCGCGTGGGCGAATTCGGCAAGCCCGGTCCGCTCGAGCGCCTCGGCGACGCGCGCCGCCCGTTCGTCGCCCGAAAGCCGATGATGCTCGAGCGGGAGGCGCACGTTGTCGGCCACGCTGCGCCAGGGAAGCAGCGCGAAGTCCTGGAAGATGTAGGTGAACGGATTGAGCGAATCGGCCGGCATCTCTCCGGCAACCGACACGCTGCCGTCGGTCGGTCGCAGCAGGCCGCCGACGATGCCGAGCAGCGTCGATTTCCCGCACCCGGACGGTCCGACGATGGCGAGGATTTCGCCCTGGGACAGCGAGAAGCTGACGTCGTCGAGAACCGGCAGGGCGCCGTACTTGTGACTGAGGCCGGAGACGACGACTTCGAAACCCATGGTGTCGCGTTCCCGTGCGTCGTCTGCTTCACGCGCCTGCAAGCGTCGGCGGGAGCGCACAATCGCCTGCAACGGCGCGAGCGAACGCGCAGGCCGCGATGCGGCGAACCTCCCGTCGTGCGCGCGGCGCCATCCCCGCTCCCTTCCCTCGTTGCCGCACTATAGCTCAATTCAGACGCGTCGGATCGAGCACGACCTTTCCGATGCTGGACCGCGCCTCGACGAGGCGGTGCGCCGCCGGCGCTTGCGACAGCGGCAGCACGCGGTCGATCAGGACCCGGAAGCGTCCTTGCGCCGCGGCGTCGAGGCTCAGCTCCATGTCGGCGGGTTTTTCGCCGGTCGCGCCGATCACGCTGATCTGATTGAGGTAGAGCCGATTGACGTCGAGCGGCACGATGCCGCCGCCGTGACCGCCGGCGGTGACCAGCCGCCCGTGGCGCGCGAGCGAAGCGAACGCCTTGGCGAAGAGGTCCGGATCGCCGATGTTCTCGAACACCACGTCGACGCCCCGCCCCTGCGTGATGCGCAGGACCTCGGCGGTCAGATCGGCCGCCCGGTAGTTCACCCCCTCGTCCGCCCCGACGGCGCGGCCAGCCTCCACCCGTTCGTCCGCCCCAGCCGCCGCGATGACCTTCGCGCCGAGATATTTCGCTGCCTGGACGCCGGCGCTGCCGAGGCCGCCGGCCGCGCCCATCACCAGGACCCATTCTCCGGCGGCGAGCCCGGCACGGTCGCGCAACAGGTGAAACGCCGTCGGCGCATGGCGGGCGACGACCGTGGCGTGCGCAAACTCGATTCCGGGCGGGACCAGGTGCGTGATCTCGGCCGGCACCCTGACGTATTCGGCATAACCGCCCCAGACGTGCACGCCAAGCAGACGCGAGGGCTCCGACGGGGCCGCTCGGGGATTGATCCGCGTCGTCGTGACCACCCGGTCGCCGACCTTGCGGGTCGACACGCCGGCGCCGACGGCCGCGATGATGCCGGACGGGTCGACTCCGAGAACATGCGGCAGCGCCACCGGCCGGGCATAGCGGCCGCTGCGAACGACGAGATCGAGCGTGCGATTGACCGACACCGCGTGCACGCGGATGAGAACCTCGCCGGGCCCCGGCTCGGGCGTCGGAACGTCCTCGAGCCGCATCACCTCGGGCGGTCCGAATTCTCGGATGACGATGGCTTTCAAGGAGGTTCTTTCAGATCGCAACAACGAGACGACGCGGCGTCGAGATAAGACAGTGCCGGAAAGGCCGGTCAAGATGCGGAACGGTTCGTATTGACGCGGCTTGCGCCGGACGGCCGGTTGCGGTCTTTGTCGACACGTCTTGAATGACACGAGGGAGGAGAGTCGCGATGGCCTCGTACAAGCTGGTCACCTACCAATCGGAGACCGGGCCCCGGGCCGGGCTGGTCGTCGGCGACGCCGTGTTCGACGCGGCCGCCCTGACCGGCCGATCGGCCTACGCCCGCGTCACCGACATCCTCGACGATTGGACGGCGGCGGCAGGCGTTCTTGCCTCGGCCGCGGAAAAGACCGCCGGCAGCCGCGGGCTGCCGCTCGCCGGCACAAGGTTGCGCGCGCCGGTGCTCTGGCCGCCGACGATCTACTGCGCGGGCGCCAACTACAGCGATCACGCCGCCGAAATGGCGCGGCGCCACGACCGGCCGCCGGAACCCGATCCGCGCAGCCGCGGCCTCACCTCCTGGCATTTCATCAAGGCGTCCCGTTCGTTGGCGGATCCCGACGCCGCCATCGCGATCTCCGGCCGTTCCGCCATGATGGACTGGGAAGCCGAGCTTGCCGCCGTCATCGGCCGTCCGGCAAAGGACGTTCCGGCGGAGAAGGCGCTGGACTACGTGGCCGGCTACACGGTCGCCAACGATCTCTCCGCCCGCGACCTGTCGCGCCGCCCGCACATCAGCGACACCTCGGCATTCAAGGCCGACTGGGTGGCGCACAAGAGCTTCGACGGGTCCTGTCCGCTGGGGCCATGGATCGTCCCGGCCTCGGATATCCCCGACCCGCAGGCGCTCGGGATCAAGCTGTGGGTGAACGGCGTCATCAAGCAGGAATCGAACACCGGACTGATGATCTTCTCGCTTGCCGAGCAGATCGCGCATCTTTCGATGCGTATCACGCTGCACCCCGGCGATCTCATCCTGACCGGGACGCCCGCCGGCGTCGGGGCGGCACGCAACGAGTTCCTCGAGCCGGGCGACGAGGTGAAAATCTGGATCGAGAAGATCGGCACGCTCGCCAATCGTTTCACCTGACGACACGGAGCGCGGTGCGAGAAGATCGAACAGGCGCGAAAGCGCGGAGCAGAAGCGCAGCGACGGCGCTTTGATCTCGCTCAATTGCTTGCGCGGCACCGATACGCAAGATTATAAAATGATGGACCGGCCGTCGCCGGGCGCCCGCAACAATCAACTATTCCAAGGGTTTGAAACACAGGAGGACGACAGACGGATGGCCGAGAAGTTCGTTGCGAAAGCTGCAGAATTCAACGACGGCGACCGTCGCATCGTGTTCGTCGGGGATCACGAGATCGGCGTGTTCAAGAACGAGGGACAGTTCTACGCCTACAGCAACTACTGCCTGCATCAGGGTGGCCCGGCCTGCGAAGGCTTGACCATCGCCAAGGTCGAAGAGCGGATCATGCCCGACAAGACGTCGCGCGGTCTGTTTTTCTCGGAAACCGAGATGCACTTCGTGTGTCCCTGGCACGGATACGAGTACGACATGAAGACCGGCGAGTGCGTGTCGGACCGCCGGTTGAAGCTGCGGAAGTACCCGGTGGTGCAGAAGGGGGATGACATCTATGTCGTCGTCTAGGCCGGCGAAGACGACGCGCCGGCGACCGACAGCCATGCGCCCGGCCGCCAAGTCCGGCGGCGAGGCCGAAGCCGCCACCGATCTCTCCGCGCAGGCGGTGCGGCTTGCCGCCGAGGTCGAACGCGGGATTGCCGACGGGCATCCGGACATCTTGGCCCCCGAGGCGGTGCAGGCGCTGATGGCCGCCATCTGCAGGAGCTACACGGCACAGGTGGAGGCCGGCAATCCGTTCGCCGCACTCGCGCCCCGCAGCAGCGCCACCAGCACGGACGTGATGACGACGGCGAGCGGACTTCTGCGCGCCGCCAATCTGGCCGTATTCGAGCTCGGTATGTGGCAGAGCTGGACCGGCCGTTGAGCAGAGGATGATCTGCGAAACGCGGAGAGCGGTCTTCGGTCAGCAGCCTGCTCAAACGAACCAGAGCGAGCCGGGATGACAATTCGAGGAAACGTCATCCGGCTCACGGGCAATCCGCCCGGACAAGGACACCAGGAGTGACGCCATGGATCTCATCGTTGAACGCGGCCGGCGGGTCTCGGTCGAGGAGCTCAATACCACGCGCCTGCTCGCGCACGCGCGCCAGCAGGCGCACCAGCGCAAGTTCGACGACATCCTGATCGTCGACGTCGACGCCCATCACTACGAGAACGAGAACTACGCCGAGATCCTTCCCTTCATGGAGAACGACGTGTTGCGGCAGCTGACGGTGTCGGGACGCGCCAAAGGCCGTCACAACATCGTGCCGAGCCAGGCCGGCTTCACCCAGGACATGGGCGGGCGTGTCACGCGCTACCCGCTGCGTTCGACGGAAAAGACCGCGCCCGGCCGCCAGCGCGACGTGCAGCTCGGCGAGCGCTGGATGGACGCCATGGGTGTCGACTATTCCTGCCTGTTCCCGACCGGCATGCTCAACATCGGCCTGCACCCGCAGAAGGAAATGGAAGTCGACCTGTGCTGGGCTTACAACCGTTGGCTTACGGAGAAAGTCCTGCCCGAGGCTGGCGGACGCATGTATTCGATGCTGTGTCTGCCGTTCTCAGACCCCGACGCGTGTTTGCGCCACGTCGAGACATTCGGAGAGCGCCCGCATGTGGTCGGCTTCATGGTGACCACGGTGCGGACGCTGCCCGTTCATGACAACGCATACATGAAGGTCTACCGCGCGATGGAAGAGCGCGGTCTCGCGCTCTCCTTCCATTCGGGGCCGAACTGGAGCGAGCCGGTGTTCAAGAGCTGCAACCGCTTCATCTCGGTGCACGCGCTCGGCTTCACCTTCTACAACATCCTCCATCTGACCAACTGGGTCGTCAACGGGCTGGGCGAGCGCTTCCCGAAGCTTCCGGTGATCTGGATCGAGGCTGGGCTTGCCTGGATTCCCTTCCTGATGCAGCGGCTCGACCACGAGTACATGCTGCGCCCGTCCGAGTGTCCGACGCTGAAGAAGAAGCCGTCCGACTACATGCGCGACATGTACTACTCGACGCAGCCGATCGAGATCCAGGAAATTCAGGCGATGGAGTGCACGTTCCGGATTATGAATGCCGAGTCGCAGCTGATCTATTCGTCCGACTATCCGCACTGGGACTTCGACCTGCCGAGCACGATCTACGACCTGCCGTTCCTGTCGGAGAAGGCGAAGCACAACATTCTCGGCGGCACGGCGGCGCGGCTGTTCAAACTGCCGCCGCGCAACGAGA
>CAZIGW010000207.1:0-11256 GCA_964538565.1 uncultured Hyphomicrobiales bacterium | reverse complement strand
ACGACCATGATCGTGGGCATTGACGAGCGCCGGCATGACGAGCAGCGGCCGCTCCGGTTCGCTGCTCATGGCGGTCACGCTGCCGATCACGGCGCCGTCGATTTCAATCCGGCGGCGCTCCTCGACCGGCTTGCCGGCGGTCGCCATCAGATAGGTGCAGTCGATCATGCGCGACGATGGCGACGGGGCGACGGACATGTTGGCGGCATCTTCTGCGCGGAGGCGACCTCTAGCCGCGGCCGCCCTCGGTCCCCGGCGGGAATATCGTGCGTGGGATGCGGACGTGGACGCCCAGACGGCCGTCGACCACCTGCGTGACGCCGAAATCGCTGGCGACACTCATCAGCGAATAGGCGTCGTTGCGGCTGAGCGCCTGATGCCCGGTCAGCAGCGTCAACATATCGAGCGAAGCCTTGCGCATGGCGACGTTCAGGTCTTCGTCGAATCCATGCACGATCCACTCCCCCGGCGTCTCCAGCAGCGGCGACGGGAAATGGAAATCCTTGCGCACGAATACCTGGAACAGAACGTTCAGCGACGCCTCGATGGCGGTGCCGCTCAATTCGCCGTCGCCTTGTGACACGTGTGGATCGCCGATCGAAAACAGCGCGCCGTCGACCATCACCGGATAATACATCGTCGCGCCCGCGCCGATGCGCCAGTTGTCGATGTTGCCGCCATGCAGGCCGGGTGGGATGGTGCTCACCCTGCCCTTCTCGTCCGGCGCGACGCCCGCCGTGCCGAGATGCGGCCGCACCGGCACGCGGACGCCCTTCAGCGCCGGCTCGCGGCAGCAGTCCTTCGCCTGCGTAATGCGGCCGGGCGTGAGGTATTTCTCCTTCACGTCGTAGGCAAAGACCGCGCTGGCCTGCTGGCTATTGCCGTCCAGTTCGTAGATGGTCACGCGCTCGGTCTCGCCGAACTCCTTGTAGAGATACCCCCAGTTCGCCGCGAGGTTGGAGCCGAACTTCAGCCGCGGGATCATCTGCAGGTAGCGGACCTCGAGCACATCGCCGGCCTTGGCCTCCTCGATGTAGATCGGGCCAGTCATGATATGGACGCCGGGATTGCGGTCGCTTTCGGGGATGCCCTCGAAGATCGCCGTGATGCCTTCGTCCATCAGAAGTTCCGGCGCGTCGCCGGCGTGATGCGTCACTGCTTCCGCGCGGATCATGTCGCCGCTCTTCACGCGCAAGGCCGGCGCCAAGCTCGCATCGAAGTAGCCCCAGTGGCACGTCTTCGGCGTCGCGCGCAGCTTGTGCAGCACCGGATCGCGCGATCCGAACGTATCGGTTCGCTCCTTGGTCTTCAGGGTCATAATTCTCTCTCTGTATGATGTCGCTTGTACATCCGGCCAAGTGCCATCGCCGCGCATATTCTCAAGCAAGAACGACGCCACGCGCGATCACGGTTCGCAGTGCAGCCCATGCCGTGATGGGCATCGGGCGACACGCGATACCGTCCGGCGGCGCCACACGTGAGTTTGCCGAGAGCTTGTGCAAATTATGGACCGTGAACCCCGTCCCGGCCACGGTTGCCGCCCGCGCCGTCAGGCCCGATTTTGCTGGCTTGGAGCGCATATCAGCCACTCTCGCGCACTGGACGTGGCCGCCGCCGTGCCCGCGACGCGAGCAAACTCGCTTAAACAGTAAGCAAACTAATTGATATCTATGCCAGTTACTTGAATTTGATTCCTTCCGGGTTCCGACGCCGCCGCGTCACCGTTTTCGAACCGCAGGGCGCGGGCCGCAAACAGCCGATGGCATGCCTCTTGCTGGAATTCCGTAAGGCAAGGAGCGCACTTATGGGCGACCTCGAGTTTTTCTCCGTCAAGAATTTCATGTTGCAGAAGGGCGGCGCGTTGCCCGAGGCCCGCCTCGGGTTCAAGACCTGGGGCACTCTCTCACCCGCGCGCGACAATGTCGTCGTGGTGCCGACGTGGTTCAGCGGCGACCATAACGGGGCCGAAATCGCACTCATCGGCAGCGACCGGGCGCTCAATCCCGACAAGTACTTCATCGTCGTACCGAATCTGCTGGCTGGCGGCGTCTCGTCCTCGCCGAGCAATACCCCTGCTCCCTATGATCGCGCCCTCTTTCCGCGGATCACTCTGTACGACAACATCTTGCTGCAGCGGATGATGCTGCAGGAACGGTTCGGCATCGACCGCATCAAGCTGGCGGCCGGCTGGTCGATGGGCGGCTGCCAGACGTTCCAATGGGCTGCGCAATATCCCGACCTGGTCGGAGCTATCGTGCCGATGTGCTGCTCGGCGCGTACCGCCCATTTCAACAAGGTGTTTCTGCTGTCGCTGAAGCGGGCGCTCGAGCTCGACCCCGTATACGCGCATGGCTTCTATACCGCGCCGCCGGTCGAGGGGCTGAAGGCCTTCGCCGCGATCTACGCCGGCTGGGGCTTCTCCGAGCCGTTTTTCCGGGCGGAAGAATTCCGCAAGATGAACGCGAAGAACAGCCAGGAATTCGTCGAATTCTATTGGGAGCCCGCGTTCATCCACCACGATGCCAACAACCTGCTGTCCATGTTGTGGACCTGGTTCAACGGCGACATCAGCGATTGTGCCGCCTATGGCGGCAATTTCGACAAAGCGTTGCGCGCGATCAAGGCGCGCACCCTTATCCTTCCTGGCCAATACGACAGCTATTTCCCGCCGGTCGACAGCGCCTATGAGGCGAGCGTCATCCCTGGCGCGGAGTGCCGGCCGATCCCCTCGACCTGGGGCCACATGACGCTGTGGAATCCGGAGGATCGCCCGTTCATCGACGCCGCGCTGCGCGAAGCGCTCGGAGACGCGTAAGGGCGCGGACCATCCTGCCGGTCCGCGCCGCGCCTGCCGCTCAGACCGTGCGAAGCGCTTCCGGAAGCCGGTCGACCACCCAGCGGTCGAAGGTGTGCACGAGATCGTCCCGCCAGGACAGCGGCCCTGGCTGGAATAGCCGCGAATGCAGCGCCGTCTGCAGCTTTTCCAGCACGCCGACGTCCTCGCGCGCCACGCTTTCCCAACGCTTGTAATAGGGCGCCGCCTCGGCCTCGAAGTTCGGCTGCTCGACGGTCCTGCGCGGGAAGCAGCCGCCGATCGACAAAACCGTGCGGTCGGCCGCGACCGGGTGCACCGTCAGCCACCACATACAGTCCTGCGCGCAGCAGAACTGCGTCGTCGGGTGCAGGAACATGAAGAACGTGCCCTCTTTGGCCTGGTCCGAGAGGCCGTCGATCGGCTTGAACGGCGGCTTGCCGTGCATCACCGCGATGCTGCTCTTGGACAGCACCTGCATTCCCATCCACTCGCCGACGCCGGAGAAGCTCACTGATTTCTGGGCGCCGACCGTGGCCGCGTGCACCGTGCCGGTGTGGTAGGATTCCATCGCGTTTTCAACGAGAAGCTTCCAATTGCAGTTGGCCTCGATCTCCTTGCGCCAGGTGCAGACCATGTCGCCGAGCTTGTGCGAGGCGAGCAGATCGGCGAGGTCGCCGATGTCGCTTTCGAGCGACGGCGCGTCGTTGCTGTAATTGATGAAGACGAACCCCGCCCAGGTCTCGAGCCGGATCGGCAGCAGGCCGTATTCGGCCTTGTCGAAGCCGCTCGTCTCGTCCATCGCCGGCGCCGCCAGCAGCGCGCCGTTCAGGCGATAGCTCCAGGCGTGATAGGGGCACAGGATCTTGCGCGCCGTGCCGCAGCCTTCGAGCAGCAAAGCGCCGCGGTGCCTGCAGAAATTGGCAAAGGCGCGCAGCCCACCGGCCTCGTCGCGCACGATCAGCACCGGGCCGCCGACCGTCTCGACCGAGCGGTATTGCCCGGGCTCGGCCCATTCGTCGGTGCGGCCGACGATGATCCAGCCGCGCGCGTGGATGTGCTCGACCTCGGCACGGAAGAACGCTTCGGAGACGTAGCAATTGGCCCCGAGGCTGCGCGCCTCGGACAGGGCGGGACCTTTCCAGATGTAGCGCGCGGGCACGAAGGCCGATGGCTTGGCGGGTACCGTCATGGCGGATCTCCGGAGTTTGAACGGCTTCTCGCGCCGTAACGCAAATTTCACGCCACACGCGCTGGCCGCGCTGCCGCCCCAACCGAGTTGGCCCGACATGTGCATTGGCTGATCCGGCGACGCCGTTCGCGCCGCGGTGTGGAACAGCGATCGGAGAACGTGCGGGACATGGTCGGTCCGAAACGGGATTTTCGCGGCTACGGTGCCAACCCGGTGCATGCTCAATGGCCGGGCGAGGCGCGGATCGCCATCAACATCAACCTGAACTTCGAGGCCGGCGGCGAGCGCTCGATGCTCGAGGGCGACGGGACGTCCGAGGACATGCTCACGGACACCGGGTTTCCGGCCTATCCCGGCCGCCGCAGCCCGATCGTCGAGAGCGCGTTCGAGTACGGGACGCGCGCCGGCGTGTGGCGAATCCTGACGATTCTCAAGCGCTTCGACGTGAAGGTCAGCGTGCTCGGCGTGGTCCGTTCGCTCGAGCAGAACCCGGACGCGGTCGCCGCATTCATGACCGAGGGTCATGAAATCGTCAGCCATGGCTACCGCTGGCTCGACTACCAAACGTTCGATGAAGCAGCCGAACGCGAACACATCCGCCTGGCGGTCGAAGGCATCAAAGCGCTGACCGGGCAAGCGCCGGTCGGTTGGATGACCGGCCGACCGGGCCAGAACACCCGGCGTCTGCTCGTCGAGCACGGCGGATTCCTGTACGACCGCGATTCACTGAACGACGAGTTGCCGTACTGGACCGAAGTCGACGGCAAGCCGCATCTCGTCATCCCCTATTCCTACGAGACGAACGACAACCGCTACGACCACAACGGTTTCGGCACGGCGGCCGATTTCGCGCGCTACATGATCGACTGCTTCGACATGCTCTACGAAGAAGGCCTCAATCGGCCGAAGATTATGAGCATCGGATTGCACGACCGGCTGATCGGCAGACCCGGGCGCGCGGTCGGCCTTGTGCAATTCCTCGAACACGTCCGTAAACATGATCGCGTCTGGTTCTGCACCGGGCGCGACATCGCCGAGCATTGGCGGAGAGTCCATCCCTACTCCGGCGCCGGTGGCTCGTGACGGCAGTTCTGGTCACAGGCGCCGCCGGCTTGATCGGTGGCGCGCTGGTTCGCCGCCTTGTCTCCGACGGCCGCACGGTGATCGCGACCGACGTGCGAAGCGACGGAGCGCCGGCAGACGTGCCTGTCGAAGCCGTCGACCTCACCGACCGCTCTGCCGTAGAGGCGCTGCTGCTGAAACACGCCGTGGGCCTCGTCGTCCACTGCGGCGCGATCTCCGGTCCGATGGTGGCGAAGGACGATCCGCACTACGTCTTCGCCGTGAATGTCGGAGGCACGCTCAACCTCGCGGAGGCCGCGCGTAGGAGCGGAGTATCGCGATTCATCGCGCTGTCGTCCATTTCCGTATACGGCACTCAATCGTCGCTCGATCCCGTCAGCGAAACCGCGCCGACGAACGCCACCGACGTTTACGGCGCCAGCAAGATCGCCATCGAAGCTGTGCTGCGCGCCTACCGCTCCGAGCTCGGCTTGCCGGTAGCCGCACTGCGCGTTGCTTCCGTCTATGGCCCAGGCCGGAAAACCGATTGCCTGATCCGCGACATGATCCAGAGCGCCGCGTCCGGCGTACCCATCAGCCTGTGCAGCGAACGCGGCTTCCGGCGTCAGTTCGTTCATGTCGACGACGTCGTCGGCGCGATCACGCAGGCGATCGCGGCGGAGCAACTCAACGACTTCGTTTATAATATCGTCGGCGGAACCTGGCTGACGGAACGGGAGGTCGCAGGCCTGGCTGCGACGGTCCTGCCAGGGCTCGATATCTCCGACACTCCGGCTCCGACGCGCTCGATCGACGGCTACATGGGTCCGCTCGACGGCACACGCGCGAGCGAGGCCTTTGGCTACAAACCGCGAGTAGATATTCGCGACGGCATCGCCTCGTACGCGGCACACCTCCAAGCCGAGGCCCGCTCATCACCAAAATAGTCTGGCAAGCTTTTTGCTTCGCTGTTGCTGCACAAGGGACCGTTCCCACGCATAGCCGAAGATCGACACAGGAGTATCGTTCATGTCTCGTCTGAGGGACTCTTTCGCAATTCTGAGCGCGGCCGGAGTGCTCGCCGCTCTCGTCTTGAATGCAACGCCCGTGACAGCCGCCGACCCGAAATGCGAGCCCGACAAGGTGACGACCAAATATCCGAGTCTGGCCGGAAAGACGATCAAGATCGGCCAGGACGGAGAAAGCCCGCCATACAGCTTCCGCGATCCGAAGGACTTCAAACATCTGATCGGTCTTGACGCCGATCTGGCGCGAGCGACGTTTGCCTGCGCCGGCGTGAAGATCGAATTCATTACCGGCGGCTGGTCGGGACTGTTGCCGGCGGTCATTGCCGGTCAGGCCGACGCGATGTGGGACACGCTCTACTACACGCCAGAGCGCGCCAAGCAGGCGGATTTCGTGACCTATCTTACCGCCGCCACCGGCGGCCTCGTCGCCAAGGGCAATCCCAAGAATATCAAATCGCTCGATGACGTCTGCGGCAAGCGGGCTACCGCTGGTCTCGGCACCGTCGAAGAGGCGGCGTTCCGCGATCTGAGCAAAACGTGCGTCGCGGCCGGCAAACAGGAAGTGTCGCTCGTGACCTATCCGGACATGCCCGGCGGCACTCGACTGATCCAGAACGACCGTGCCGACATCATGATGACCGACCTTGGCATGGTGAACTCATTCATCAAGCAGAACCCGCAGGCGTTCGAAAAGGGCTTCACGATCGTGACCGACTACAAGATCGCCGTCGGCTACACCAAGAACAACAAGGATCTCGGGCAGGCGCTCCTCGACGGGCTGACCGTGCTCAAGGCGAACGGCACGACGAAGAAGATCTTCGAGCAATACGGCGTCGACTATTCGCTCGCCAGAACGCCTGAGATCCTCACGAAGTAAGCAGAACCGGCAGAAGACGGAGGTCCAATGGTGAAACGGTGGCGTGCCGCTTTGCCGCACGTGGCGGCGATCTTGGTCGTCACCGCGGCATCGATCCAGCCCGCGCTCGCCGACGACGGCGCCGCGACCGTGCCTGCGTGGCAGGAATTGCTCTCCTACGTCGTGGAGCCGTTCCTGCTGCAGGGCGCGCTGCTGGCGCTGGAAATCTCCGCGCTCGCCATGACGGGGGGCATGATTCTCGGCCTCGGCCTGGCGCTGGCGCGCATGTCGCGCCATGCGCCGGTGCGCGGTGCCGCTTGGTTCTATATCTGGTTCGTGCGCGGCACGCCGCAGCTTCTGCAGCTCGTCTTTCTCTACGACGCGCTGCCGCCGATGGGCATCAAGCTCGACACCTTCACGACCGCCGTTCTCGGCTTCGCGCTGAACGAAGCCGCCTTCAGTGCGGAAATCATCCGCGGCGGTATCCTATCGGTCAATCGTAACCAGGGTATCGCAGCTTCGTCCCTCGGCATGGGCCCGTTCCTGACGCTCCGCCGCATCATCCTGCCGCAGGCCATGCGGGCGATCCTGCCGGGCATGTCCAATGACATCATTGGCATGATCAAAGGCACGTCGATCGCCTCGGTGATCTTCGTCAACGAACTGACTTTCCGCAGCCAGCAGATCGTCGGCCAGAACTTCAAGTTCTTCACCGTCTTTGCCGCAGCGGGCGTCATCTATCTGGTGATGACCAGCGCGGTGGCGGTCTGCCAGGCGTTGCTGGAGCGCCGTTTCAACGTCGAGATCGATCGTACGGCGGGACGCGGGTCCGGTTTCGGCAGACTGTTCAATTTTCCGCTTTTGGGTCTGCGTCCGAAGCCGCAGCCTGCGGCGCCGGCCCCGGAGCCGGTCGCCGTTGCCAAAGATGAAGGCGAGGCCCTCGCCTCGCTGGATTGGGTCCGCAATATCACGAGCCCTGCGAATTCCGGACCAGAGGCCGCTCCTGCGCCCTTCGTCGAGTTCAAGAACGTGCACAAGGCGTACGGACAGCGCGATGTGCTGCGGGGCGTCGATCTCATCGTCAACAGAGGCGAGGTCGTCGTCGTCATGGGCCCAAGCGGCTCCGGCAAGAGCACGCTACTGCGGCTGGTCAACCATCTCGAGGCGCTCGACTGGGGCGAGATCACCGTCGAGGGCAAATATGTCGGCTACGAGCGCCGCAACAACATGTTGCGCCCGATCCGGGATCTGGCAAAGGCGCGCGCGGATGCCCGCATCGGCATGGTGTTCCAGCACTTCAATCTATTCGAACATCTCAGCGCTATCGACAACGTGATGGAGGCGCCGGTCCAGGTTTACGGCGAAGATCGGGAAAAGGCACGCAGCCTTGCGCTCAAGCTCCTCGCGAGCGTCGGCCTCAGCCAGCACGCAACAAAGCTGCCGCACCGACTTTCCGGCGGGCAGCAGCAGCGCTTCGCGATATCGCGCGCGCTGGCGATTTCGCCGCGCCTGATGCTGTTCGACGAACCGACCTCCGCCCTCGATCCGGAGCTCGTCGGCGAGGTGTTGAGCGTCATGCGCAAGCTGGCGAATGCCGGTATGACGATGATCGTGGTGACGCACGAGGTTCGCTTCGCGCAGGAAGTCGCCGACCGCATCGTCTTCATGGATGAGGGCGTGATCGTCGAACAGGGCACGCCCGCCGAGGTTCTCGGCGCGCCCAAGCAGGAACGGACGCAGCGCTTCCTGCGCATGGTCGAACGCGAGGTGGAGGCCGCCTGACGGACGCGGGCGGTCACATTTTGCAGGTGGGCCGCATTCGCGCGACACGCTCGGCTCCTGACAGATCACCGTCGTGGGGTAAAAATGGACCGACACGGCGATGGTCAGGGAAAGTGTCACGCCGGCAAAGGCGAGAGCAAATCATTGACGCCTCGTATTGGCGTATCGTTGTCCGCCCGATCGGGCCTTCCCCTAGCCCAGGCGGACCGAAGCCGCCCGAGCCCACCCGGTTAGGGCATGACGTCGCCGCCGTTCGGATTCAGGGTCTGTCCGACGTAGAAGTCGCCGTCCGCCGAAGCGAGCAGCACGGCGGAAGGAGCGATTTCTTCAGGGCGCCCGAAGCGACGCACCGGCAGGCTGCCGACTTTCCATGCCTTCCACTCCGGGCTGAGAGTGTCGTTGAGGCGAGTGTCGATCGGGCCTGGCGCAATCGAGTTCACGTTGACGCCGTGCGGGGCCGCTTCCTGCGCAAAGGCGCGGGTGAAGCCGACCACGCCGGCCTTCGCCGCGCTGTAATGCGCTAGTCCCGGAGCGCCCTTATAAGCAAGGTTTGAACTGATGTTGATGATGCGCCCGAAGCCGCGCGCCTTCATGCCGACATAGGCAAGCTGCGACAGCAGAAACGTGGCTTTCAGATGCACGTTCAGCATCCAGTCCAGCGACGCCATGGTCGTATTCTCGACCAGCACCTCTTCGCTGACGCCGGCGTTGTTCACCAGGATATCTATCTGCCCAAGCGCCGCCTCTGCATCCGCGTACAGCTTCCGTGCCGCCTCCATGTCGCCGATATCGCATTGCCATGCGAAAGCCTGTTGCCCGAAGCGATGGACGTCCGCGATCACGTTCGCCGCGCCGGGTTCATCATCTACATGGCAGAACGCAACGTCGGCACCTTCTTCAGCGAATGCGCGCGCTATCGCAGCGCCTATACCGCGGCTTCCGCCGGTGATGAGAGCGCTGCGGCCGTCGAGCTTGCGCGGTTTTGACATGATACTCGCTCGCCTAATGTCAGAGTTCTTGCAAGTGCCGTGCCATGACCCGTTATTCGCCAATGCGAACTGAACTAGAATTATCTGTCCGCGAAGCCCGCTCCGGATCATCCTCTTCATTCTGATTTGGAATCAAATCAAATAGTGATGGCTGGACCCGGTCCGGAGTCGGAGCCGAAATCTGGCTTCACGATGCAAATCCGCACTTCGAAGCAATGCGCATCATGATTTCGGCTTGAACGGCGCCGCAGCATTCGACCGGCCTTGGGAAGCCATGGCGGTGTCGATAAATACGCGCCCTTCTACTGGCTGCCTGCATCGACCAGCCTCACCAATGCCAGTGGCGTGCACGCCGAAAAAGTTGCCGAGTTTGGTCTCATGGCGACCTTGACGTTACATGAGGGCGTGCCTGGCATCGTCACGAAGCAGCAGCAGCACTCATGGGCGAGACAACTGCGGGGGACAGCTTCCGGACGTCGCGTACTGATCTATGGTGTCGGGGCTCTCGGTGGGAACGCCTACATGACGCCGGCTTCCGCCTATCCGGTATCCGTCGCAGCGGAGAACCGACCCGCGCCCTCGAACACATGACCACGCCTGACCGTCTCCACGTAGAATTGCCGCATGCCGACATCGTAATCTTGGCCTGGCCGCGGGACCGAGTGCCGCGCTCCACCAGACCGATCGTTGAACGGCGTCCCTCAGACGCGCGGACCTGCACTTGTGAAGAGTGATCCCGTCAGACAGCGCGCAGACCGTCGATAAAAGGGTCGGCGGGATCGCCATAGAGCGTGGCCTCGCCGGTGATGTAAGCACGGCCCGTGATGCTCGGAATGATCGCGCCGGTCGTATCCCGGCGATATCGCGCGGTGAACGAACTGCCGATGATGCTCTCCTGCACGAAGTCTTCGCCAGGCGCGAGCTCGCCGGCCGCTGCAAGACAGGCGATTTTCGCGCTTGTGCCGGTCCCGCAAGGCGAACGGTCATATGCTCCACCCGAGCAAAGCACGAAGTTGCGGCTGTGCGCGCCTTTCAGGGTCGGCGGGCCGTAAAACTCAATGTGATCAATCACTGCGCCGTCCTTGCCCGTGATTCCTTGTGCCCGCAGTGCACGCATGACGGTGTCAGCCGTTCGCGACAGATCGCCGACATTCGCCATGGTCAGCGCGAACGGGGCTTTGTGAACGCAGAAGAACCAGTTGCCACCCCACGCAACGTCCCCCACGAGCCTGCCGATCGCGGGCACGTCGACCCCGACCGCCTCCCGGTAGCAGTAGCTCGCGACATTCTCAATCGTCGCTTCGTTCGACGATTTGAGATCCACGCGCACGATCCCGACGGGTGTCTCGATCCGATGCGCCCCGGGACGGATGCGTCCCATGTGCGCAAGCGTTACGGCAAGCCCGATGGTCCCATGCCCGCACATTCCGAGATAACCGACGTTGTTGAAGAAGATCACCCCGGCTGCGCAGCTCTTGTCTTCCGGTTCGCACAGCAGCGCGCCGACCAGCGCATCGTATCCGCGTGGCTCGTTC
>CAZIGW010000206.1:0-5160 GCA_964538565.1 uncultured Hyphomicrobiales bacterium | reverse complement strand
CCGAGATGGTGATGCCGGGCGACAACATCACGATGACGATCGAGCTGATCGTGCCGATCGCCATGGAGGAGAAGCTGCGCTTCGCCATCCGCGAGGGCGGCCGCACCGTCGGCGCCGGGGTCGTCGCCTCCATCATCGAATGACCGACGCGACGAGGGAAGGTGGAAACCGCCTTCCTGCGCCGCCCGGGTCGTCGCCTCCATCTTCGAACAAGGGGCGTGGCCCGGCCCCGGCCCCGTCGGCCCGGCAAATCGCCGCCCGACGCCCGCCCGGAGCGGGCTTGCAATGCGGGCGTCGATCATGCATGACAAGAATGCGGCGGACCTCGGGGCCGCCGCACCCGCTTCCGGAGGAGTGTAGCTCAATGGCTAGAGCACCGGTCTCCAAAACCGGGGGTTGGGGGTTCGAGTCCCTCCACTCCTGCCAGGGCTAGGCGGGGTCTCCGGCCATCCGGTCGCGCACCCGTCTCTCGCGCCGGAGGCGGTCACGAGGGCAACCCGGCTTCGAGACGGTGGATTGAAGACTATATATCCTGGGCTGCAGAGGCCGATTCTGCAGAATTCCAGGCTGCAGGGGCGAGCTTGCGACCGGGGAACGGCACAAGGCGAACGACGACACGAGATGACGACGCGAGATCAGGACAGAGCAGACGGCGAAGTCGGCAGATAGCGAAGCAAACCCATGGCGAAGGTCAGTCCGTTCAAGTTCCTCCAGGAAGTGCGCGCCGAGACGCAGAAGGTCACATGGCCGACGCGGAACGAGACCGCGGTCACCACCATGATGGTGTTCGCCATGGCGGCGCTCGCCTCGGTGTTCTTCCTGGTCGCCGACCAGATCATCCGCATCGCCGTGACGTTCGTGCTCGGCATTGGAAGCTGAAGGCAAATGATCGGAACTGCGGTCATGGAGAAGCGCTGGTACATCGTCCACGCCTACTCGAATTTCGAGAACAAGGTGGCGGACTCGATCCGCGAGCAGGCGAAGCAGCGCGGTCTCGCGCACCTGTTCGACGAGATCATGGTACCGAAGGAGAAGGTCACCGAGGTACGGCGCGGCCGCAAGGTCGAGGCCGAACGCAAGTTTTTTCCCGGCTACGTGCTGGTGAAGATGGACCTCACCGACGAGGCCTATCACCTCATCAAGAACACCCCAAAGGTCACCGGCTTTCTCGGCACCGACAACAAGCCGATGCCGATCTCGGACGCCGAGGCCGCGCGCATCCTGCACCAGGTGCAGGAGGGCATCGAGCGGCCGAAGCCGTCGGTGTCGTTCGAAGTGGGCGAGCAGGTGCGTGTCTCCGACGGCCCGTTCGCCTCGTTCAACGGCGTCGTCGAAGAGGTTGACGACGCGCGTTCGCGGCTCAAGGTCGCGGTTTCCATTTTCGGCCGGCCCACCCCGGTCGAACTCGAGTTCGGACAGGTCGAGAAACTCTAGTCTTTTCGACAGCGTCCGATCTCCGCCCGAGACGCCAGGCCCAGGCCGGACCTCGCGGGCGGAAGTCACCGCGTGGGAGGTGAGGGCGGCCGCCAACCGCCGCGATCCGCACCACGCACCCTGAGGCGCCGGGCATCCGGCATCAGAGGAGTTCACGATGGCAAAGAAAGTTACCGGCTTCCTCAAACTGCAGGTGCCGGCGGGATCGGCAAATCCCTCGCCGCCGATCGGCCCGGCACTGGGCCAGCGCGGCCTCAATATCATGGAGTTCTGCAAGGCGTTCAACGCGCAGACCCAGCAGATGGAAAAAGGCTCGCCCATCCCGGTCGTGATCACAATCTACCAGGACCGGTCCTTCACCTTCGAAATGCGCACGCCGCCGGTGTCGCACTTCCTCAAGAAGGCGGCGAAGATCGAGAGCGGCGCCAAGGCGCCGGGCCGCGACAAGTCCGGCAGCGTCACCAGGGCACAGGTCAAGGAGATCGCCGAAAAGAAGATGAAGGATCTCAACTGCGACACGATCGAGGCCGCCATGCGCATGGTGGAAGGCTCGGCCCGCTCCATGGGCATCGAAGTGAGGGAGTGACGGCGATGGGCAATCTCGGCAAGCGCCTGCGCGCGGCGCGCGAGGGCATCGATCCCGCCAAGTCCTATCCGCTCCCGGAAGCCGTCCGGCTGATCAAGGAGCGCGCCAAGGCCAAGTTCGACGAGACCATCGAGATCGCGATGAATCTCGGCGTCGATCCGCGCCACGCCGACCAGATGGTGCGCGGCGTCGTCAGCCTGCCGAACGGCTCGGGCCGCTCGGTGCGCGTCGCGGTATTCGCGCGCGGCGCCAAGGCCGACGAGGCGCGCGCGGCCGGCGCCGACGTGGTCGGGGCGGAAGACCTGGTCGAGAAGGTCAACGCCGGCAACATCGACTTCGACCGCTGCATCGCCACGCCCGACCTGATGCCGCTGGTCGGTCGTCTCGGCAAGGTGCTCGGCCCGCGCGGCATGATGCCGAACCCGAAGGTCGGCACCGTGACGATGGACGTCACCGCGGCGGTCAAGGGCGCCAAGGGCGGTTCGGTCGAGTTCCGGGTCGAGAAGGCCGGCATCGTCCACGCCGGGGTCGGCAAGGCGTCGTTCCCGGCGGAGAAACTCGTCGAGAACATCAGGGCTTTCGCCGATGCGGTGCAGAAGGCCAAGCCCCCCGGCGCCAAGGGCCACTTCATCAACCGGATTGCCATCTCCTCGACGATGGGCCCCGGGGTGAAGGTCGAGCCCTCCTCGGTCCTGGGGTCCTGATCGGCCCCGTTGCGGGCCGGCCACCGGTGCCGGCCCGGCCGGGTGCTTCGTTCGGGACACAGTCAAGTACAACGTCGAAGAAGAGGCTTGGCAAAGCTTCGCCAAGGCTCTAAATAGGGGGTGTTGGGCGTGCCGGCCCTATTGTCGGCGCGCTTTTGCGCGTCTTACGGAAAATATGGCATTCGGGATCTTCTTCCTTTTGGACCTCCCCGCGGGATCGATCTGAAGGGAAGGGCCAGCGATTGCGGTTTTCCGTGGTGTGCAGGTCAGTTCGGCGCAATCCGGACGACCAGTCCTGTCCGAGACTGCGGGCGCCGAGGCTTCGGCCGAGGCTTAATTCGTGAAAGAGCCTGCATAGACGGGTGACGATCGGTTTCGGGGGGAATCCCCGCGCCGGTTCGACCTCGAGTACCTGGGTGCGGCGTGCCGCGAACAGGGGGCAGGGCATGTTGAGCGTCGTCCTGTCTCCATCCTGTCGTGGAACCGGACGGCATGTCGCAGCCGGCGGCTTCGTCTTCGACGGGCCGCCAACCTGAGAGAGCAAAGCAGTGGATCGAGCGGCCAAGAAGGAGCTCGTCGCGACGCTCAATGAGGTCTTCAAGACCTCGCACGTCGTGGTGGTTGCTCACTACTCCGGCCTCACGGTCGCCCAGATGCAGACCCTGCGCAGGCAGATGAAGCAAGCGGGCGCCTCCGTGAAGGTCGCGAAGAACCGTCTCGCCAAGATCGCTCTTGAAGGCACCGACGCGGCTCTCGTCGCGCCCCTGCTGAAGGGGCCGACCGTGATCGCCTATTCGAGCGATCCCGTGGCCGCGCCGAAGGTCGCCGCCGATTTCGCCAAGGCGAACGAGAAGTTCGTGATCCTTGGCGGAGCGATGGGGGCGACCGCCCTGAATCCCGATGGCGTGAAGGCGCTCGCCGCCCTCCCGTCGTTGGACGAGCTGCGGGCCAAGATCGTGGGGCTCCTCAACGCCCCGGCGACCAAGGTGGCCCAGCTGCTCAACGCGCCGGCGACGAAAGTCGCCCGCGTCGTTCAGGCCTATGCCAGCAAGAGCGAAGCCGCGTGAGGCGCTTCGCAGGACTCGATGGGTTCGAACCGAAGGGAAATATGAAACATGGCTGATTTGTCGAAGCTCGTTGACGAGCTTTCCAAGTTGACGGTGCTCGAGGCGGCGGAACTCGCCAAATTGCTCGAGGAGAAGTGGGGCGTCTCGGCGGCGGCTGCGGTCGCGGTTGCGGCGGCACCGGGCGCGGCCGGCGGCGCAGCGGCGCCGGCGGAGGAGAAGACCGAGTTCACGGTCGTTCTCGCCAGCGCCGGTGACAAGAAGATCGAGGTCATCAAGGAAGTCCGGGCCCTGACCGGTCTCGGCCTCAAGGAAGCCAAGGATCTCGTCGAGGGCGCGCCGAAGCCGGTCAAGGAAGGCGTGGCCAAGGATGAGGCCGAAAAGATCAAGACCACCCTTGAAAAAGTCGGTGCGAAGGTCGAACTGAAGTGAGATCGACTTCAAGCAAATGTGAGACAAATCAAACGATTCCGGGAGAGCAGTCTCCCGGAATCGCCACGCTGGGCGCCTAACGGCGGTCATCGGGCCGACGGCGAGGGGCAGCCGCGGCCGGCGAGACGACTATCATGCGGTTCGGGAATTGCCCCGGGCCGACACCAAGGCGGAGACACGAGTCGGGACTCCGCCGATCACGACAGCTTCCGGGTTGCGTCCGTTACGGGCCACCGGAAGACGCCGCCGCCGAATTCACGGCAGGCGGACGGAGCGAGAGGCCACGATGGCACAGACGTTCACCGGTCGCAAACGGGTCCGTAAGTTCTTTGGCAAAATCAAGGAAGTCGCAGAGATGCCGAACCTCATCGAGGTTCAGAAGGCATCCTACGACCAGTTCCTGCTTGTCCAGGAACCTCCGGGCGGGCGTCCGGACGAGGGCTTGCAGGCGGTGTTCCGCTCCGTATTCCCCATTTCGGATTTCTCCAACACGGCGCAGCTCGAGTTCGTCCGCTACGAGTTCGAGCCGCCGAAGTACGACGTCGACGAGTGCCGCCAGCGCGGCATGACCTACGCGGCGCCGCTCAAGGTGACGCTGCGCCTGATCGTGTTCGATATCGACGAGGAGACGGGCGCGCGCTCGGTCAAGGACATCAAGGAGCAGGACGTCTACATGGGCGACATCCCGCTCATGACGATGAACGGCACCTTCGTGGTCAACGGCACGGAGCGCGTGATCGTCTCGCAGATGCATCGTTCGCCCGGCGTGTTCTTCGACCACGACAAGGGCAAGACGCATTCCTCGGGCAAGCTGCTGTTCGCCGCCCGCATCATCCCGTATCGCGGCTCGTGGCTCGACATCGAGTTCGATGCCAAGGACATCGTGTATGCGCGCATCGACCGGCGTCGGAAGATCCCGGTGACGTCGCTGCTCTATGCG
>CAZIGW010000205.1:0-27549 GCA_964538565.1 uncultured Hyphomicrobiales bacterium | reverse complement strand
GCCGACAGCGCCCCGACGCCGTCGGGAACGACCAGGACCGGGCGTCCGACGCCGAGAATCGCGGCGCCAGGATCGAGCGAGACATAGGCGTCTCCGGGTCCTTTCGATCGCCCGATCACCACGAGGTCGGCGCTGCGCGCCTCGCGCGTCAACGCATCGACGGGAAAATCGAGCACCGGCCGCCACTCGGCCTGCTTCGGGGCGGACCCGATCACGCCGCGGAACCAGTTTCCCTTGTCGGCGAGCCTCGCCCGCATCGCCTTGATCTCGGCATCCGTCACCTCTTCGATCACCACGCCCTCGGCGACGAACGGCGGCTTGATGCCCATGGCCGAAAGCCCGATCAGGGTCGCGCCGAATTTCTGCGCGAGATGCGCCGACACGCGAATGCGCGCCTCCGGAGCGCCCTCGGCGTCGACATAGGCCATGATGGTCGCATAAGACATGGATCTTCCCCTGCACTCGCAATCTCCGGTCCAAACAGTTGGAATATTCGGTCCGCGACGCCAGGCGGGCGTTGATCAATCTCAACAACGAGCCGACCTGGTTCGTGCCCCACGCGCCTGCCGCCCCGCCTCCGCCGAGAGCGCCGGCCGTGGGGAAACAGCGAGGACGCGCGCGCTGTTCCGGATTGATCGAGGGCCGTTTCCTTCGGCGGCGGACCGGTCCATCGACGCTACGCCACGCTCGTGCAGGTGACGCGACCGGCGCTGTCTGCCGCCCTTCATCCCTCCGGCGGCTCGTTGCAGCCGTCCGGCGCGAACGCCTGCGGAAAGTTTTCGAGCAGATCCTTTTCCTCGGCGATCCGGTCCTGCTTCTTGAAGTTCACGTGCACGTGCACGTGGGTCGCGCCCTTGGCGTCGACGCAGGCGAGGCAGCGCGAGTCCGCCGAGGCGCGCTGGGTCAGGTTTCCCTCGCCGATGCAGACGGGGACCCAGCGTCGCTGCCCGTCGAGCTTCGCGTAAATGTAGTTTCCCGGAATGTTGGGCGGCAGGTTGGGCCCGCGCGCGTGGACCTCGTAGACGTATTTCCGGCCGGATGCGCCGGTCCAGATGCAGGTCAGTTGAGCAACCAATGTTCACTCCCTGACAAGGGATACCTTCGCGGGCGCCCGACGGGCGTCCGTCAAGACCTATCGTGTGGAGTTCGATATCGATTTGACCCGTGTCAACGGGAGGCGAGCGCCTGCGCCAACGCCATACCGTCCCGCGCTGGCGCGCTCGGCCGTGTCGGCCGGAACGACCGCTTCTTCCGGGGAAAACCCGCGCCGCAGGGGCGATCCGGTGACGTGCGGCAGGACGCTCGCCGGCGAGGCCCCGGCCGAACGGCCGGACCCGCGCGTGAGGCTGCTCAACCCTCCGCGAACTCCGCGAGCTTGTGCGCGCGCCGGGCGTGGCGCAGCTTCTCGATCGCCGCCGCCTCGATCTGCCGGATACGCTCGCGCGTCACGCCGAACTCGCGCCCGATCTCCTCGAGCGTGTGGTCGGACATTCCGTCCAGTCCGAAGCGCATGCGCAGCACGCGCTGTTCGCGCGGCGACAGTTCGGACAGCACTTCCGCCATGGTCTCACGCAGCGCGCCCGCCTCCACCACGGCCTGCGGATCGACGGCGTCGGGAGCCCGGATCAGGTCGCCGAAGGTCGCATCGCCATCCTCACCGACCGGAAGGTCGAGCGACGTCGGCTCCTGCACGACCGTCGACATCTGCTCGATGCGCGCGAGCGGAATGCCGGCGCGCGCCGCGAGTTCGCTGTCGGTCGGATTGCGGCCCTCGGTCTGATAGAACTTCGCGCGCTCGCGCATCACCTTGGTGGCGGTGTCGGCGACGTGCACCGGAATGCGGATGGTGCTGCCCTGGTCGACGAGCGCGCGGGTGATCGACTGGCGGATCCACCACACTGCGTAGGTCGAGACCTTCACGCCGCGCCGATGATCGAACTTCTCGATGGCGTGCATGAGGCCCATGTTGCCCTCCTGGATCAGGTCGAGGAGGTCGAGCGAACTGTTGCGCCGGTACTTCTTGGCGATGGCGACGACCAGCCGAAGATGCGCGCGCACCATGAGGTCGCGCGCGGATTCAAGCTCCCGTTGCGCCCTGCGAATGTCGGCGACGGCCGCGCGGAAGTCGGCAATCGGCAGCCCGACCCGGCGCTCGACGGCCAGGATATCCGCGTTCAGGACAGCGATCCGGTCCGCCTGTCGCGCGGCGCCGGGTTCGAACGTGACCACGCGCGAGCGCCCGGCGCGCGAGAGCCTGGCAAGATTCCGCTCGGTCCCGGCAAGCGCCGCCTGTTCGCGTTCGAGATCGGCGAGGAGCTCGGCAACGCGGTCCGGCCGCAGCCCGAGCGCCGCCGTTTCGCGGGCGAAATCTTCGGTCAGCGCCTGGCGGCGCGAGCGCGCCTTGGCGGCGAGGTCGCGGCCGCGCGCCACCGCCGCGAGGCGCCGGCGGCTGAGCATCGCGATCTCGCTGGCGAGCGCGGCCAGCCGGTCGAGCCGGGCGGAGACCGCGGAAGGCAGCACGGACCCCTGCCCGGCCGGTGCCTCGTGCTCCTCGGCCTCGGGATGTTCGCCATCGAACGGGACATCGAGCAGATCGGGCAACCGGCGTCGGCCTTCCGACAGGTCGAGTGCCCAGCCTGCGACACGCTCGACGAGCATGGGAATCCGGCAGAGGCCGGCGAGCACGTCCTGGCGCGCCGCTTCGATCCGCTTCGCCAGCGCGATCTCCTGTTCACGCGAGAGCGGCTCGCTGTCGCGCATCTGACGGAAGTAGGTGTCGATCAGGTCGGCCGAGCGGGCGGCTTCCTTCAGGTTCGACGATCCCGGGCCGGCCTCGCCGGACGTGCCCTCGGCAGCCTCCGACACCGCGGTGCGGCGCTCCTGCGCATCCGACGGTTCGCACCGCGCAGACACGGCTTCGCTGTCCGGGTCGAGCACCACGGCCTCGCGGCGGCCGCTCTCGGCCGCATCTTCCTGGTCTCGGGGGCCGGATCCTCGCCGGCCGCGCCCCCAGTCTTCCAACAGAGCCATCGACGAAATGTCCTCAAAAGCCGTAGCGCCTCTTGCCGGCGCGCAAAAGCTTCACCGGCCCGGAGCCCCTTACTCCCGGCTCTGGCGGCGCTGCGGCGATCAGCGTTGGTTCGCAACCGGAGGATTTGCGGGCATGGCAGCCGGCGGATCGGCTCCGGCCGTCCATCCTTGCTGCCGCACATGGTGGCCGCGAGACCTAAAATCAAGTCCGTTCAGACCCCTACCGTCCGGTCCCGCAGCCGCGAACAGCCCGTTTAGCAGGGTTTTCCGGCCCGCGAGCCGCGAACAACCCACCCCGAGCGGAATTGCGGGGATTAACCTTGACGAGGATCGATGGGCGGCCCCGCTCAAAGGCGCTCGATTTCGAACTCCTCGCAGGAATAGCCGAGGATCGACAGGCCTTCCTCCAGAAAGTCACTGAGTTGCGGCGTGCCGAGGAGGTATTCGGCGGTCCGCCTGTTGTGGGCCCGCGCGGCCTCCTCCCGCACCGAGGGCCAGTCGCTCGCCGCGTAGTCGTCCCGGCCGAGCCACGTCAGGGCGACGAGGTCGATCTGCTCGTCCTCGGACAGCGAATTGATGAAGGAAGTCAATTCCTCCACCACGGGGTCATCCCCATGATCCTCCAGAACCGCGGTCTCGCGGTCGTCCGAAGGATTGGAACCGGGATCGGGCTCCGTCACCTCGTCCTTGGTGTCGAACTCTCTCGCCTTGATGATGATGAAGCAGACCTTTTCGGAGGAAATCGCCAGGGCCGGCGCCTCGTCCCCGGCCGGCGCTCCTGTCTGGCGCGATTTTTCCTGCATCGGTATCTCCGCGATTCTCATGCGCCGCGGCCACGCGGCCGTGAAACGATCGGGTCCCTTTTCCCGGGCGCACGGCACGGTCCTTGAGCCAGGTCAATCCGAGGCACTCCGCCGCACGTCGCGCGCCGGTCCGGCCAGAGAGGTCGCGGCTCGCCTGCCCGATGGAACCAACGCGTTTCCCGACGGTTTGGCTCCAACGCCGGGGCACGGCCCCGCCGCCGGAGGCGAGGCGTGAGCTCTGTCACGTTCCGCACATGGAAATTCGGCCAGGCTGGGTGCGCCGATCTCGGCGAGGCGGGGGAACGACGCGGGCATCCACGTGTTATACGGCGGGGACCGCACGGCCGCCCGGAGCGCAGCCACAGCCGGCTTGAGCCAACTCAGGGCCGACGCCGAAGAGCGGAACAAGGCTTCAGCACGCGTTCGCTTGCCGCGACACGAACCAGATCTGTCGGGACGCCGCCGTGTATGAACTGCTGATCTTCATGCTGATCATTGCGGTCGTCGCCGCGATCGTCGGCTGGCCCGAAGCTTGACGGTGCGTATGCATCCCGGCCGACATCCGGGGATGCAATTCGGCGCCGGAGCGCCAGAGTGCCAGAGGCCGGCAGGATGCGGCGAAGCCCGTTGTGTTTGCGCTTCCGCTGTGGCTCAATCCGACGCGCCGGCCCGCCGTGATCGCCCGATCGCGGCCCTCGATCGGCATGGCGACTGCGGACTGGAATCCGAATGGCGATCAAGCTCAGGGGCGTGATGCAGAGCCCGGTCACGCCGCTCAAGGACGACTTCAGCCTCGACCTGCCGACGTTCGAAAAGGTGCTGGACTTCCACGTCCGTACCGGGGCGACGGCCATTTCCTGGCCGCACCACAAGGCGGAGTCGTTGAGCCTCACGATCGCCGAGCGCAAGCTCTTCGCCGAGGCCGCCGTCAAGGTCGTCGCCGGCCGCGTTCCCGTCACGATCCACGTGAGCGCGCTCGCGGTCGAGGACACGATGGAGCTCGCCCGCCATGCCCAGCAGATCGGCGCCGACGGCGTGCTGGCGATGACGCCGTATTTCTGGAATCCCTCGCTCGAATCGATTCACGATTTTTTCGTGCGCCTCGCCACCTCGATCGATCTGCCGCTGATTTCCTACAATTCGCCGAGCTATCTCGCAGGCGTCGAGATCACCGGCGAGCTGATGTCACGGCTCATCGAACGCCTGCCGAATTTCGTCGGCGTCAAGGAGGCGAGCTTCAACAGCGAGAAGTTCCTGGAAATCTCCCGCGCCGCGCTCGCCCTGCGGCCCGATTTCGCCATGCTCACCGGCGTCGAATTCCTGCTGCCGTCGGTCCCGCTCGGCGGCGTCGGATCGTATTCGGCCGCCGGGTCGATCTGCCCCAACCTGTGCACGCAGCTGTTCGACGCCTGCGTGGCCGGCGCATGGGAGCGCGCACGCGAGCTGCAATCGAAGATGACGCACCTGTGGCTGCTGTTTCGCGACCAGTATCCGTCGTCCCTCAAGGGCGGCATGGTCATCATGGGACGGCCGGTCGGCCCGACGCGCGCGCCCCTGCCGACCGCCACCAAGGAGCGGCAGGCCTTCATCCGCACGCAACTCGAGATGCTCGGCATTCTCGATTCCGAGCCGTACGGCTGGTGACCCTCAGCGAGACCGAACCCATGTCCCAGCCAGGAATTCGACCAGGACTCGTGCACGCTCCGGTGACGCCGTTCACGCGCGACCATCGCGTCGACTTCGATACGTTTGCGAGGCTGCTCGACTTCCACCTGCGCAACGGCGCCGACGCGCTGGCGCTGCCGATGCATGCCGGCGAATCCGTCAGCCTGACCGATCACGAGAAGCGCCAGCTCGTCGAATTCGCCGTCAAGCACGTGCGGGGCCGTGCGCCCGTCATCGCGCACGTCAGCGAGGCCGGCAGCGGCATCGCCGCCGCGCTTGCGCGCCACGCCGAGGAGGCCGGGGCCGCCGCCGTCGTCGCCACCACGCCCTACTACTGGACGCCTCCGCCGGCGATGATCCTCGAGCATTTCACGCAGATCGGCTCCGCCGTGAAGATCCCCTTCTACGTTCACAACGCGCCGGAAGACATGGCGGGCATTCGCGTGTCGGCGGAGCTGATGGCGAAGCTGATCGACCGGGTCGAGAACTTCGCCGGGCTGATCGATGCGAGCCTCGATTGGCAGTTCATGATCGAGCTGATGACCGACGCGCGGCGCCGGCGGCCGGGATTCCAGTTGCTCGCCGGGACCGAACATCTCGTGTCGGCGGGGGCGATCGGGGCCACCGGCATGATGTCGACCCTCGCGGCCCTGGCACCGGTTCGCGTCCGCCGGCTGTACGAGCTCTGCCGCGACCAGAAATTCTTCGATGCGCGGCCGGTGCAAGAGGAGATCGCCGCGCTCCGGCAGGCAACCCGCAAGGCCGACATCGCCACCCTCAAGGCGGCGCTGCAGCTACTCGGCCGCGACTGCGGCGCGCCGCGGCCTCCGCTGCGGGCCTTGGATTCCGCCAGGGGCGCACTTGCGAGGCTTGAAGACCTGCTCGTGCAGGAGCCTCGCGGATTTTAAATCCTATCCCGCGGTGAGCCCGCCATCGAGCACCAGGACCTGTCCGGTGATCGACCGGGCATCGGCACCGGCGAGATAGCTGACGGCGCCCGCCACCTCCTCGACGGTCGCCAGCCGGTGGAGCGGGATGCGCTTGAGCATCGCCGCCATGTAGGCCGGATCGGCCGTGCGCGCGGCGCGCGAGGGGGAGGCAGTGTCGAGCCGACCGGGGGCGACGGCGTTGACACGGATTCCGTGCTCCGCCCACTCGATCGCCAGCATGCGCGTCATCTGGATCAGCGCGGCTTTCGAGATGCCGTAGACCGACCGGTCGGCCGCACCAAGGAGGCCGTGGGTCGAGGCGATATTGACGACGCAGCCGGGCCGGCCGCGATCGACGAGATGCCGGGCGAACCGCTGGGTCAAAAAGAACGCGCCGGTGAGGTTCGTCCCCAGCACGGCCTCCCATTCGTCCGGCGTGACGTCGAGCGCGGCCTTGCGCAGGTTTGCCCCGGCGTTGTTGACGAGCAGATCGAGGCCTTCGAGCGTCGATGCCACTTCGGCGATCGCATCCGCGATGCTCGTCTGCGAGCGCAGGTCGAGGGCGACCGGCACGGCCCGTGCGCCGACGGCGGCCAGCTTCGCCGAGATGTCGGCGAGGTTATTCATCCGCGTCGCCGAAACGGCGAGATCGAACCCCTCTCGCGCCAGCCGCAGTGCGGTGGCGGCACCGACCCCGTAGGACGCGCCGGTGACGAAAGCCGCCCGTCTGCTCATCGCCTCGATTCCTCCCCGCTTCCGAGCCTCCCACAGTCTCCCGCCCGGCGCCAGGACGTGCGTCGCCGATTCCTCTGGCGAGCGGACGCAAACGCCGTTCTAATGCGGCGTCAAACGCAGCGGGCACGGCTGCGGGACGTCGAGGGAGGAAAGACATGGCGGGATTGCGAATGGCGGCCTGTGCGTTCGCCGCTGTCACGCTCGGCCTTGCTGCCGGTCAGCCGGCCGAGGCCCAGACAAAGGTGCGGGTGGGCCAGCCCCAGGCCGGCACATTCCAGTTCGTGCCGCTCCAGGTCGGCACCGAGGCCGGCACGTTCCGCAAGCACGGGGTCGACGTCGAGATCTCCAACTTCGGCGGCGGCCCGAAGGTGCAGCAGGCGCTGACGGCGGGGTCGATCGACATCGCCATCGGCTCCGGGCCCGAATTGGCCTTCATCGTCAAAGGCGCGCCGGAGATCGCCGTCGCCGCCATGGCGGACGCGCCCTACTCGGTCGTGCTCGCCGTTCTCAAGGACGGTCCGAAGACCGCGGCCGACCTGAAGGGCAAGACCGTCAGCGTGTCGAGCTCCGGCTCGCTCACCGACTGGCTCGCGCGCGAACTTTCGCGCCAGCAGGGCTGGGGCGCCGACGGCTTCAAGATCGCGCCGCTCGGGCGAACCGACGCGCAGACGGCCGCCCTGAAGACCCGTCAGATCGACGGCATGATCGTGGAGGTCAACGCGGGATACCGGCTCGAAGAAGAAGGCGTCGGCCGCGTGCTCGTCCAGTTCGGTGACCGCATCAAGCCGTTTCACATCTACGTTCTCTATGCGCGGCGCGAGTTCGCCGAGAAGAACCCGGAGGCGGTGCGCGGCTTTCTCGCCGGCTGGTTCGACACCATCGCGTACATGCACGATCATCGCGACCAGACGATCGACATCACCACGCGCACGGCATCCGTTTCGCGCTCGATCGCGACCCGCGACTACGACGAGCTGATGGGCATGTTCAACCGCACGGGGAAATTCGACCCGAAGGCGCTCGCGGTCCTGGCCCGCTCCTTCGTCGAAATGGGCACGTTGCCGAAGGAGCCCGACATGGCCGCGCTCGTCACCGAAAAGTATCTTCCTTCGGCAAAATGAACGCAGCCCGGGTATGAGGTACGTCAACACACGATCACGACGTCGATTGCTCCTGCTCGCGATACGCGCGGATGATCTCCGATCCGGTGGCGAGCCAGACCTGGTCATGCGACACGATGTGACGGAGCGCCCTATCGAAATACCGGATTCGATGCGGCACGCCGATCAGAAACGGATGCAGGGCGATTCCCATGACCCGTGCGTTGGTCTCGCCTTCCGAGTAGAGAACGTCGAACGTCTCGCAGATGCGGCGCTCGAATTCCTCGATGTGAATGCTCGGCGTATTGAACAGCGGCATGTCGTTCAGTTCCAGCGAATAGGGAATCGCATGGAGCCCGTTGTTCATCCGATACGGCAGGTCGTCGTTGACCCAGTCGCAGACGTATTCCACGCCGTGCGCGCGCAGAAGGTCGAGCGTCGCCCACGTTTCGGTGAGACCCGGCCCGAGCCAACCGCGCATTCTCTGGCCGCATCCTTCGATCACCTCCCGCGTCCGCGCGATGACCGCCGTCTCCTCCTCTCGCGAGAGCCCGCTCAGCGTGACGGAGTTGGTCAGCCCGTGGCCCATCAGTTCCCAGTCGAGCCCGATCATGGCTTCCATGATGCGCGGATAGTAGCGGCCGACCTCGGCGTTGAGCGCGACGGTGCCGCGGATGCCGTGCTTTTCCAAGACCTCCATGACACGCCAGATGCCAACGCGGTTTCCGTAGTCGCGGCGCGAATGGTTGCGCACGTCCGGAGCCTTTGCGCCGATCTCCAGGTGAAAATGCTCGACATTCGGCACGATCCAGACGGCGAGGCGCGCGCCGTTCGGCCAGCGGATCTTCGGCCGGTCGACGATCGCCTGATAGGGAAAGAGCGAGAACGGATCAAAGTCCTTCACGGCATGTTTCTCTCTGCTCGCGGTGTTGCGGGACACGCCCGGCGCCGAAAAGCGGCATCACCCGTTCGGCAAAGGTCTCAAGACCTTGCCTCATGGGATGGAAATGCAGCATCAGGCAGTCGACGCCGGCTGCCTCGTAGCGGCGGATGCGCTCGGCAATGACTTCCGGCGTGCCGACCAGGCCCGGGCCGAGCGCCTTGGCGGCGACCGCCGCCAGGCGGTCTGTCTTGCCATACTCCTCGAGCGCGTCGGCCTCGGCGTGCGCCTGCGTCTCACTGTCGGCGCAGATGACGTGGCAACTCATGCCGTATCCGATGGTGCGACCGCAGGCTCGGGCGCGCTCGCGCATGTCCTCGATGTCGGCCGCGATCGTCGCGACGTTCGTTTCCCAGTTGCGATAGCCGGGTTCGACCGACACGAACCACACGTCGCAGTGCCGCGCCACGATGTCCTTGGCGGCCGGCGAGCGGCTTCCGGTGTAGAGTGGCGGGTGCGGGCGCCGCCACGCTTTCGTCGGCAGGCTGCCGTGGTCGGCGCGATAGAACCGCCCGGCATGAGAGAAGCTTTCTTCGGTCCACAGGCCTTTCAGCACAACGATGAATTCGTCCATCCGGGCGTAGCGCGCCTCCTCCTTGTCGAGCCAGGCGCCGTTGCTGTAGAGGTCGAATTCCTCCTTCCACCAGCCGTTGACGAGGTTGAGCGCGCAACGTCCGGCGCTGATGCGGTCGAGGGTCGCCGCCATCTTGGCGACGACCTGCGGCGCAAGAATTCCGGGGTGAACGGCCGGCATGATCTCGATCCGGCACGTGTGCGCGGCAAGCGCCGCCGACAGCATCCAGGCTTCGAGATCGGGGCCGAGGAAGCGCTCGGCCACCAGCGTGAGGTCGAAACCTAACGCCTCCGCCCGGCGGACGAGGTCGAGAGCGAAGCGGAACGAGGCATCCTCGCTTCCCTCCCCGTGCCGCTTGAGCGCTGCTTCCGCTTCGACCATGGCCGGCTCCGGCCGGATGGTGTGCGGCAAGGGCGTCCAGATCCCCCAACGCATCGCTGTGCCTTCGCCTCCCTTCGCTTCGATGCTCACCAGCTTAACGCGCCGCCGTTCGGGTGTATGAGCTGTCCGGTGATGTAGCTCGACCGTTCGCTCAGCAGAAAGTCGAGGACGGCCCCCACTTCCTCGGGCCGGCCCAGTCGTCCGAGCGGCACGCGCGCGCGGTTTCTTGCCTCCGCTTCCGCCCATTGCGCCTCCGAGCGGCCCGAGCGCAACAGCGGCGTGTCGATCGGGCCCGGCCCGAGCGCATTGACCCGGATGCCGAACGGCGCAAATTCGAGGGCAAGCGACTTGGTGAGCGAATAGACCCCCGATTTCGCCGCGCAATAGGCCGCCGCCCCCGCCATCCCCATGACGGCGAAATCGGACGCCATGTTGACGATCACGCCCTGGCGCCGCTCGCACATGCCGGGCAGCACCGCGCGTGAACAGAGAAACGTGCCCTTGACGTGGGTCGCGATCACCGCGTCCCAGTCCTCCGCGCTCGTCTCGTCGACCGTCTTGCGGCGGCTGATACCGGCATTGTTGAACAGCGCGTCGATCGGGCCGACGTCTCGCCGGATGCGCTCCGCCATCGCGTTCACCGAGGCGGCGTCTGTCACATCCACCTCGATGGCGGTGGCGCGCCGGCCCTTGCGCTCGAGCTCGTCGACCAGGGCCTCGATGCCCGACCGGTTGCGATCGGCGGCGACGACGTGCATGCGATCGGCCATGCGCATCGCCGCCGCGCGCCCGATGCCGCTCGCCGCGCCGGTGATGAGCAGCGTCCTCACTGGAGCCGGCATCAGAACAGCCTGTGCCCGCCGTTGACGCGAATATCCTGTCCGGTCACGAACGAGCTCTCGTCCTCGAGCAGGAACAGGGCAGCCTCCGCGACGTCGGCCGGTTGGCCGATGCGGCCGAGCGGGATCTCCTTCGCGCGCGCGTCGAGATAGTTCTGGCTGAAGTTCGCACGCGGCTGCGGCGTATCGGTGATGCCGGGCGAGACGACGTTGACGCGGATGTTGTTCGCCGCCGCCTCGAGCGCGAGCGAACGCGCGAGCCCCAGGATAGCGCCCTTGCTGGCGGCGTAGTGACCGGCGCGGGCGGCGCCGGTGCGGGCGATCATCGAGGAAAACAGCACGATGCTGCCCTTGCGCTGCCGTCGCATGGCCGGCAGCACCGCCTGGCAGGCGAACAGCGTCCCCTTGAGATTGACGTCGAAGGTCGCATCCCAGGTCGCTTCATCGAGCTCGAGAAACGGCTTCGCCGCGAAGATCGCCGCGCACGTCACGAGGCCGTCGATGCGCTCGTATCGTTCGAGCGTCTGCCGCGCAGCAAGATCCATCGCGGATCGATCGCGCACGTCGAGACGATGAAAGGACATCCGTGAGTGGTCGACGTCGAGCTCGCCCGGCCCCGTGTCCCAGGCCGACACCGCATGGCCCGTCTCCAGCAGGCGATGAACGAGCGCCAACCCGATGCCGCCGGCGGCGCCGGTGACGACGACCGCACCGTTCTCAGCCGGCTTCATTGCTGGTGCCTCTCCAGCGAAGAAAGTACTGCTCGATCTGGAGGAAGACGAAATTGATCAGATAGCCGAGAAGCCCGAGGGTGAAGATGCCGGCGAACATCTCCGGGACGCGGAAGACGCGCTGCATGTCGAGAATGAAGTAGCCGATGCCGCTGTTGCCGGTGATCATCTCGGCGACGACCGCCACGATGAGCGCGATGCCGAGGCTGATGCGCATGCCGGTGAGGATACTCGGCAGCGCCGCCGGAAACACGATTTGCCACAGCGCCTGGAAACGCGGCACGCCGAACGTGCGTCCGGTGTCGATCAGCACCGGATCGACCCCGCGCACCCCGCCGTAGGTGTTGAGCAGGATTGGAAACAGGCAGGCCAGGAACACGACGAACACCTTCATCTCGTTGCCGATGCCGAGGAAGAGGATTGCCACCGGGATGTAGGCGGCGGCGGGGATCGGGCGGACGAACTCGGTGACCGGTTCGAGCAGTCGGTACACGAACGCGATGCTGCCCATTGCCAGTCCGAGCGGCACGGCGACCGCGACCGCGAGCCCGAAGCCAAGAAAGATCCGCCCGAGACTCGGCAGCAGTTGCTGCAGCAATTCGCCGTGCGTGACGCTGCTGAGCCACGAGGAGAAGATCAGGCTCACGCGCGGGATCGACACCGGGTCGACGAGATTTTCGTACGAGCAGAACTCCCAGGCGCCGAGCAGCACCGCGATGAGAAGGAAGCCGGGCCAGCGCCTGGTCATGGTCCGCCCCTCAGGCCTCGCCCGCAGGCGCGACGTGGGCCTTCTTCTCCTGGCTGAAGATGCTGGAGAAGAGCCGTTGCCGGATGGCGATGAAGCGCTCGCTGTCGCGCGTGGTGATCTGGTCGCGCGGATAAGGCAGGTCGACCGCGATATCCTCGGTGATCGCGGCCGGCGCCCGACTGAGCGCGATGATCCGGTCGGAGAGAAACACGGCCTCGTCCACATCGTGCGTCACGAACAGGATCGTGACCGGGATGGTCTGCCAGATCTTGAGAATGAGTTCCTGCAGGATGGCGCGCGTCATCGCATCGACCGCGCTGAACGGCTCGTCCATGAGCAGGACATCGGGCTCGCAGATCAGCGCCCGCGCGATCACGACCCGCTGCTGCATTCCACCGGAGAGCTGGTAGGGGTGATAGTTCTCATAGCCCTGCAGGCCGACGAGGCGGATGTATTCGAGACATCGCTCGCGCGCCTCCTTTCGCCCCAGCTTCTTGTGTGTCTTGAGACCCCATTCGATGTTCTGGATCACCGTGCGCCACGGGAAGATCGATTTCGTGTACTGCTGGAACACGTAGATCATGCCCTTGGCGGGCCCGCCGATCGTCGCGCCATCGAACACGATCTCGCCCGACGTCGGCGCATCGAGACCCGAGATGAGCTTGAGCAGGGTTGACTTGCCGCAGCCGGACGGGCCGACGATCGACAGGAAGCTCCCGCGCCCGATCCGGCACGACAGGTCGGAGAAGACGGTGAGCTCATGCCCGTTGGCGGCAAATACCCTACGGACGTTCTTCACTTCGATGATCGGTTTGCGGGCGGCCGCTTCGGACGCTTCCTTCAAGTTCGAGGACCCCACCGCCATCTGCCGTCAACCCCGTCGCGCCGCCGAGCCTTCGCGGCGCAGGTCTTTTCCTATGTTGAAATCAGGCGGCTGTCGACGCAACCGCCTTTCCGGCGTCCAACAGACGCTCGACCCCGCATTTTCAACGCGCGCCCGGCTCGACTCCGGCGCGCCGCAGGTAGCGCAGATCGACGAAGCGATCGGCCGCGGGCAACGGCGCCGTCAGGGTTCCGGCCTCGCCCATGAACGCGATGACCTGCGCCAGGCCGGCGAGATCGAGTTCTCCCCGTTTTGGCAGCACATGCCGCTCCGGCTCGAAGTAAAGTGTGAGAATGCGGCGCGCGATCGCCGGCGAGACACCCGTCGTCGCCACGATGGTCAGCGCGACGGCCTCGCGCCGCGCCGGATCGCGGATGAACGCAAAGGCTGCGGCAAGAGCGCGCACATAGCGCACCACGGCGTTTTCGTGCGTCGCGGCCCACGATTGCCGGACGGCCGACACCGTGTATTGGAACGCCGGCACCGCATCGCTCGAGCGCCCGAGCACGCGGTAGCCCTCGTCCGCCGCGACGAAATCCTCCGGCTGGCCGAGCGGGACGGCATCGCAGGCCCCTTCGCGCAGGCAGCGGAAGCGCGCCGGCGTGCCGACGAGCTCCTTCACCTGCACGTCGCCGTCCTTGAGGCCGTGCTGCGCCATCAGCTTGCGCGTCGAGATCGCGATCGTGTCGGCGGCGACCGCGAGGCCGACCGTCCTGCCCTTGAGCGCGGCGAAACGGTCGATCCCGGGCTTGGCCACAAGGCTGTAGATCGGGTTGGCAAACTCGCCCGCGATCGCGACCGCGTCCGATCCGTCCATGACGGCGCGAACAAGGAACGGTGTCGAGACGTGTGTGATGTCGACCGTTCCGGCCTGCAGCGCCGCGATCATCCTGGTGGTGCCGCCCGCGATCGGCACCACCGTCACTTCGAGGCCCTCGCGGGCGAAAAATCCCTCCCGCTCGGCGACGAAGATCGGCAAGGAAAAGACGCTGCGCATGGTGGACGCCGTCTGGCCATAGCGCAGCGCGATCGTCTCGGCGCCGGCCGGACGCGCGAGTGCCAGGGACAATGTCGCCGCGGCGATCGCAAACAGAACGGCCGCGAAATTCCGCTGGCGGCCGGCAGGCGACCCGGGGCGCTTGACCTCGCAGCTCATGGCGTCTCGTCGAGGCCGCGCAGGCGCTCGCCATAGTTCGCGGTGTCGAGACCGAACACCTTGTAACGCGCCAGATAGCCCATCAGAAACGTGTTCGCGCCCATGCGGTAGAGGGTCGCGACGTCGCCGGCGAGCAGCGCCGCGCGCTCGGCCTCGGTCAGCGGGTGCGGATAGCGCGTAAGCGCGGTTGCGGGCGATTCCCGCAGACGCCGGCGCAGATCCTCGTCGCGCATCACGTCGCGGCACAGTCGGTCGACCGACAGGATGCTCACGCGCCCTCTCCCTGCCAGACCGCGAACGCATGACCGTGCGAGGCCTGCGGCTTGATCCACCGCAGCCGCTGCCCCTCGGCGCTGCCGAGCATGGCGATCCAGTTGAGGAGTTCGCCGCCGACGTTGCCGGCGCGCAGCATGCGTTCCTGGGTGCTTTCCGCCAGGAGCTCGCCGATCGCGCCGCGCTCGAGATGCTCCTGGATGCGCCGCGCCCAGCCCGGATCGGGCACGCCGCTCGCCGCGCCCGGGCGCGTTCGGGTGCCGTGCACATCGAGCGAGAAGCTGCCGCTGCCCATGGTGACGACCCGCAGCGGCTCCGGCCAACCCTCGACGGCTTGCCGCACGCACTGCCCGAGCGCATGGCAGCGGCGCGCGGGCGGCAGCGGCGGCACATGGCCGTTGACGAAGACCGGGATGACCGGAACCCCCATGTCCGGGACGAGGAAATGCAGCGGCACCAAGACCGAATGGTCGACCTCGAATTCCTGCACCAGCGCGAGGTCAAAGCCGGCCGCGATCGCCTCGCCGCGCAGGTGCCGGGCGAGAGGCGCCAGCGAGGGCACGACGTAGCGCGGCATCGTCGGCACGTCGTCGTTCGGCCCGGTGAAATGCTCGGCCACGCCGATCGCAAACACCGGCAGGTTGTCGAGAAAGAACGTGTTGAGGTGATCGGTGTCGAACATCACGATCAGGTCGGGCCCCAGGCGCGCGAGATCCGCGGCCGCCTCGGCATAGAGGCGGGCCGTCTCGCAGTCGGGTCCCTCGCGGACGACGAGGGCCGGGGCATTCGGATTGTGCGGGATGCCGATCGAACCGACGATCTTTGCCATGGCGAGGGTCGCGGGAAACCGTGCGGGTCCAGGGGGGGATTGGATCGGGTTCGCGCCCGCGCCCGAAAGACTAGCGCAGGATCGGGTCGAGGGAAATCTGCGCCGCCGGCCTCGCCTCCGCGACGGCATGGACCTCGCTCCGAGCCCTCGGCTATCCTGACGCGCACGACACCAAAAAGGACGCCGGGAGGCCGAGGACTTATGTTGAAGCGAATGTCCCCGGAACATGCCGGCGAGACGGTCGATTGCGTCGAGCGCGCCCGGAGACTGGCGCCCTTGATCGCAGAAGCCGCCCCGCGGGTCGAATCGGAGCGGCAGATCCCGCAAGACGTGCTCGCCGCGCTGCACGCGGCCCGTTTGTTTCGGCTGCTGATCCCGCGCGCCTATGAGGGCGAGGAGGTCGAACCGGCCGTCTTCGTCGAAGCCGTGGAAGAGATCGCCAGGGCCGACGCCAGCACCGCCTGGTGCGTCGCGCAGGGCTCCGGCTGCTCGATGGCGGCCGCCTATCTCGAGCCCGCCGTCGCACGCGCCGTGTTTGGATCGCCCGATGCGGTGATGGCCTCCGGGCCATCGACCGCGAACGCCCGGGCGATCGTGGCCGATGGCGGCTACCGGGTGTCCGGAACCTGGATGTTCGCGAGCGGCAGCCGCCATTCCTCCTGGCTCGCCGGGCACTGCGCCGTCTGCGAGGCCGACGGATCGCCGCGCCTGAACGCCGAGGGCAAGCCGATCGAGCGCACGATGATCTTCCCGAAGTCGAGCGCCGTCGTCACCGACGTCTGGCAGGTGCTGGGGCTCAAGGGCACCGGCAGCGACAACTACGCCGTCGCCGACCTGTTCGTTCCGGCGAACTATTCCTTCACGCGCGAATCCACCGACGACCGGCGCGAAAAGGGTCCGCTCTACCGCTTCACCTCGCTCAACCTCTTCGGCTTCTCCTTCGCCGGAGTCGCCCTCGGCGTCGCCCGCGCCATGCTCGAGGATTTCAAGCGCCTCGCGCGGACCAAGAAGCCGCACGCCTCCAACAAGGTGCTGCGCGAGAATGCCGTGATCCAGAGCGGCGTCGCCATCGCCGAAGCGCGCCTTCGCGCTTCCCGCGCGCTCCTGTTCGAGACCATGCGTGCGCTCTGGGAGACGGCCTGCGCCGGCGAAGGCTTCTCGCTCGAACAACGCGCGTCGATGCGGATGAGCTCGACCTACGCGATCCAGCAGGCGCGTGAGATCGTCGAGTTCGCCTATCACGCGGCCGGCGCGACCGCGATCTTCGAGAGCCAGCCGTTCGAGCGGCGCCTGCGCGACATGCACGCGGTGTCGCAGCAGGTGCAGGGTCACGCCGCGAACTTCGAGGCCGTCGGCCAGGTGCTGCTCGGGCTGCAGCCGGCCGGGAAGCTGTAGAGGCCGGCGCTACACATCATCGGCGCAAGCGCGCCCCCTATTTGGCCGGCCCCATCGACGCCGCGAGTTGCCGCGCGTGGTCGATGAAGAGTTCGGCCACGGGGGCGAGCGTACGGTTCTTGAGCGTCGTGATGCCGACGGGCCCGGGACGGATCGGCAGAGCAAGCGGCAGCACCTTGATGCCGAGCCGCCTGCCGGCAAACCGCAGCATCGATCCGGGCACGATGCCGAGGAATCGCCCGGTCGTGAGCAGGCTGATCGCGAACTGCAGCGAAAACGTCACCACGGTCGCATGCGGAAGCCCGACGCCGGCGGCGCGGAACGCGGCTTCGATCAGCGAGCCCGTAATGCTGTCGCCGGGGGGCAGCACCCAGTTTTCGCCGAACAGCTCGGCAAGCTCGATCTTGCGCCGGTTCAGCCACTTGTTGCCGGTGCCGGCGACCACATAGGGAATTTCGTCGAACAGGAATTCGGTCGCGATATCCTCGGCCGGAACGCGGGTCGAGAAGCGGCCAAGCATCAGGTCGACGCTGCGCGCGCGCAGTTCGCGCTCCTCCAGAGTGGCCGGATCGGCCTGCGTGACACGGATGACGAGCCGGGGATACTTGCGGGTGAGGCGGTCGATGATGGCCGCCCCGAAACCGGCCGACATCGGCTCGGTCCAGCCGAGACGCAGTTCGCCGCGGGTCGGATCGGCGAGAAAATCGATCTCCTTGATGCCCTGCTGCAGATCGTCGAACAGCGTCACCGCCCATTTGAGCAGCGCGCGGCCGTAGAGCGTCGGGCTCACGCCCTGCGAGCTGCGGTCGAGCAGACGTACGCCAAGCGTATTCTCCATGTCGGCGATCGCCTTCGACACGGCGGGCTGCGAGACGGAAAGCTGTGCGGCCGCCTTCGCCATGCTGCCGTGGGCCGCTACGACCTGCAGCACATGCAGGTCGCGCAGCCTCAGGCGGTTTCGCACGCGATCATTCCAGGGCATGCGCCGTGCCCCATATAACCAAACATTATATCGATATTCCAATATACGTCTTCTGTTTATAGCCCGTCCGCCCTACCGGTTGAACCACCCGGCGCGTGGTGCTCGCAAAGCTCCGCCGGCCCTGCAACACTGCGAACCGATGAGGGCTGACATGACCTTCTTTTCTCTGCAGCCACGAATTGCGAGCCTTGCGCTCGTCCTGACGTCGGGATTGTCGGCGCTGCCCGCGCACGCGGCCGAGTATCCGACAAAGCCCGTCAAGATCATCACCCAGGCGGCGCCCGGCAGCGGACCGGATGTCATCGGGCGACTGGTGGCCGAACGGCTGACGTCGCAGCTCGGCCAGCAGGTGCTGGTCGTGAACCACCCGGGAGCCGGCGGATTGATCGCCGCGCAAGCCGCAGCGGCCGTGGAGCCCGACGGCTACACGCTCTATCTGGCGAGCGGCAGCGCCCTGATGGTTCTGCCGCAGACCCACGTCAAGCTGCCGTTCAATTTCGAGCGCGACTTCGAGCCGATCGGCATCGTCGGCAAGACGCCCATGCTGATCACCGTTTCGCCGAAGCTCGGCGTCTCCTCGCTGCCCGAATTGATCGCGCTCGCGAAGAAGAAGCCCGGCGAAATCCTTTACGCCGGCAACACGCCCGGCACCGTGCCGAGCCTCACGGGCGAAATGCTCAAGCAGCGGGCGGGCATCGACCTGACCTTCGTTCCCTATCCGGGCGCCGCGGCGGCGCTCAAGGACGTCATGGGAGGCCGCATTTCCGTGGTGATCGAAAGTCCGGCTGGCCTTTCCGGTGCGATCCAGAGCGGCGCGGTCAAGCTGATCGCGGTCGCGACGGAGCACCGCATCCCGCAGTTTCCCGACGTACCGACGGTCGCCGAGACGCTGCCCGGCTTCCAGGCAACCGGATGGTTTGCGCTCCTGGCGCGGACCGGAACGCCGGACGCGATCGTCGAACGCCTGAGCCGCGAGCTGCGCCGCGCGCTGGAAGACGCCGAGCTACGCAAGAAGTTCGACAAGTTCGGCACCGATGCGACGCCGATGACGCCGGCGGCGCTGCGCGCCTTCATCGTGCGCGAGCGCAAGACCTGGACCCCGGTGATCCAGCGCGTCGGCCTCAAGGTGAACTGATCTCATGCCGACGCAGATCGTCATGCTCGGCACGGGCACGCCCGAGCCGGACCCGAACCGATCGGGTCCGGCGACGGCCATCGTCGTCAATGACACGCCCTATCTGGTCGATTTCGGCGCGGGCGTGGTCCGCCGGATCGCGGCCGCCTACCAGAAGGGTGTGACAGCGTTCGGCCACGCGGGCCTCAACATCCGGACGGCCTTTCTCACCCACCTGCATTCCGACCACACGATCGGCTACCCGGACCTGATCTTCACGCCCTGGGTGATGGGACGGCATGAGCCGCTCGAGGTCTACGGCCCGCCGGGCCTCAAATCGATGACCGAGCATGTGCTGCAGGCCTGGACGGTGGACATCGAGGGCCGCACGAACGGCATCAACCGCCACAACGCGACGGGCTGCACGGTCAACGCGCACGAGATCGTGCCGGGACCCGTCTACCGCGACGCCAACATCGCCGTCACCGCGTTCCGCGTGCGCCACGACGAGATGGAGCACTCGTTCGGCTTTCGTTTCGAGACGCCGGATCGCGTCATCGTCGTTTCGGGCGACACCTGTCCGACCGAGGCTCTGCTCGAGAACGCCCGCCACTGCGATGTGCTCATTCACGAGGCCTATTCGATGCACACCTACCGACAGGTCTGCGAGCGCGCGCAGGCGTTCCGCCGCACCCATCACACCTCCTCGGTGGAACTCGCGGAGATCGCCAGTGCGGTCAACCCGCGACTGCTCGTCCTCTATCACCGCTCCAACCCGGGCGGCAGCATGAGGATTGCCAACCCCGAGGAGGTTCTGGTCGAGGAGATCCGGCAGATCTACGACGGCGTCGTCGTGACCGCGCACGACCTTGATGTGTTCTGAAGTCCCGGCGCGAATTCAGGGCGGGCGCGCGGTCTGCCACTCGCGCGCCCCTCTGCAGCCAATGGAAGCCTGCTGGTCCTACTCGCTCGGCAGTTCGCCCAGATAATTCTTCTCGTAGTACTCGGGCTTCATGCGGTTTTCGGCACCGTTGCGCTTGAGGATCTCGCCGTATTCCTGGCGGATGAACGGATCCTCCATCCAGTACGGGATGGCGGTGCCGCCCTCGGTGATGTCCATGCCGGTGTAGTCGATGTGCTTCTCGCCGGGCGGGCCGGGCTCGCGGCCGGGCGAGTTGGGGCCGAACCAGGCGGTGAGCCGCAGCGGCTCCTTCGAGGCGCCGAAGTGCTGGTGATACCAGCGTGCGCCGCCCGGCGCCGCCGACACCATGCCGACCGGCTCGTAGTCGACGCGCTTGATCTCGTCGGTCTTGCCGTCCTTCCACGGCGTGAGCCCGAGCCGCTCCGGCCAGGTGTAGGTGTAGCCCTTGCCCTTGATGCAGATCAGCACCGCGGCCGACGTATGCGCGTGCGCCTTCGAATAACGGCCGTTCTCGTGCTGGCCGATCCACAGATAGAACGTGTTGCCGGTCATGAACGGCTCGACCCGGCGGAAGCCGGGCGAGCGGCGGTTGTCGAGCGGCAGGTCGCAGTTGACGATGTCCGGAATGAAGTTGGTGCGGCGCATGGCGAGCCCGCGCACCGGGTCCGGCTCGATGTCGTCCTTGTACTTGTAGAAGTCGTCGGCGCCGCTGAAGCGATCGCGGAATTCGTATGGGCAGTTGAAGATCGCGTCGGTGTTGTTGATGAGGTTCATCAGGTTCGGGGCGGTGGTGCCGCCGATGAGCAGCGCCGGGCTCGAACTCGCGTTGACGATGCGGTGCCAGGCGTTGACGGGGATCGAAAACAAGGAACCGGCCTGCCATTCGAACACGTGGCGCTTGCCGTCCTTGTCGAGCCACACCTCGGTCGTGCCGCGGCCCTCGACGACGTAGAAGACCTCCTCGTAAAGATGCTTCTCCGGGTTGAGCGCGCCGGCGCCCGGTACCTCGACGACGTAGCAGCCCCACTTGCCCTCGGTGCCGTGCAGCTGGATGTAGGTGCCGTTTCCGCCGGTGCGCTTCCATGGCGCGAGCGGCAGGTTCTGGACCTTGCTCACCCCGATGTCGCGGAAGATCGGGATGCCCTCTGACTCCATGAACAGGTCGTAGGGGCTCTTCGGGCGCCCGAATTTTCCGAAGCCAGCGCGCTTCCCGGCGGTCGGCTCGTGCCAATGCGTCTGGCCGGTGATGTCGTGCATCGAACGCCCTCCTCTCAACTCCGCGCCGTCGCTCCGACGGCGGTTGGGCGCTTCATGCGGCGAAGTCGGGGCCGCGTCAAGCACGCTCGAGAGCCAGTCAGTGCCGCCCGACCCGCCGCCTCGAGGGCCTGATTACTTCGCGATGTAGGGTTTCACCGTCTCGGAGAAGAACTCGGCCGCCTTGTGCGGTTTCTGCAGCTCGCCGCTCTCATGCATCATGTCGATCACCGCCTGCCACTTGTCGGGGTGGATCGTGTAGCTCCAGTGGTTGAGCGGCATCTGCTTGAGAAGGGCGACGTCGAGGCCCGTATAGGCGGCCACGTTCTTCTTGGCCCGTTCGACGTCGGCGTTCATGTAGTCGATCACGTCGCGAATGGAGCGGGCGAACCGCGCCACCGTGTCGGCGTTCTTCCGCACGTAATCAGCCTTGGCATACCAGGCGCCGATCGGCTGCTCGGGGATCGACTGCACGTAGTCCCAGCCCAACACCTTGGCGTAGTCGGAGGTGCGCATCTGCGTCGTCCAGGGATCGAGCGAAGCGACCACGTCGACCTGCTTGGAGCGCAGGACCTGCGGATGGTTGGCATAGGGGATCTCGACGAACTGCACGCTCTTGGGGTCGACGCCGGCATTCTTCAGAACCCGCTGCACCGCGACGGTTTTCTGGCTGTGGATGCCGGACAGCGCGATCTTCTTGCCGGCGAGTTCGGACAGATTGTTGATGCCGGAATCCTTGAGAACGATCAGCGCGCCGGAGTCCGGCGGCGTGCCGTGTGAGGTCTCGTTCTGCGACAGCAGCACGAGATCGAAGCCGCGTTCGACTGCCGCCATGGCGGTGCCCGGGATCGACAGCACGATGTCGACGTGCCCGCCGCGCTGCGCCGCGATCGCCTCGTTGCCGTTGCGAAATTCGATCAGCTCGACGTCGAGGCCGTTCTTCTCGAAGATGCCCGCCTGCTTGGCAACCCATACATCCGTCAGAGAGGCCTGCTTGAGGGTGCCGACCTTCAGGGGCGTGAGCTTCTGCTGCTGCGCCGCGGCCCCACCGCAGCCCAGGAGCGCGGCCAGGAGTGCCACGGTCCGCAGGATGGATTGTCTCATGGCTCTCCCCCTCCGCTGGCCGGCCGAATGACCGCCGGACCTCACGTCTTGTGTTCTTGCGGCGCAATCGTGTCCGAGGGCGCATGGAGCGTCAACCGCGTCACGTCCGGACAATTTGAAGCGGCGTCCCCCGCCTTCGTGCTGTTCTCGCGCCGGCATCAGGCCCCGGTCGGCGGCGGGCACCCGCGCGCGGCGACGGCCGCCAGAAAGCCCCGCGTCGCTTCGACCGCGCGCCGCGCCTGGTCGACGGCCGACAGGTGCGTTGCGGCACGCGGCGTCTCCACGTCGAGCGCGATTCCGGCCGGCAGCGCCGCCATCAGCTCGACGAGCGGCAGTTCGCCTTCGCCCGGATAGAGCCGCCCGGTACGCGCTTCCGTGCGCAGCTGGTACGGGGCCGGGGCGCGCAGCGGCGCATCGCAAATCTGCACGAACGCCAGCCGTTCCGGCGGAACGCCGACGAGATCGCCGGGCGTCCCGCCGGATCGGAAGAAATGCAGTACATCCAGCACGATCGCGGCATTGCGAAAGCCCGACCGGCAGACGATATCCGCCGCCTCGCCGAGCGTGCGCACCGAGCCATAGGGCATGAATTCGAGCGCCACGGTCAGACCGCCTGTCGCGGCCATCGCGCAGCATTCGGCGAACCTGTCGGTCGCACGCGCGAGGTCGTGGTCGCTGATGACCGCCAGGATGTTGCGCGCCCGCACGCGCGCCGCCACATCGACCACCGGCAGAAAGTCCTCCCGGATGGTCGTCGGGGTGATCCAGAAACTGTTGACGTCGAGAACCCACAAGCCGCCGGCGGCGAGGCTTTGCTCGACGGCACGCAAGCCCGCCTCCTTGCTCGCAGTCGGCATCGACTCGGCGGCGCCGGCCGGAGCGACGACCCGTAGGCCGACCGCGTCGAAACCGGCGAGGGCCGCCGCTTCGACGAATTCGGGCGTGCTCGCATGCGCAATGGTGAGGGGAGCAAGGCTGAGTGGGTTCACGCGGACGGGCTTTGCGTCTTTCGGCAGGAAGGCCGGTGCAATCTACGCCGCGGCAGCCCGCCCGCAAAGCCGTCGTCGGGCGCGCACGCCGCACACCTCCAGGAAGGTGCAGACATCATCCCAGGCTATGCACTGCGCGGCGGCGCGACCCGGCGCCGCTGCGGCTGCCGGTTGCCGGTGACCGCCGCATGATCTAGGTTCGCGCTCCATTTGGGCGGCGCCTGATGAGCGCCGGGGAGGACTTCATGCATTTGGTCACGCGCACCCTCGCCGTCTCCGCAGCGTTCGCCGCAGCCCAGCTGGCGCCGGCCCGGGCGGCGGATTTCTATGCCGGCAAGACGATCGAAATGGTGATCGGCGCGGACTCCGGCGGCGGCTACGATATCTATGCGCGCACGATCGCGCGGCATATGGCCAAGCACATCCCGGGCGGCCCGACGATCGTTCCCAAGAATATGGTCGGCGCCGGCAGCGGCCGCGCGGCTTCGTATGTCTTTTCGGTGGCTCCGAAGGACGGCACGACGATCGGCGCGGTGTTTCCGAGCATCATCATGAGTCCGCTGCTCGACGAGCGCGCCGCGACGCTGTTTGATCCGACGAAGTTCGTCTATCTGGGCAGCGCCGACAGCGACGTGCGGGTGTGCGCGACTTTCCAGAGCTCGAAGGTCAAGACCTACGACGACGCCCTGAAACAGAAGACCGTCGTGGGCGCGAGCGCCGCCGGCGGCTCGACCCGCGACTACGCGGCGTTCCAGAACAAGCTCACCGGCGCGAAATTCGACATCGTCTCCGGCTACAAGGGCACGGTCGACATCGGTCTCGCGATGGAGCGCGGCGAGGTCGACGGCATCTGCGGCTGGGACTGGTCCAGCATGAAATCACAGAAGAGCGAATGGATCCGCGACAACAAGGCCAACATTCTCGTCCAGGTCGGACTGGAACCCAACCAGGAGCTGTCCGCGAAGGGCGTACCGGAGATCTGGAAGTACGTGAAGGATGAGGACGCGCGCAGGATCATCGAGCTGATCGTCGCCCAGCAGGTGTTCGGGCGCCCCTACCTGGCACCGCCCGGCACGCCCGAAGCTCAGGCCAAGATCCTGCGCGACGCGTTCGACGCCACCATGAAGGATCCGGACTTCCTCAGGGAGGCCGAGAGATTGCGCATCGCGATCGAGCCGTCCTCGGGGCAGAAGATCCAGGATCTCGTGCAGAAGATCTATTCGACGCCGAAGGAGATCGTGGCGCGCGCCAAGCAGTCGGTGAAGCCGTAACGGCATGCGCAGCGGACCGGCATGTGAAATGAACGTGGTCCCGGAAGGCCGGAAGCGGTTTTCGGAAAAGGACGTGCTCGAACCAAAAGACGAGCGCGGGATGGCACACGTCATCCCGTTCTAGTCACAGACCCAATTGCCGCGCGAGTTCATCGAGATCGCGCGCGGCGACATCGACCGGCACCGCCGGCGCGGCTTCCCCACGACCGGGCCCGTGTTCGTCGGGGCGCGCGACATGCGCGGTCTGCAGCCCGCACGCCGCCGCCGCGGCGAGGTCGCCGCTGTGCGCCGCGACCATCATGCATTCGTCGGGCGCAAGTTCGAGCGCCGCCGCCGAAAGATAGACGCGCGGCTTTGGCTTGAAGTCCTGCGCGATTTCCGCGCCGAGGATCGCGTCCCACGCAAACGCGTTGCGGCGCGCCAGATCGATCATCAGCGAGATGTTGCCGTTCGACACCGGCGCGATCAGACAGCCCCGCCTGAGCCGGGCGAGCCCGCGGGTGCTGTCCGGCCACGCGTCGAGGCGGTGCCAGGCCAGGGTCAGCGCGCGCAGCATCTCTTCCGCCAGCCCGGTGAAGCCGAACCGGGGCAGGATCAACTCCAGATTGCGTCGATGCAGCACGTCGAGCTTGCAATAGGGAATGCGGCCGGCGCGCACATCCTCCATCGCGGGCTGATATTCCCTGCGCCATTCGTCGGCAAACCGAAGCCAGTCCACCGTTTGGCCGAGCGGACCGAGCACGCGCTCCGCCTCGCGCGCGACGCCGCTGCGCCAGTCCACCAGCGTGCCAAACACGTCGAAGAACAAGGCCTTGGGCGGCGCGGACATGACCATCGAATTTGCTTGACGATGGGGCGAGCCGAACCTACTCGGCAGGAAGCAACAAGGAAAGGCAGGGAAGCGGAGGAAGAATGTCAGAACTCGAGCGCTGGCAGGCAAGGTTTTCGGCGCCCGGCTATCACTTCGGAACCGAACCGAACCAGTTTCTGAAGAGCCAGGCCCATCGCCTGCGGCGCGGCCAGACGGCCCTGGCGGTCGCGGACGGCGAAGGCCGCAACGGCGTGTGGCTGGCCGAACAGGGGCTGGATGTCCTCTCGATCGATTTCGCCCCCAATGCACTGGAAAAGGCGCGCGCGCTGGCGCGCGAGCGCGGGGTTTCCCTGCGCACGGAGCAGGCCGACGTCACGCAGTGGACGTGGCCGGCCGCCGCGTTCGACGTGATCGCCGCCATTTTCATTCAGTTCGTCGGACCTGAGGAACGAACGCGGATCTTCGACGGGATCAGGAAGGCGCTCAGGCCGGGCGGCCTTCTGCTCATGCAAGGCTACCGCCTCGGACAGATCGCCTACGGGACCGGCGGCCCCTCCCGGGTGGAAAATCTCTACACCCGCGCGCTCCTCGAACAGGCGTTCGGAGATTTTCGCGCGCTGGAGATCCACGAGCACGACAGCGTCATCAGCGAGGGCACGGCGCACGTCGGCATGTCGGCGCTGATCGATCTGGTGGCGACCAAATAGCGCCGGCAGGTGGACGCGATCAGGCCGTGTGCTGGAAAATGAAACCGCCGGGTCCGCGCACGAAACGCCCGGTCAGCGAATAACGCAGGCTTCCGTTCATGACCGCGATCTCGACCGCGAACCCGCATACGTAGCTCCTGGGGGCGTCCTCGCGCAGACAGTCGAACTTGGTGAACGAGCGCAGCGCGAAGCGGTCGGTGCCGGCTTCGCGCACCCGCTGCAGCGCCTCGCGCCCGCCCGTCTCCTCGACGTAGGCAAGCGCCCCCTGCACCTCGCGCGTCAGTTCTTCCGCGAAGGCCCGGTTCATTTCGCGCTCGCTCGGCTCGTCGGAGATGACCCCGGCAAGGAGCCCGACAAGAACGATCGGCATCACCATCAGTCGCATGGACGCCTCGCGGCGTAGGGGAAACCGCAGAGGTGTCATGATGCCACAGCAGCTGTTTCCGCCCGACTGCGTCGAACGCTCGAATTTTAGCAATCGCCGAAAGCCTCGGTTGCCCGCATCAGCCGGGGCTTCATCTGCGGGCCTGCTCCTGCGACCCCGCCTCAAGAGGCCACCCCGCGCCCCGGACGGGCGGACCCGGAGACCCCGCCCCCCGTCCCAAGGACACCCAAGCGCGCGGGCCCGGTCGCCCATGTCCGGCGGGATTCCAAGGCGACCTGTTTGATTTGTGCGCGATCTTGTCCGAAAACCAGCGTCCCGTTTGGGGATCATTGCTCTGTGACGAGGAAATCCATGGCCGCCAAGAAGATCACGCCCCGCCTGTCCGCCCCCTCCGAGGACAGCCTGTCACCGCGCCAACGCGAACTGATCGACTCGATCCGGTCCGGCCCGCGCGGCAAGATCAACATGAGCGGCCCGTTCGGACTTTATCTGCACGCGCCCGAATTCGGCGACCTGGCGCAGAAGCTCGGCGCCTTCTGCCGCTACAAGACTTCGCTTCCGCCGCGGCTTTCCGAGATCGCCATTCTGGTCACCGCCAGGCTCTGGCGCGCACAATACGAATGGTTCGTGCATGCGCCGATCGCCGAGCGCGCCGGTGTCTCGCCGCGCACCATCAGCGACATCAAGGCTGGCCGCGCGCTGAAATCGGCGCCCAAGGACGAGCGCGCCGTCCACGATTTCATCAAGGAGCTCTACAAGAAGCGCCGAGTCAGCGACCGCACCTACGCCCGGGTACACGCCCTTGTCGGCGACGCCGGCATGGTCGAGTTTGCCGGCATCATCGGCTACTACGGCCTCGTCGCCATGACGCTCGACATCTTCCGCGTCCCGATCGACGACGGCGCGGCCCTCCCGTTCCCGGAGCCGAAGGTCTGAGCCGAGAGCGCCCCGCCGTAGACATGGCGGGACGCTCGTCCGCCGCGGCCTCAGTGTCCGGAC
>CAZIGW010000204.1:0-41418 GCA_964538565.1 uncultured Hyphomicrobiales bacterium | reverse complement strand
CGCCGCACAATTGCGGCCATCGGGCCCTTCCAATCCGGGCGGCTCCCGCCGAACCTTCACGCCTCGCCGAGGCCGCGCGCCATCCGGCGCTTGAGCGGCGGCATCTTGTCGATCACCCGGAACGCCGCGCGGGTGAACGCGCGCTGAAGTCCGCTGGTGGAGATCGTCTGCTCCATCGCGCGCAAGGAATTGCGCACGGCGCGGAAGCCGTAGTCGATCATCTCGCATTCGTAGGCGTGGATCGCCTGAATCAGGTTGGCATCGCCGTGCGGCGCGGCGGCGAGCGCGCGCGCGAGACCCGCCGCGTCCCTGAGCGCCACGTTGGCGCCGATGCCGCGATAGGGCGTCATCGAGTGAATGGCATCGCCCAGGAAGGTGATGCGGCCTGTCGGCCACGGCGCGACCGGCACCGAGGTGCGAATGCGCAGGCAGGAGAACGTGGTCGGATCGGAGAGCGCGACGAGATCGCGGAACCCCGCCGACCAGTCGCGCATGGTACGCACTGCCGCGGTCGCCAGCGTGGCGCCGTCGAGCGCCTCGACGTCCTGCCCGAAGCCAAACGCGGCGCGCCGTCCGCTCAGCGCCCACATCAGATAGCCGCGCCGGTTGTCGAAGAGATTGCCGGATTCGACGTCGGCCGCCTCGCCCGTCGCGATACCCGTTACGTTGTCACTTGCTTCATGCGGAGCGACGAACAGGCCGAAGCCACCCCTCGCCGCCACCAGGCTGACGGCGTCGCGCAGCGGCTCGGCGATCCGCTCGCGCGCCTCGTCGAGAAAGATCTTTGCGGCGATCCCGACGACGCCGGTATCGATGCGCCCGGCTTGCGGGAGGAATTGACGGCGCACGCGCGAGCCGCCGCCGTCGGCCGCCACCAGAACGTCGCCTTCTGCCGTGGTGCCGTCCTCGAAATGCGCGGCGACACGCGCGCCGTGCTGTTCGTAGCGTGTGAAGGTCTTGCCGAAGTGGACCACGTCCTCGAGGCCGGACAGCAGCACCTGCCGCAACGTGATCCGGCTTGCCGAGCGATGCCGGGCGATCGGATGATCGTCGGCGATGACATCGCCCTCGAACGCGAGCAGGACCTTCATCTGCTCGGTGAGAAACCGGACGGCGCGGTTGGGCCGGCCACAGGTGCGATCGAACAGCGCGAACAGGTCGCCCGGTAGGCATTCGTGCAGCGCGGCGCTCCCCGTGGGACTGATGTGGACGCGATAGCCCTGCAGGCGCGACGTCACGGTGCGGTCTCGTTCGTAGACCGCGACGCCGACGCCGGCTTTCTTCAGCCCGTGCGCCAGGGTCAGCCCGCCGATGCCGCCGCCGATGACGAGGACGTGCAGGCCCGCGCTCCGGCTCGCCGCCGCGGGCAACGGCCGAACGTGCGCCGTCATCGCATCAGCCCCGCCTGGTGCAGCAGAAGCACAAGGCCGCCGATCGACATCGCGGCGATCCCGAGCGACACCACGAACAGCCCAAGCCCGACCGGGGAGCCCCAGCCGTACCAGTTCAGCGCCTTCTCGGCGTACTTCCAGCTTTCGGCGTCACTCTGCTTTTCGCTTGTCATGGCGATCTCCTGATCGATGGCCCTGCGTGGAAGATCCGGCGCGCTCAGGCCTTGCGTTCGAGCGCGGGCGGCGTCTCGGCGCCGGCCTGCCTCGCGGCGTGGAATTCCTTCCAGAACCTGACGCCGTCGAGGGTCTCGTCCGTGATCTCCCGCGTCAGCGCGGCAACGAACCCGCGCTCGGCTTCGAGCGTGGCGATGTAGAATTCCGCTTCGATCAGAAACAGCCGCGGCACCTGGCCGGCCGCGCTGGCGAGACCCGCGCGCACGCGCTCGATCTCGCGGTCGAGCCGAACGATCCGCGCCTCGAGCAGCTCGGCCGCGCGCGCCGGCGTGAGCGCCGGCAGCAGCGACAGCGCCGCCTCGAACTGCGGATATTCCTTGGCCGGATTGCTCAGGAGATCGCTCAGCCACTCGCGCATCTCCACTTCGCCGAGCGGGGTGAGCATGTAGACCGTGCGTTCCGGCCGCCGGCCCTCCCGCACCGTCTCCTTCGCGACGATGTAGCGCCGGCGCAGCAGCAGCTCGATCACCGTGTAGAGCGAGCCGTAGCGCAGCTTGATGCTCTCCTCCTTGTGCCGCTCCTTGAGCGTGGCGGCCATCTCGTAGGGGTGCATCGGCCGCTCGAACAGCAGCACCAGCACGGCGAGCGCCAGCGGATTCGAAGGTCGGGTCGCCTTGGTCATGTTCACCCATTCCGTATATACGTTGACGTATATCCGTTTACGTATATACGGTCAAGGTCCGGGGTGCTGGCCGTCCGATCGGGCGGGGGCTGACCAGGAACGGCCTTGAAAAAAGGGGTCGCGAGCGGGGCGGCGACGCCGGATGGGGTCGCATGGGCGCCCAGTCTTCATGGTGTCACGCGCGTGCGTTCCAACTTCGGCCAATGGCGATTCCATCGGCCCAACGAAAACCGCCGGCTCGGGCCGAGCGCCGGCGGTCGATGGAGCAGCGATCGCGCTCCCGAACGGCGCGCTCCGCACGGGCAACACCGGTCCGCGAATGCGATGAGACCCCGCGGGCTGCGTCGACGCGCGGCGGACGCATTCCCGATGTTCGAATGTCCGTGATCCGGCGGCGAGACGATCCGCCGCGCGGGATCCCGTCTAGTGCACGCTCGTGCCCGCTTCGAGCTTCAGGCGCGCAATCTCGTCCTTTACCAGCAGCTTACGGCGCTTCAATTCCGCGAGCTTGAGATCGTCGGTCGACGGGTGCTGGAGGGCCTCAGCGATTTCGTTCTCCAACGCCTGATGTCGCCGCTCAAGTTCCGCAAGATGGGATTGAATGGCCATAGGGGAGATCTCCTCACGTCTGATGGCAGCGGAAAATTGTGGCATGAGGCCCGAGCCAAGTCGACGTGCGATTGATTGTGCAGCGCAGCAAATCCGCTGGATTCACCATTCTGACACCGCCGGCGGTTTGAAGTCGGACGGGCCGAACGTGAGCAGGCCGGCCGAAACATGATACGTTCGGGCATCGGCTGCGGCGCTGCTGAACGCGGGCGGCGCGAGGTGGAAATGCAGCGGCGACCATGACGAAAGAAGAGGAATCCGAGCTTCGGGCCCAGCTTGCGCGCCTGAGACAAGAGCATCGCGACCTCGACGCGGCGATCGAGGCGCTGCAGGTCTCGCCCGGCTCCGACATCCTTCAGGTGCAAAGGCTCAAGAAACGCAAGCTCGTGCTGCGCGACCGAATCACTTTCATCGAAGATCAGCTCACGCCGGACATCATCGCCTGACCGGATCGCCCGGCCGGCGCCAGCCCCGGCATTGATCCGGGCGACGGCCGCCGCCGGTCATCGCCCGGATCGGAGCGTTTACTGCGTCTGGATGTTGGCGGCGCGCACGACGTCGCCCCAGAGCTTGGTGTCGGCCTTGATGAGCTCGGCCATGTCCTCCGGCGTGCCCCCGGCCGGCGTCAGACTCAGCTTCTTGAAGTGATCCTGCAGCTCCGGCGACTTCAACGCCTCGTTCACCGCCTTGTTGAGCTTGGCGATGATCGGCTTCGGGGTCTTCGGCGGAGCGGCGATCGCGTTCCAGGTTGCCGACTCGAAGTTCGGAACGCCGGCTTCTTCCAGGGTCGGAATGTCCGGCAGCGCCGGATTGCGCTTGTCGGTCGCGACGGCGAGAATCCGCGCCTTGCCGCCGTTGTGCAGCCGGATCGCCGAGGCGAGCTCCATGAAGATCAGGTCGACATGGCCGGCGATCAGGTCGTTGAGCGCGGGCGCCGTGCCCTTGTAGGGAATGTGGACGAGCTTCAGGCCCGTGCGCGCCATGAACAGTTCCGCCGTCAGGTGCGACGTCGTGCCGGTGCCCTGCGAGGCATAGTTGAGCTTGCCCGGATTGGCCTTGGCGTAGGCGATGAACTCCTGCGCGGTCTTGGCCGGGAAGTCGTTGCGCACCATGAGCACGTTGGGAATCTTCGACATCACGGCGACGGGCTCGAGCGCGGTCGGATCGAAGGTGAGCTTCTTGTAGAGGAAGCGGTTGATGGTGAGCGGCGCCGGCTGCGAGGCCATCAGCGTGTAGCCGTCGGGCTCGGCGTTGTAGACGGTTTCCGCCCCGAGGTTGCCGGAGGCGCCGGCGCGGTTCTCGACCACGAACGGCTGGCCGAGTTGCTGGCGCATATGCTCGGCGACCATGCGGGTCACCGTGTCGACGCCGCCGCCCGCCGGCACCGTGACGACGATCTTCACCGCCCGGCTGGGATAGTCGGCGGCATCCGTCTGTTGCGCGTTCGCCTGGGCGGCGGTCAACAGGACGCCCGCCAGGATGATCACGGACACAGGCTTGAACATTCTTGCTCTCCCGCATGAATACGGCACTTCGGCCGCTCTCGTTGGCGCATTCGGCGCGCTGCATAGCACGCGTCGGCGCGCGGTCATAGTTAACGGCGGGGTCGTCGCCCCGGCACTTTCGCGGCGCCATCATGTCGGAAATCCACCACCCGCGGTTGCGGCGAACCGTCGCTCGTCGGGCCGGCGGGAAGCTCTTCCGAAAAGGTCAGGCGGGGTCGTACATGACGCCGGCCCGGCGCGCCGCCTTGCGCGCGTACATGGCGCGGTCGGCGCGCGCGAGCACGTCGGCCGGCGAATCCGCCGGCATCAACTCGGCCGTGCCGGCCGAGGCGCCGACCTGGAGGTCGTGCCCCTCCCAACGCACCCGCGTCCCGCCGATCAGGGCCTCGAGCGCGCGCGCCTTGGCCTGCGCGTCGGGCTCGCTCAGGTTCCACAACAGCACGGCGAACTCGTCGCCCCCGAGCCGCCCGACCGCGTCGGACGCCCGCGCGCGGCGCACGATTTCCGCCGCCAGCGCCTGCAGCATGGCGTCTCCGGCCGCGTGGCCGTGGCGATCGTTGATGGGTTTGAAGCCGTCGAGGTCCAGATAGACCAGCACCGCGTGGGCCTTGTAGCGCCGCACGTAGGCGATCGCCCGTCTGAGCTCCCGCTCGAAGCCGCGACGATTGAGAACGTCGGTCAGCGGATCGACGTCCGCATGGGCTTCGAGCTCGCGGATACGGGCGCGCAGCGCGTCGAGCTCCGCCTGGAGCTCGGCCACTTCCGCGGCAAGCCGCATCGGATCGGAGCGCAGGCGCAAACGCGGCTCGCGCTCGGGGGCGCGCTCCGGCGCGCGGCGCGCCGTGGGCTCCGCCTCGCTCGCGCGCGCCGCCTTACGGTGCGCGGCCTTGGCTGCCGGCAGCCCGTCCCGCTTCCTCATCCGTCCCCGTCCCAAGGCGTTAACAAGATTCGCGCCGCACAAGGATATCCGAGCCGGATCGTCTTGCCAGTGCAAAGACGATTCCTATAATCCGCCCCTTCCTCTGGGGCCACGCGCTCCGAGTCTTTGGTTGGGCGTGATCCTGTTGGAAGGCCGGTGCCCGTTTCGGCATCGCGCTCGAAGAGGCGCCGATGACAGCGAAGCCGGTTGCGATCATCATGGGAAGCCAGTCCGACTGGGCCACCATGAAGCATGCCGCCGAGACGCTGGACGCGCTCGGGCTCGCCTACGAGGCACGCATCGTCTCGGCTCATCGCACCCCCGAGCGCCTCTATGCGTTCGCCAAGGGCGCGAAGGCCGCGGGTTTCCGGGTCATCATCGCGGGCGCCGGCGGGGCCGCGCACCTGCCCGGCATGACGGCCGCGCTCACCACGCTGCCGGTGTTCGGGGTGCCGGTCGAATCACGGGAGCTCGCCGGGGTCGATTCGCTCTACTCGATCGTGCAGATGCCGCCCGGCGTTCCGGTCGGCACGCTCGCCATCGGCAAGGCCGGGGCGATCAACGCCGCCCTGCTCGCGGCAAGCGTGCTCGCGCTCGGCGATGCGAAGCTCGGCGAACGGCTGGAAGCCTGGCGCCAACGCCAGACCGCCGCGGTCGCCGAGGCGCCGTCCGACGAGCGCGCGCCGTGAGCCAGGGCCGTGCGCGGGCGCTCGGTCCCGACGCGACGATCGGCATCCTGGGCGGCGGCCAGCTCGGCCGCATGCTGGCGCTGGCCGCGGCCCGCCTCGGCCTCAAGTGCCACGTCTTTTCGCCCGACCCGGCCTCGCCGGCCTTCGACGTGGTCCACCGCGTCACCACCGCCGACTACGCCGACACCGGGGCGCTCGACCGGTTCGCCGCCGACGTGGACGTGGTGACCTACGAATTCGAGAACGTGCCGGCGGAAACCGCGGCCTTCCTGGCGGCGCGCAAGCCGGTGCTCCCCGACCCGCAGGTGCTGGCGACCACGCAGGACCGCCTGGTCGAGAAGAATTTCGTCACCCGGCTCGGCATCGCGACGGCGCCGTTCGCGGCGATCGGCGCACCGGCCGATCTCGGCGCCGGGCTCGACCGCATCGGCCGTCCCGCCGTGCTCAAGACGCGCCGCTTCGGCTACGACGGCAAGGGCCAATGGATGATCCAGAACGGCACCGATCCGGAGGCGGCATGGCGCGGCATCGGCATGCAGCCGGCGATCCTCGAGGCGTTCGTGCCGTTCGAGCGCGAGATTTCGGTGGTGGCGGCACGCGGGTCGGACGGGACGATCGAATGTTTCGACGTGACCGAGAACGAGCACCGCGACCACATCCTCAAGATTTCGCGCGTGCCGGCCGCCGTGGCCCCGGCGGTGGCGGAGGAAGCGCGCGACATCGCCGCCCGCATCGCGCAAGCGTGCGACTACGTCGGCGTGCTCGCGGTCGAAATGTTCGTGCTGGCGCGCCCCTCCGGGCATTCGGTCCTGGTCAACGAAATCGCCCCGCGGGTGCACAACTCCGGCCACTGGACGCTCGACGGCTGTTCGGTGTCGCAGTTCGAGCAGCACATCCGGGCGGTCGCCGGCTGGCCGCTCGCGACGCCGATCCGGCGCGGACGGGTCGAAATGCTCAACCTGATCGGGTCCGAGGTCGAGGACTACCGCAAGTGGCTCGACGTGCCAGGGGCGAGCGTGCACCTCTATGGCAAGGCGGCGGCGCGTCCGGGCCGGAAAATGGGCCACGTCAACCGGGTTTTCTTCGACGAGCAGGCCTGACCGCCGGCCGGCCAAGGTGGACTTTCGCGGCGGTTTCTGCTACACGCCCGCCTTTCGGGATCGTGCCATTCCTTGCGAGGCCAACCCCAGCGGTTGCGAGCGGCCGGCCCCAGCGAAATTCGCCCGAGACAAGTCGGAAGAGATCGAGAGGAACAACGCGTGCAGGTTCTCGTTCGTGACAACAACGTCGATCAGGCCCTCAAGGCGCTGAAGAAGAAGATGCAGCGCGAGGGCATTTTCCGCGAGATGAAGCTCCGCGGACATTACGAGAAGCCGTCGGAGAAGAAGGCGCGCGAAAAGGCGGAGGCGATCCGCCGGGCGCGCAAGCTGGCCCGCAAGCGGGCCCAGCGCGAAGGTCTGATCCCCGGCAAGCCGAAGGCGGCGGCGCGCACGGCGGCTGGTCGCGGCCCCGCCCGCGGACCCCGCGCCTAGGCGCGATCCGCGCCAAAGCGCCCATTTCCGCCGGGCGCCGGCGGAGCCGACCAACGGCTGCCGGCACGTCAGAGCGCCCGCGCTGCCGTGACCAGGCCTGAGGGGAGCCATGACGCAGCCCGCATCGAGCGTTCGAGGCGCGTGCGCCCTGGCCGCGCTGGTTCTCTCGGGCCTCGCCCTTGCCGGCTGCTCCACCGTGACCTCGGCGGTGGCCCCGAGCGAAGACGCGCTCTACGCCGCCTCCCCGGCCAACATCTCCTCGCTCACCGACGTCGTTCAGCGCAATCCGAACGACCCGCAAGCCTACAACGTGCGCGGCTCGGTGCTGGGCGAGGCCGGACGCTTCGACGAGGCGCTCGCCGACTTCAACAAGGCGATCAGCATCGATCCGAACTACGCGCAGGCCTACGCCAACCGCGGCCTGATCTATCGCCGGACCGGCAAGCTCGACCTCGCGCTCGCCGACTACAACCGCGCGATCTCCATCGATCCGACGTATGCGGCCGCCTATCTGGGGCGCGGCATGGTCTATCGGCAGAAGAGCCAGCTCATCCAGGCGCTCGAGGACTTCAACAAGGCGATCCAGATCCGTCCCGACAACGCCGAGGCCTATTACAACCGCGGCCTGCTCTATCAGAGCCAGCGCCAGCACCAGTTCGCGATCGACGATTTCTCCACCGCCATCGGTCTCTCGCAGCACCAGGCCGCGCCGTTCGTCGCGCGCGGCCTGAGCTATCTGGCGGTCAACGACTTCAAGGCGGCGGCGAGCGACCTCGACAACGCCGTGCTGCTCGAGCCGCAGAACCTGCAGGCCTGGGCGAGCCGCGGCCTCGCCTACGAGCGCCTCGGCGACAAGCAGAAGGCGGCCGGCTCCTACGCCCGCGCGCTCAACATCCGCGAGGACTTCGCGCCCGCCAAGCTCGGCTTCGCGCGCGTCGGCGGTCAGCTCGGACAGAGCTACGACACGTTCTGACGAATTCCGGCACGAGTCACGGGCGTTTCGCGCGAGCCGCAGGCGTCGTTCGCGCGCTCATTTCCCGGCGATGAAATCCCGCGCGACGTCGAGCGCTCCGAAAGCGGCGAGATCCTCATGCGAGGCGTCGGGAAAGCGCACGAAGCGCCTGGGCGCGCTGATGAGCGCAGCGAGACGCTCGCCGAGATCGATCGGCACGACGCGGTCGCGGGCGCCATGCAGGACGAGGACCGGCGCCTTCACGCGGCCGATGCGCTCGTCGGAGCGAAACTGGTCCGTGACCAGCCAGCGCACCGGAAAGATTCGGACGTGGCGCGCGGCGACATTCGCAATCGAGGTGAACGGCGCTTCGAGCACGAGTTTCGCGACCGGCTGTTCGGCCGCGAGCGCCACCGCGACGCCGCTGCCGAGCGACTCGCCCCACACCACCAGGAGATCGACCGGATAGCGCGCCGTCGCGTACGCATAGGCCGCCGCGGCGTCGCGCAGAAGGCCGGCCTCGCTCGGGCGGCCGCTCGATCCGCCGTAGCCGCGGTACGACAACGCGAGAAGGCCGGTGCCGTCGGCGACCAGCGTGCGGAAGCGCGCGACGCGGAAGCGCAGCGACCCGCCGTTGCCGTGAAAGTAGAGGATCACCGGCTTGTCGTCGCGCGGCGGCACGTGCCAGGCGATCACGCGCTCGCCGTCGGATGTGTCGAGCAGGACCTCCTGCGCGGCCGCGAAGCCCGCCGCGGCCGGCGGTGTGCGCACGGTCTCCGGCAGATAGATCAGCGAGCGCTGGACGACGTAGAGCAGGAGCGCGGCGCCCAGATAGCAGCCGCCCGCGATCAGCACGATCCATTTCAGGGTCGTCATGCTTCAACCTCGGCGCAGGCGTTGCGCCGGACGATTGCGCCCGAGGCCGCACGATCCGACGCGCTCCGCTCGGCGCTGCGGGGCCCGGGAAACGGGCGGCGCGGAGTGCCGCGCCACAGGGCCGGGGCCCGGGTCAGTGCCTCACCCCAGCGCCTTGACGATCTCCTCGGTCATCTTCTTGGCGTCGCCGAACAGCATCATCGTGTTGTCGCGATAGAACAGCGTGTTGTCGATGCCGGCGTAGCCGGAGGAGAGCGAGCGCTTGGAGAACATCACGGTGCCGGCCTTCCACACTTCGAGCACCGGCATGCCGTAGATCGGCGACGACGGATCCTCCTTGGCGGCCGGGTTGGTGACGTCGTTCGCGCCGATCACGAAGGCGACGTCGGCCTGCGCGAATTCCGAGTTGATGTCCTCGAGCTCGAACACCTCGTCATAAGGCACGTTCGCTTCGGCGAGCAGCACGTTCATGTGGCCGGGCATGCGGCCGGCGACCGGGTGGATGGCGTATTTGACCTCGACGCCCTCGTGCTTGAGCTTGTCGGCCATCTCGCGCAGCGCGTGCTGCGCCTGGCTCACAGCCATGCCGTAGCCCGGCACGATGATGACCTTGCCGGCGTTCTTCATGATGAAGGCGGCGTCCTCCGCCGAGCCCTGCTTCACCGGCCGCTTCTCGCCGCCGCCGGCCGGCCCCGCGACCTCGCCGCCGAAACCGCCGAGGATCACCGAGACGAAGCTGCGGTTCATCCCCTTGCACATGATGTAGGACAGGATCGCGCCCGAGGAGCCGACGAGCGCCCCGGTGATGATGAGCGCCGTGTTGCCGAGGGTGAAGCCGATGCCGCCCGCCGCCCATCCCGAATAGGAATTGAGCATCGAAATGACGACCGGCATGTCGGCGCCGCCGATCGGAATGATGATGAGCACGCCGAGCAGGAAGGAGACGAGCGCGAGCAGCCAGAACGCGCCGTGGCTCTCGCTGCGCACGAACCAGACGATCAGAAAGATCAGGAACGCGGCGAGCGCCACGTTGATGACGTGGCGCGCCGGAAGCATGATCGGCGCGCCCGACATGCGGCCGTCGAGCTTGAGAAAGGCGATCACCGACCCCGTGAAGGTGACGGCGCCGATGGCGAGGCCGATCGACATCTCGACGAGGCTCGCCCCGTGAATGGCGCCGACCGCGCCGATGCCGAAGGCGCTCGGCGCATAGAGCGCGCCCGCCGCCACCAGCACCGCCGCCATGCCGACGAGCGAGTGGAACGCGGCGACGAGCTGCGGCATCGCCGTCATCGGCACGCGCCGGGCGATCACCGCGCCGACGCCGCCGCCGAGCGCGAGCCCGAGCACCACCAGCACCCAGGCGCCGAAGCCCGCCGGCGGATGCGAGGCGAGCGTCGTCACCACCGCGATGCCCATGCCGGTCATGCCGAACAGGTTGCCCTGCCGGCTGGTCTCCGGATTGGAAAGGCCGCGCAGCGCCAGGATGAACAGCACCCCGGACAGGAGATAGAGCAGCGCGGCGAGATTGGCGCTCATCGGCGGCTCCTCATTTCTTGCGCTTGTACATGCCGAGCATGCGCTGGGTGACGAGGAAGCCGCCGAAGATGTTGACGGAGGCGAGGATCAGCGCGACGAAGCCGAGCGCGCGCGCCCACACCGGCCCGCTGTCGCCCCCGAGCAGGCTCACTCCGACCGCGAGCAGCGCGCCGACGGCGATCACCGAGGAGATCGCGTTCGTCACCGACATCAACGGCGTGTGCAGCGCCGGCGTCACCGACCACACCACGTAGTAGCCGACGAACACCGCCAGCACGAAGATCGAGAAGCGGAAGACGAACGGATCGATCACTCCGCCGGTCGCCGCGTGCGCGGCGGCGCCGGCCGCGGCCGCCGCCGTGTCGGCGTGGCCGGCCTGCGCCAGTTGCACCAGTGCCTGCCCGAAGTGCCGCGCGGGCTCGAAAGCCGTGTCCGACATCGTTGTGAGCATCGGGGAATCCCCTTTCAGGCCGCGGTCTTGGGCTTGAAGTTCGGATGCACGACCGCGCCGTCGCGGGTGAGCACGGTCGCTTTGACGATCTCGTCGTCCCAATTGACCGCCAGCGACTTCTTGGCCTTGTCGACCAGGATCTCGAGGAACGCGGAGAGGTTCTTGGCGTAGAGGCTCGACGCGGTGGCGGCGAGCCGGCCCGGCACGTTGAGATGGCCGACGATCTTCACCCCGCCGACCTCGGCGACCTCACCGGGCCGCGCCAGTTCGCAGTTGCCGCCGCGCTCGACCGCCAGGTCGACCACGATGGAGCCAGGCCGCATCGAGCGCACCATCTCGGCCGAGATCAGCTTCGGCGCCGGCCGCCCCGGAATGAGCGCCGTGGTGATGACGATGTCCTGCTTCCTGATGTGCTCGGCGACGAGCGCCGCCTGCTTGGCCTGATACTCCCGGGACATCTCCTTGGCGTAGCCGGCGGCGGTCTCGGCCTGCTTGAACTCCTCGTCCTCGACCGCGATGAACTTCGCGCCCAGGCTCTCGACCTGCTCCTTGGCGGCGGGGCGAACGTCGGTCGCCGTCACGATGGCGCCGAGGCGGCGGGCGGTGGCGATCGCCTGCAGGCCGGCGACGCCGGCCCCCATGACGAACACCTTCGCCGCCGGAACCGTGCCGGCCGCCGTCATCATCATCGGCAGGGCGCGGCCGTATTCGGACGCGGCGTCGATCACGGCGCGATAGCCGGCGAGGTTCGCCTGGCTCGAAAGCACGTCCATGGTCTGCGCGCGGCTGATGCGCGGCATCAGTTCCATCGCGAAGGCGACGACGCCGCTCTTCGCCATCTCGGCGAGCGCGGCCTCGTTGCCGTAGGGATCCATGATGGCGATGACGAGCGCCCCCCTACTGTAGCGCGCGAGCTCACTCCCGCTCGGGCGGCGAACCTTGAGGACGACGTCGGCGCCTTCGACCGCGTCGGCGGCGATGCTCGCGCCCGCCGCGGCGAAATCGTCGTCGAGAATGCCGGACTTCGTGCCGGCGCCCGGCTCGACCGCGACCTCGGCGCCGAGCGCTTTCATCTTCTTGACGGTTTCGGGAGTGGCGGCGACGCGCGGCTCCCCCGAATCTTCGGCGGCAATCGCGATCTTCATGACATCTCCCACGGAGGCCCGTCGATGCGGACGGGGCTCTCGCTGCGCGACGGCCCGCGCCGCGAATGTCTCAGACGAGGAAATAAGCCATCAGAATGAGGATCACCGTGACGCTGGCCAGACCCCACTTCACCAGCTTCAGGAACATCTCGTACGTGTGTTCGTGCTCGGCATAGTCGTTGCCGGTTGCGGTCGCGTACTCGACCTCGCCGTGATCGGCCATTTCGTATCTCCGCCTCATTGACAGCTTTCGGGAACGCGCTCGGCAGACGTGGACTGGCCGCGACAGGGACCGCGCTCCGGCGCCAGGGCGCATGGTCGTGGCGGCGAAGCGCTGGCGCTTCGCCGGATCGTGCGCCCCGGACACCGGGGCTTAGCGCAATTGCCAGGGGAGAGCAACGGCGCCAAACGCGCCGCCGCGCGGCTCAGGCGTGCCACGCCTGCCCGTGACCCTCGGTCAGACCGGCGCCGGCGAGCGCGGCCTTCTGTCGCTCGGCGACGCGCGTGACCGAGAAGTTCTCGATCGCCTCGTTGAACAGCCGGTAGAAGTTGAGCTGCGCCGCCAGGTGGAGAAAAACCCCGCCGAGCCCGATGGCGGCGCGATCCATGAACACGAACTCGCGTGGCACGGTCACCGGCCCCTTCTCCTTCAAGGCGCGATGCACCTCGAAGGCCTGGCGGCGGCCGTATTCGGACGGCTTGACCCCCTCGGCGATCGAGCGGACGCGGTCGGTGAGCAGCGGTCCATAGATGAACCGTGCCCAGATATTGAGCGCGTCGATCAATTCCCGGTTGAGCCGCTTGAATCCCCACGTCTCGTACGCGTGGACGACGAGGTCGTCGTCGCCCTTGAGCAGCCCGTGGTAGAGATCGACGACGCCGCCCACGAACTTCGGCGGGAAGATGCGGATGCAGCCGTAGTCGAGCAGATTGATCCCTTGCGGCTCGCCGGCGGCGGCGAACACCGTGTAGTTGCCGAGATGCGGATCGCCGTGGATCACGCCGTAGTGGCTGAAGGGATGCCACCACGCCTTGAACATGGCGACGGCCAGGCGGTTGCGGATCTCCAGATCCTCGTTCTTGAAGGCGAGAAGCCGCTTGCCCTCGAGCCAGTCGAGCGTGAGCAGGCGCCGGGTGGAGAGTTCCGGCCAGACCGCCGGCACGCGCACCTGCGCCACCTCGGCCAGCATGGCGCGATAGAGCGCGACGTGCTTGGCCTCGCGCACGTAGTCGAGCTCCTCGCGCACGCGCGCGCCGATCTCCTTGGCGATCTCGCTCGTGTCGATCGCCGGATCCATGCGCCGGTGCAGCGCCAGCAGCCACTCGAGCTGCTGCAGGTCGGCTTCGACCGCCGACTGCATGTCGGGATACTGCAGCTTGCAGGCAAGCTCGGCGCCCTCGCGCGAACGCGCGCGATGCACCTGGCCGAGGGACGCCGCCGCGGCCGGATGATGCTCGAAGTTCGCGAATTTCGCTTGCCAGTCGGGGCCGAGCTCCGCCGTCATGCGCCGCTTCACGAAGGCCCAGCCCATCGGCGGCGCCTCGCTCTGCAGCTTCATCAGCTCGGAGGCATATTCGGGAGGCACCGCCTCCGGAATGGTCGCCATCAACTGGGCGACCTTCATGATCGGGCCCTTGAGGCCGCCGAGCGCGGCGGCGAGTTCGGCCGCGTTCTTCGCGCGGTCGAGGCCGAGGCCGAACAGACGCGTCGCCGCGATCTTCGCCGCCACCCCGCCGACGTTGGCGCCCACCCGGGCGTAACGCGCCGCGCGCGCCGAGAAGCGATTGGCCTCCGCGTCCCGTTCGCGACCGTCGCGTTCCGCCATCAGTCCTTCGCCTTCCGGTCGAGGGCCTCGAGCTCCCCGATCATGCGCTCGATCACCGACAGGCCGCCCTGCCAGAAGGCCGGGTCGCGCGCGTCCAGCCCGAAAGGTTTCAACAATTCGGAATGGTGCTTGGTTCCACCGGCCGCGAGCATCTCGAGGTAGCGATCGGCGAAACCTTCGTGCGCCTTCTCGTAGACGGCGTAGAGCGAGTTCACTAGGCAATCGCCGAACGCGTAGGCATAGACGTAGAACGGCGAGTGGATGAAATGCGGAATGTAGGTCCAGAACGTCTCGTAGCCCGGCTTGAGCTCGATCGCGGGGCCGAGGCTCTCGGCCTGCACCTCGCGCCAGATCTCGCCGATGCGCTCCGACGTCAGCTCGCCGTTGCGCCGTTCGGTGTGGACCATGCGCTCGAACGTGTAGAAGGCGATCTGGCGCGCGACCGTGTTGATCATGTCCTCGACCTTGGCGGCGAGCATCGCCCTGCGCTCGCGGCGGTCGTCGGTCGCGGCGCGCAGGCGCTGGAACGTGAGCATCTCGCCGAACACGCTCGCGGTCTCCGCGAGCGTCAGCGGCGTCGGCGCCATCAGCGGCCCGTTCTTCGCGGCGAGCACCTGGTGCACGCCATGGCCGAGCTCGTGCGCGAGCGTCATCACGTCGCGCGGGCGGCCCTGATAGTTGAGCAGCACGTAGGGGTGAGCCGACGGCACGGTCGGATGCGCGAAGGCCCCCGGCGCCTTGCCGGGACGCACCGGCGCGTCGATCCAGCGCTCGTCGAAGAAACGCTCGGCGATCGAGGCCATGCGGGGCGAGAACGCCCCGTAGGCGGCGAGCACCGTTTGCCTCGCCTCGCGCCAGTCGATCGTGCGCGTCGGCACCTGCGGCAACGGTGCGTTGCGGTCCCAGTGCGGCAGCCGTTTCTTGCCGAACCACTTCGCCTTGAGCGCGTAGTAGCGATGCGACAGCCGCGGATAGGCGGCGCGCACCGCGGAGACGAGCGCCTCCACCACCTCGCGCTCGACGCGGTTCGACAGGTGGCGGGCGTCGGCGATGTCGGCGAAGCCGCGCCAGCGATCCGAGATCTCCTTGTCCTTCGCGAGCGTGTTGGTGATCAGCGTGAAGATGCGCAGGTTCGCCTTGAACGTGCGGGCGAGCGCCTCGGCGGCGGCGCGGCGTTTCTGCTCGCTCGCATCTTGCAGCAGGTTCAGCGTCGGCTCGATCGTGAGCTCGCGCCCGGCGACGTTGAAGCGCAGTCCCGCGATCGTCTCGTCGAACAGGCGATTCCAGGCGCTGTAGCCGGTCATCGACTTTTCGTGAAAGAGCTGCTCGACCCGGTCCTCGAGCTGGTAGGGCTTTTCCTTGCGGATGTCCTCGATCCACGGCCGATAATGCGCGAGCGCCGGGTCGGCCATGGCGGCGTCGAGCAGCGCGTCATCGAGGCGATTGAGCTCGAGCGTGAAGAAGAGGAGATGCGAAGAGGCCGCCGTGATGCGCTCCTGCACGTCTCCGTAGAATTTCGCCACCGCCGGGCTGGTGGTGTCGCCGGCGTAGCAAAGCGACGCGAACGAGGCGAGCCGGCCGATCAGGTCGTCGATCGCCTCGTAGCGCCGGATCGCCTCGGCAAGCGCCGGGCCGGCGTCGGGCCCGCCCGCGAGCTGGGCGAGCTTGCCCTTGTAGGTGTCCTCGAAGGCGAGGCATTCGCCGTCCGCCCGCTCGAGGTCGCGCTTCACCTCGGGGGCATCGATCCCGGCGTAGAGGTCGCCCAGATTCCACTGGGGCAGCGCGCCGAGGTCGCCGGCCGGCCTGGCGCCCGCCCGCTGATTGGACGGCTTCTTCTTGAGGGCCGCGACCTTGGGCGGCCTCGCGATGGAATTCTTGCTCTTGCGGCCTCTCGGGGTGGAACGGACGGCGGTCTGGGAAGAGCGAGGGGGCATGCAGGGGTCTTTCCGCTTGCGGATCGCCGGACGGCACCGCCGACGCCCATCGCAGCCGCAGCGTGTGGCGATCGCATGGCCGCAGGCGGGTAGCCGAAAGCCGAATATGGTCTCGCCCGTCAGACAATCAACCGTCGGATCGTCTCATGCCTGGCGGACGCGGACGCTCCGGCCGGCCGGCGGGCCAGACGGGAGGCAGCGGGCGCCGCCTGCAAAGCTTAACACGCCATTAAGCCCCATCGGCGACAGTGCCCCGATTCGACACATGGCCTCTGTGTCTGTTGCATCGGAATCCGCATGCGTGAGCGCGTCCTGATCGTCGACGACGACCCCGTCCAGCGACGGCTGCTCGCATCGACCCTCGACCAGCTCGGCTACGAGGCCGCGGTCGCGGCCGGCGGCGACCAGGCGGTGTCGCTCCTCACGGGCGAAGACGCACCGGCGTTCGACTGCGTCGTGCTCGATCTGGTCATGCCGGATCTCGACGGGCTCGGCGTGCTGGCGAAGATCCGCGCCGCCGGGCTCGACCTGCCGGTGGTCGTCGCGTGCGCCGCGAGCGGCATCGACAACGTGATGTCGGCCATACGTGCGGGAGCCACCGATTTCATCGTCAAGCCGGTCGGCGTCGAGCGCCTGCAGGTGTCTCTGCGCAACGCGCTGGCGGCGCGGGCGCTCAAGGACGAACTGGCGCGTCTCGCGCGCGGCCGCGCCGGAACGCTGACAATCCACGACATCGTAAGCCGCAACGCGCAGATGCGGGTCGCGCTCCGCACCGCCCGCAAGGCCGCCGCCTCGGCGCTGCCGGTGCTCATCGAGGGCGAGACCGGGGTCGGCAAGGAACTGCTTGCGCGCGCCATCCACGGCTCCGGCGAGCGCCGGTCCGGCCCGTTCGTTACGGTTCGTTGCGGCAGGTCCGCCGACCTCGAGTCTCGTCCTTTCGGGCGGCCGGACCGCGACGGCGTCGAGCGGCTCGTCGATCGCCTCGCGGAGGCCGACGGCGGCACGGTGTTTCTCGATGGCGTCGCCTGCCTGGCGCAGGCCGCACAAGCCGAGCTCCTTCGCCTGATCGAACGCGGCGAAGTGACGCCTGCGGCCGCGCGCCGGCCCGTCCACCTCGATGTCCGCGTCATCGCGGCCGGCGAGCACAGCCTGCTCACGCAGGTGCGGGCCGGCCGCTTTCGCGAAGACCTCTACTATCGGCTTCATGTCTTTCCCATCTCGATTCCGCCGCTGCGCGAGCGCCCGGAGGACATTCCCGACCTCGTTCGCCATTTCGTGGCGCGTTTTGCCGCCGAAGACGGCAAATGCATCCGCGCGGTCGCCCCGACGGCGCTCGACCGGCTGATCCGCTGCCCCTGGCCGGGGAACGTGCGCCAGCTCGAGAACACGATCTTCCGCGCGGTGGCGCTGACCGAAGGCGAAGAGATCGGCCTCGACGCGCTGCCGCAACTCGCCGCCCAGGCCTCCCGGGATGCCGAGGACGCGCCGCCGCGGCACGAACTTCCGCTGATGCTCGACGAGGGCGCCGCGGCAGGACTCGTTCCCGGTCTGTCCGCTGACGCTCGCCACGCGACGCGCGGCGGGCTGCTGCCGCTTTTCGGGCCCGATGGCGAAATTCGTCCGCTCGACCAGATCGAGGCGGAGATCATCCGGTTTACCGTCGGTCACTATCGCAATCGCATGTCGGAAGCGGCGAGGCGACTGCGGATCGGGCGCTCCACACTCTACCGCAAGCTCGAGAGTCTCGGACTCATGGCAAGGGCCGAAGGTTTGCGACACGAAGACATGGCGGAAGACGTGGCGGACGGGTGACACCGCGACAAAATCACGTGATCGGTGATAAAGGTTAATCGCCCAAATGCCGCCGTACGTTAAATATCGAGAGGTCGAAAAATCGACGGGGTCGAAACAGAAAATGGTGTGACGCGTACGCCGTGAACCGGATCGAGCACTCACGCGACAAATCATTTTCCCCACGGCGCTGTCGCCAGGTGAGAGAGGAAAGGTCAATGCGGGGACTCCGTTTCGAACGCATGCTGGCTTCAACAGCCATGGTTCTCGTCCTGGTGACGGCCGCGGGTGCGGCAAAGGCCGGCCCTGATACCGAGCAGGCGATTGAGGCGGCCGTTCCGATGCCCGAACCCGCCAACGTTCCGCCGCCCAGCGCTGCCGACATCGGCGGCGCGCCCGCCAAGGCCGTCCCCGACACGCAAACAAGCGCAACCAAGGATGACGTAACGTCAACAACCACGCCGCCGGCTACGAACGCGCCGGCTGCGGCGCCCGTCACGGCCAATGCTCCGGCCGCCGCGCCCGCCCCGGCGGCTCCGGTCCAGGCCGCCGCGCCGTCCTCGCCGGCAGCGACCGAAACGCCGGCGGCCGCCAGGGAAGAGCCCAAGGACCAGCCGAAGGCGCAGACGGCGGAGCAGCCGAAAGATCAGCCCAAGTCGGAGATCGCCGCCAACCTGGCGCCGGAGGACCGGGCAGTCGCCGAACGACTGCACGACATCCTGTCGGGACGCATCGAGCGGCTCTTCCCGCGCAAGAACGAGCGGGCCGCCGTCGAAACGTTCTACCGCGAGCGCGGGTATGCGCCGCTGTGGGTCGAGAAAGGGGCGCAGTCGCCGCGCGCCACCGCGGCGATCGCCTACCTCAAGGGCGTCGATGCCGTGGGCCTCGACCCTGCAGACTATCCGACACCCGACTTCAAGTCCGCCACGAGCCCGGATGTGCTCGCGGACGCCGAGCTCAAGCTGACCGGATCGGTGTTGACCTACGCGCGTCACGCGCAGATCGGGCAGGTCCACTACAGTCGCATCAGCGCCGACATCTTCTATGACCTGCAGGCGCCGGATCCGGCCGGAATCCTCGCCAACATGGCGAGCGCGACGAACATCGCCGAGGCGCTCGACGGCTACAATCCGCCCCAGCCCGGCTTCAAGGCGCTGAAGGCGAAACTGGCCGAGATCCGCGCCCACGACGGCGACAGCGGTGCGGTGCGCATCGGCCACGGCCCGCTCCTGAAGGTCGGCATGCATGACGAGCGCGTGCCGCTGCTGCGCGAACGCCTCGGCCTCGCCGGCGATTCGAGCAACACGACCTACGACAAGGTGCTCGCCGCGGCGATCAAGAAATTCCAGCGCGAGCACGACCTGACGCCGACCGGCAATCTCAATTCCTCGACCATTGCGGCGCTCAACGGACCGCGCCGCGACCACGTGGCCGACATCATTGTCGCCAACATGGAACGTTGGCGCTGGATGCCGCGCGATCTCGGCAAGGCTTACGTGATGGTCAATCTGCCGGACTACACCCTGAGGGTGGTCGACAACGGCAAGACCGTGTGGACCACGAAGATCGTCATCGGCAAGCCGACGAAGCCGACGCCGCTGCTCAGCGAAACGATGAAATACATCACGGTCAATCCGACCTGGAACGTGCCGCCGTCGATCGTGCAGAACGAATATCTGCCGGCGCTGCAGCAGGACCCGGACGCGCTCGACCGCATCGGCCTCAAGGTGGTGCAGAACCGCGACGGCACGATCCACATCTACCAGCCGCCCGGCGACCGCAACGCCCTCGGCCGCATCCGTTTCAACTTCCCCAACAAGTTCCTGGTCTATCAGCACGACACGCCGGACAAGTACCTGTTCGCCAAGGAGAAGCGCGCATATAGCCACGGCTGCATGCGGGTGCAGGACCCGCTCAAGTACGGCGAGGTCCTGCTGTCGATCGCCAATCCGAAGGACGGCTACACGGCCGAGCGGCTGCACCGGATGTACGGCAGCGAAGAGCAGAACATCAATCTTCGCACGCCCATTCCGGTCCACCTCACCTACCAGACGGCGTTCGTGGACGACGCCGGCAAGCTGCAGATCCGCGAGGATATCTACGGGCGCGACGCGCGCGTCATCGCGGCGTTGCGGAACGAGGACCATCGCGTTGCCGACATCCCGGTCGAGCGACGGGAGGCCAGCAACCGGCCCGTGGTGATGCGCACGCCCTTGCCGATGGTGAGCCGCCGGGTCAATTCCGCTGGGGACTTCTTCTTCGGCCTGTTCCGCTGAAGAGGCGCCCCGGTCGGGGCTAATCCCTTCCAGCCGTTCGCAATTCAGGGCCGCCGGTGACCCCGGCGGCACTTTTTTGCCATACTCCATTGTTAGGCCTTACGATCTTGGTGGGGGACGGGGACGCTAACAGCGCGTTAACCGATCCCAAGAAGACTGCGTTAAGCCCGTCTTGCCCACGGCATCAGGCCGTGCAGCAAAGCAGAACGTTCGTCTTTGAGGCGAGATCGCACGTGCAATTCGACAACGCGCGCAACAGTCTGTCACCGTCCGGCCCGGTGCGCGCGGGACGGTGCGTCAGCCTCATCGCGCTTCTGCTCTTCGTGAGCTGCGAGTCGTTGCAGGATGCGGTCGCCGACGGCGAGACGCGTACGATCTCGATGCATCACCTGCACACGAACGAAGACATCACGATCACCTACAAGCGCAACGGCCGCTACGACGAGGCGGCGCTGAAGAAGCTGAACTGGTTCCTGCGCGACTGGCGCAAGCAGCAGGAAACCAACATGGACCCGCACCTGATCGACCTGGTGTGGGAGGTTTGGCACGAGTTCGACACCAAGAATCCGATCGACATCGTGTGCGGCTATCGCTCGCCGCAGACCAACGCCATGCTGCGGCGGCGCAGCGGCGGCGTGGCGCGCTTCAGCCAGCACATGCTCGGCAAGGCGATGGATTTCTACATTCCGGGCGTCCCGCTCGAGCAGATCCGCATCGCCGGGCTGCGGCTGCAGCGCGGGGGGGTCGGTTACTATCCGACGTCGGGATCGCCGTTCGTGCATCTCGACACCGGCAGCGTCCGCTACTGGCCACGCATGACGCGCGAGCAGCTGGTGCGCGTCTTCCCCGACGGACGCACGGCCTATCTGCCGGCCGACGGCCGCCCGCTTTCGGGCTATTCGCTTGCCCTTGCCGACATCCGCAAGCGGGGCAGTTCGTCCGAATCCTCGAGCGCGGGCGACACCGGCAGCCACAAGCCGAGCCTGCTGGCCGCCCTGTTCAGCTTCGGCAAGGACGCCGACGAAGAAGGCGACGCCGAGGAAAGCAGCACGTCGGCGCCGAAGGCGAACGCCGCGCGAGCGACGGAAACGAAACGGGCGGCCAAGAGCCCGACCCCCGTCCCGACGGCGCGGCCTGCCACCTACGAAGTGGCCTCGGTCGGCCCGAGCCGCCCGGTGAGCCTGTCGCATTCCGAGGAGAAGCCGGGGCAGCGCGCGGCGGCACCCTCGTCCAACGACGTGATCGCCGCGCGCGGGTTCTGGCGCGGGGTGCCGGCGCTGCCCGATCGCGCGCTCTCGCCGCAGGAGCGCGTGAAGGCGGCCTCCGCCATGACCGCGGTCGGCCGCCCGGACGAGCCCGAGGCGACCGGCAGCATCGGCTCCCTTGCGGAAGGCACGCTTGCCCTCGCCTACGCGAACCCGTCCGAAACGGCGGTCGCGTCCCATCCCGCACGCCCCATGGGGATGACCCTGCCGGCGGCCGCGACGTCGACCGTGATCAAGCGGATGCCGGGCGATCCGTCGCCGCAGTCGGCCTCGATCGAGCCGGTGCGGGCCGGCCAGCACTACGACGACCCGTGGCTGCGCGCCGTCCTGACGACGCCCGGCGTGCAAAGCTTCCTGACGACCACGCTGTGGGGCTCGCCCAACTACCGTTCGCTCGAGCCCCTGATGGCCAAGCCCACCATGTCGGTGCGGATGACCTTCTCCCTGGACCCGAGCCTCGGGATGACGACCGACCGGTTCAGCGGGGAGGCAGTGGTCTTCCTCTCGACGGTCAGCTTCTCCAACCGCACCGCGTCCCTGCAGTAGTCCGATCCCCTTAACGAAGCCGTGGCGCGCGCAGTAGGCTGGCGCGGGCAGCGGTGGGATCCAGGATTGCGCCATGGCACGAAAACGAGCGACGCCCACGCGAGCGCCTTCCATGCGAGCCGGGCGGACTCGGAGGCAGCCTGCGGCGCCGCGCGACGACGACGAATCCGCGCCGCACCGCAAGCTCGTGGCCTTCGATCCGGAGACCTGGCAGGCGCTCGATCTCCTGGCGCACGACAGCATGAAGCAGTTCCAGGAACTCGCCGACGAGGCCTTCCGCGATCTGCTGAAGAAGCACGGACGGCCGACCGACCTGAAGATCGCCCTGCGGCGCTCGCTCTCGCCGCGGCGATCGCCGAAGCGCCGATAGAGCGCATCCGCGCCGCCGCCGTCACGAACCGGGCGGCGGCCCGAAGACGCATCGGCGCGTGCGGTCCGGGCGGCGGCAGATCCACACCTTTCCGTCGGGACTGGGCATGGCCTCGTCGTAGGGAACGAACTCATGGCCGTCGACGACCCAGCCGCGCGCCGTCGTCCGGACCTGCGTGGGCGACTGGCAATCGTGCTCACCGCAGCACCATTCGCCGACGGAATTGCGGTAACCGCCGCGGCTGATCCAGGAATCGTGGGCGAAGGCGGCGGAACCGAGCGCGACGAGACCCGCGAGCGCGGGGACCACTGCGACCGGTCTCCCCATGGATATCTCCGCACTGGCGGGCGCCGGACGGACGCCGTTTGGCAGAACGCCGCATCCGTGCGCGAAGGTCCGGCACCGGGCAGAACGCACGCGGCGCGTGCGGAAGCATCCCGCGCCGGGCGCGGCACGCTCAGGGCGCATCCGGCCGCGCCCTTCGGCGTCCGCCGCCAAGGGGCGAAAATGTTTCCCGCCGGCATCCGGAACCGCGTACGGAGGGCCACGTTGTCCTGCAAACGCGATTCCCGTTTCGTCGGACCGCGATCACCCAACGTGAAGGCCGGACGGCGCGATCGACACGCGGATTGTGCAGGCTACACGCACGAGCCGGCCGGCGACCTGACCGGCGAATCGGGGCCGAGGCAGCCCGCAGGGCGGCGGGCTCGGGCGACGGATTCCGCGGCACGACGTTTTCGTCCGCACGCAGCAAGGCCTTCGAACACCATCAACCAGGGAGACGTTCGATGAAGATCAGCGATGCAATGACGCCGGACGTGCAACTCATGAAGCCGAGCCAGAGCATCCAGGAGGCCGCGCGCATCATGGCGGACATCGACGCCGGCGTCCTGCCCGTCGCCGACGGCGACCGCCTGGTTGGCGTCGTGACCGATCGCGACATCGCGATCCGCGCGATCGCCAAGGGACTCGGACCCGACACGAAGGTCGGAGACGTGATGAGTCGGGAAGTTCTCTATTGCTTCGAAGACGACGAGATCGAGAACGTCGCGCACAACATGAGCGAGATCAAGGTGCGCCGACTGCCTGTGCTCAACCGAAGCAAGCGGCTCGTGGGAATCGTCTCGGTCGGCGACATCGCGATCGTGGAGGGTGCGAACGCCGCCGGCGAAGCGATCTGCGGCATCTCCGAGCCCGGCGGCCAGCATTCGCAATCGGCGGCCGACCGCGCGGCCTGACCGCGTCCGCCAGCCTCGTGCAACGAACGATCCGACCGCGGCGTCGCGACGGTCAGATCATTCCGAGCGCGTGCATGTAGGTCTCGAGGATCGCTTCCTGCTCCTGGCGCTCGTCCTTGTCCTGCTTGCGCAGGCGGATGATGGTGCGCAGCGCCTTGACGTCGTAGCCGTTGCCCTTGGCCTCGGCGTACACGTCGCGGATGTCGTCGGAGATCGCCTTCTTCTCCTCCTCGAGGCGCTCGATGCGCTCGACGAAGGCGCGAAGCTGATCCTTGGCGAATCGGGCGGCGGCCTTTTCGCTTGTCACTTGCTCGGCGGCGACGGTAGCGGACATGGGACATTCCTCGCGCTAGAGGTCGAAACCGGGCCGGCGGAACGCGGTCCGCAGCGGAAGCGCAACCCGTGAGGCCGGCCGTTCGACGACGAGGCCGCGCTCCGGACGTCCGGGCGCGGCCGATCAGTTTCCGCAGCTTTCGGAATTCGCGGCGCCCAGGTCAAGACGACAATCACGTCATCCACAGTGGCGCGCAGACGCGGCGTCAGTGGCGATGCATCGTCTTTTCGAACGCCGCCTGCTGCTCCTTCGTCGCCTCGCGCTGATACTTGGCCTTCCACTCCTCGTACGGCATGCCGTAGATCGCCTCGCGGCTCTCCTCCTTGGTCATCGCGACGCCCTGCCGGTCCGCGGCCTCCTTCATCCAGTTGGCGAGGCAGTTGCGGCAGAACCCGGCGAGATTCATCAGGTCGATGTTCTGCACGTCGGTGCGACGGCGCAGGTGGTCGATGAGCCGCCGCAGCACCGCGGCTTCGAGTTCGGTACGGGTTCGGTCGTCGAGCGCCATGGAAGTCCTCCGGTTCCCCCGAAACATAGTGGCGCGCGCCGGGTCTTTCCAGCCGCGCGCCGGCCGGGGCCGACCCGCCGCCCTTCATCCGCAGGCCACAAAAGGCACAAAAAACCCGCCGCGGTCCGGACGAACCGCGGCGGGCCGGAGAGGCCTGCGATCAGCCAAGCGCCGATTTCACGCGCTCGGGCGTGAACGGCATGTGCCGCAGTCGCTTGCCGGTCATGGCGAACACCGCGTTGGAGACGGCGCCGCCGATCAGCGGCAGCGCGATCTCACCGATGCCGGTCGGCCGATGCTCGCTCCTGACGATGCGGGTCTCGATCTCGGGGATTTCCGACATCCGCATCACCTCGTAGTCGGAGAAGTTCGACTGCTGGACCTCGCCGTTGGCGAGCGTCATCCGCTCCTTCAGCATCTGGCTCAGACCATAGATGACGTTGCTTTCCGTCTGCGCCAGCACGACGTTCGGATTGACGACGATGCCCGGATCGACCGCCGACCAGAAGCGGTGCGCGCGGATCTTTCCGGTCCCGCGATCGAGCGAGATCTCGATCACGCCGGCCGCCGGCGTGTCGGCCACATACGCGAAGGCGAATCCGAACGCCCGCCCGGCGTCGGGCTTGCGTCCCCAGTTCGCCATCTCGGCCGCGGTCTCGATCACCTTGCGCGCGCGCGCGTCCTTCTGCAAGAGCTTGAGCCGGAACGCGACCGGATCCATTTTCTGATCCGCCGCGAGCTCGTCGATGAAGGACTCGACCACGAACTTGTTGTAGCCGGCGCCGATGCCGCGCCAGGCGGCGAGCGCGATCCCGCCGTTCTCGCGCAGATACTCGATCGACTTGTTTCCGACCTCGTAGGGGTGATCGGTGCCTTCCAGCGTGAGCGGATCGACGCCCTTGGCGGCTTCCAGCCGCGCCGGCGCCGTGTAGCCGGTGACGGCCTCACCGGCGAGGCGATGGCTCCAGCCGACCAGGTTGCCCTTGTCGTCGAAGCCGGCGCGCAGGTAGTGCGCCGTCATCGGTCGCATCTTCGCCGCCTTGACGTCCTGCTCGCGGGTGAAGATCAGCTTCACCGGCTGCTTGACGTCCCGGGCGATCGCCAGCACATACGGCACCATTTCGGCCGTCGCGCGCCGGCCGAAGCCGCCCCCGAGGAACTGCTGGTGGAAGCGGATCTTCTCCGGCTTCGTCTTCAGCACCGCGGCGGCCGTGGCGATGATGACCGACGGCCCCTGCGCGCCCATCCAGATCTCGGCGCCGTCCCCCGCCTCGTCGACGGCCGCCGTGATGTTCATCGGCTCCATCTGGGCGTGATAGACGAAATCGGCCCGGTAGGCGCCGGTGACCACCCTGGCGGCTTTCGCCAAAGCGGCGTCGGCATCGCCGACGCGGTGATAGAACAGGCCCTTTTCGCTGACGTTGCTTGCCCGCGTCGCATAGTCCTCGATCACCTTGTCGCTGTCGTAGCCGACGGCGCCCCCGGTCCATTCCACCTTCAGGGCCTCGCGGCCCTTGAACACGGATTCGACCGTCCTGCCGACGATCGCGAGCGCGTCCTTGAGCTTGACCGTCTTGACGACGCCCGGAACGCGCAGCGTCGCGGCGTCGTCGATCGTTTTCGGCGCGGCGCCTTCGGCCGGCGAGCGCAGCAGCGTCGCGTACACCATCCCGGGCACCTGCGCGTCCATGCCGTAGGGCGCGCTGCCGTTGACCTTGAGCGGCACATCGAGCCGCTCCTTGTTGGTGCCGATGATCCGGTAGTCGGCAGGCTTCTTCAGATCCGCCTCGGTGAGCTTCGGCAACTCGGCCGGCACCTGCGCGAAGCCGGCGATCTCGCCATAGCTCATGCGTCGCCCGCTCTTCGCGTGGACGACCGTGCTCGACTCGGTGGTGAGTTCCGAGAGCGGAACGCTCCATTTGTCGGCCGCTGCCTGCATCAGCACGCGGCGCGCCTGCGCTCCGGCCATGCGCGCCTTGTCCCAGTAGCCGGCGGTCGACTTGCTGGCCACCGTGTACATGATGTTGCCGAGCTTCGGATTGCCGTACAGCGCGGCATTCGGCTCGGGGAACACGGGCTTCACCTTCGACCAGTCGGCGTCGAGTTCTTCGGCGACGATCATCGGCACGCCCGTGAACACGCCCTGCCCCATCTCGGCCGCCGGGGCCGCGATGGTGATCGTGCCGTCGGTGCCGATGGTCACCCAGCCGCCGATCGTCTTCTGCGCGGCGTCGGTTGCCGCCGCGACGCTCTCCGGCAGCGCCGTCATGAACCCGGGAAGTGCGAACGCGAACGTGAGCCCGGCGGAGGCGGCCACGAATTCGCGGCGCGACACCGACAAGTCTTCCATCTTCTGATGCATCGTCATGGCTCAGGCCTCCCGGGCGGCGCGCTCGATGGCGCGCACGATGCGCGGATAGGTTCCGCAGCGACAGATGTTGCCGTCCATGTGCGCGACGATCTCCTCGCGCGTGGGATGCTTCGACTTCGCCAGCAGCGCGGCCGCCTGCATGATCTGGCCCGACTGGCAGTAGCCGCATTGCGGAACCTGCTCGGCGATCCAGGCCTTCTGCAGCGGGTGGCTGTTGTCCGGCGACAGGCCCTCGATCGTGGTGACGCTCCTGCCCGAGACTTGCGAGACGGAGAGCTGGCAGGAGCGCACGGCCTTGCCGTCGACATGCACCGTGCAGGCGCCGCACAGGCCCGCTCCGCATCCGTACTTGGTGCCTGTCAGCTTGAGATGCTCTCGCACCACCCAAAGCAGCGGCGTATCGAGCTCGGCCTCTACGCCGACCGCTTTGCCGTTGATCGTCAACGCGACCGTCGTCATGCGTTCCTCCGTGGGCAAACGGTTTCTCGACGCCGGATTTTTCCGGCATTCTTGTTGGCGCGGACCGGCCGCCATGTGCGGCGCGGGCGCGCGATCAGATGGTCCGAAGCGGAAATTCGCTCGACGGCGGCACGGCCGTGCGAATGCGTGTCCCTCCCCGATGAATTCTTGTTTTGCGCATTATAGCCGGGACCGTCATCTTGGATAGCGGGCCGAACGGGAATTCCAGCCGAAATCACCATGACCGAGCAGCGCGATCTCCTGGTGCAATTGTTCGAGACGGCGGTGGCGGCCGCGCATCCGCGCACCTGCCTGCCGGCCCACCTGCCCGATTTAGAGGCGCGCGGGAGCCTCATCCTGCTCGCCGCCGGCAAGGCAGCGGGTTCGATGACGGAGACGGCCGAACGGCACTACCTCGACCATCTCGCGCTGCCGCCGGCGCGGATCGCCGGGCTTTCGGTCACGCGCCACGGCTACGGCCGGCCGGCGCGGCGGATCGAACTGATCGAGGCCGGCCATCCGGTGCCGGACGAGGCGAGCGTCACGGCCGCCGCGAAGGCGCTCGCGCTCGCCGATCGGGCGGGCGCCGACGACCTCGTGCTCGTGCTGGTCTCGGGCGGGGCCTCCGCCAACTGGATCGCGCCCGCGGACGGCCTGACGCTGGCCGACAAGCAAGCCGTGACTCGCGCGCTTCTGCGCTCCGGCGCCTCGATCGACGAGATCAACACGGTGCGCAAGCATCTCTCGCGCATCAAGGGCGGGCGACTGGCGCGGCGCGCGGCTCCGGCGCGCGTGCTCACCCTCGCCATTTCCGATGTGCCGGGCGACGACCCGGCGATCATCGGTTCGGGGCCGACCGTGCCCGATCCGTCCACGCTCGCGCAGGCGCGCGGGATCGTCGAGCGGCATCGGCTCGCCCTGCCCGATTCGGTGGCGCGCGCGCTCTCCGACCCGGCGAACGAAGCGCCCACGCCCGGCGACCCGGCCCTCGCACGCAGCGAATTCCGCCTCGTCGCCCGCCCCGCCGACGCACTGGCGGCGGCGCGGCGCGCGGCCGAAGCGGCCGGCTACGCCTGCATCGTGCTTGGCGACCGCCTCGAGGGCGAGGCGCGCGCGGTGGCGGACGAGCACGTGCGCATGGCGCGGGCGGTGCAACGCGAGGGCCGCCGCGCCGCACTGCTCTCGGGCGGCGAATTGACCGTGACGCTGCGCGGCAGCGGACGCGGCGGACCGAACCAGGAATATGCGCTGGCGGCCGCCCTGGCGCTCGAGGGAACGGCCGGCCTTGCCGTCCTTGCTGCCGACACCGACGGAACCGACGGCGGCGGCGGCCGGCCCGACGACCCGGCCGGCGCCTTCGCGGACGGAACCACGGCGGCACGCGCCCGCCGGCTTGGCCTCGATCCCGCCGCCTTTCTCGCCAACAACGATTCCACGGGGTTTTTCTCCCGCCTCGGCGATCTGCTGAGGCCGGGTCCCACCTACACGAATGTCAACGATTTCCGTGCGATCCTCGTTGACAGACCTTGACGCATCACAGAAATCTCGCGCTCTGGAGATGGGCCACCACACGTTGACCAGAAAGTCGCCGCGCGCATGGGCCGGGCCAACAGCCGTTTCCCCCGCCGGCCTGCGCTGCGCCCTCGCGGCTGCCGCGCTGGTGGCCGTGACGGGTTCGGCGAAGGCCGACTTTCGCCTGTGCAACAACACCGTCAGCCGTGTCGGGGTCGCCGTCGGCTACAAGGACAAGGACGGCTGGACCACCGAAGGCTGGTGGAACATTTCATCGCGCAGTTGTGAGACCCTGCTGCGCGGCGCTCTGGTCGCGCGTTATTACTATATCTATGCGGTCGACTACGACCGCGGCGGCGAATGGTCGGGGCAGGCCTACATGTGCACGCGCGACAAGGAATTCACCATCCGCGGCACCGACAATTGCCTGGCGCGCGGATTTGATCGCACGGGCTTCTTCGAAGTCGACACCGGCGAGCAGCAATCGTGGACGGTGCAGCTCACCGATTCGAATCCGGAGCCCAACACGCCTGCGATGACGGCGCCGCCCACGGCGCGATCGGGCTCCTCGCTGCCGCTGCCCTTCTCCGCGGGGCGGCCGAAATGAGGCGTCAGCGCCGTACCAAGATCGTCGCCACCCTCGGACCGGCCTCTTCGGAGCGCGCAACGATCGAGCGTCTGTTCGAAGCCGGCGCCGACGTCTTTCGCATCAACATGAGCCACACGCCGCCCGATCGCATGCGCGATCTGGTGCGCATGATCCGTTCCGTCGAGAAGGAGCGCGACCGGCCGATCGGCGTGCTGGTCGACCTGCAGGGGCCCAAGCTGCGCATCGGCACGTTCGACAGCGACACGGTGACGCTCGACAAGGGCGCGCGCTTTGCGCTCGATTCGGATCAAACGCCCGGAACGTCCGATCGCGTCTATCTGCCTCATCCGGAAATCCTCGCCTCGGTGAAGACCGGCGACCGGCTGCTGCTCGACGACGGGAAGGTCAAGCTGGTTGCGGTCGAAACATCGCCCGGCCGGGCGGTGACCGAGGTCGCGGTCGGCGGAAAGCTCTCGGCCCGCAAGGGCGTGAGTCTGCCCGACACGACCATTCCGTTTTCGGCGATGACCGAGAAGGACCGCACCGATCTCGAAGCCGCTCTCGACGCCGGCATCGACTGGGTTGCGCTCTCCTTCATCCAGCGACCCGACGACATCGCCGAGGCCAAGAAGATCACCCGCGGGCGCGCCGCCGTCATGGCCAAGATCGAGAAGCCGCAGGCGATCCAGCGCCTCGACGAAATCCTCGACGTCACCGATGCCCTGATGGTGGCGCGCGGCGATCTCGGCGTCGAACTGCCGGTCGAGAAAGTGCCGGCGCTGCAGAAGCAGATCACCAACGCGGCGCGCCAGGCGGGCAAGCCCGTGGTGGTCGCGACGCAGATGCTGGAATCGATGATCACGAGCCCGGTGCCGACCCGTGCCGAAGTCTCCGACGTGGCGACCGCGATCTACGAAGGCGCCGACGCTGTGATGCTGTCGGCCGAATCGGCCTCCGGCCAGTATCCGGTGGAGGCGGTCGGCACCATGGATCGCATCGCCGAAGAGGTGGAGCGCGACCCGGGCTACCGCACGATCCTCCATGCCCAGCGCACCGAGCCGGAGGCGACCGGCGCCGACGCGATCGCGGCCGCCTCGCGTCAGATCGCGGAGACGCTCGATCTCTCGGCAATCGTCTGCTGGACGTCTTCGGGGATGACGGCGCTGCGGGTCGCGCGCGAACGGCCGCGCCCGCTGATCGTCGCGATCTCGCCCAATCTGTCCACCGGCCGCAAGCTGGCGCTCGTGTGGGGCGTCCACTGCATCGTCGCGGAGGACGCGCGCGACCAGGACGACATGGTCGATCGCGCCTGCCGCCTCGCCTTCAGGGACGGGTTCGCCCGCGCGGGTCAACGCATCATCATCGTCGCCGGCGTGCCGCTCGGCACGCCGGGCGCCACCAACATGGTGCGCATCGCGTTCGTCGGCTCCGAGGCGGTCGAGCAGGACTGAGCGCGCGCCGCGCGGCGGTCCGCTCGATCGATCGGGAGGATCCGTCCGGCGGAAGAATCCGCGCCGTTCAGATATCGCGGCCTTCGACCTTCTCGGCGAGGGACTTCACCTTGTCGGCAATGCCGCTCAGATAGGGATCGACGGCGAGCGCGCGACGGTAGGCGACGAGCGCGTTCTTGTCGTCGCCGAGGTCCTGCATGATCAGGCCGAGCCCGGCGAGCGCGCCGAAGTGCCTCGGCTCGCGCTTGAGGACCTCGCCGATGTCGGCGAGCGCGCGGCCGTATTCCTTCTTCATGTAGAACAGCGTCGCGCGCCGGTTCCAGGCTTCGGTGTAGTCCGGATCGATCTGCACCACCACGTCGAGCAGCTTGATCGCAAGATCGACATCGTCGGAGTCGGTCGCCGTCTTGACCCGAGACATCAACAGGGTCGTGGTGTCGCTGTCGGAGGCAAGCCAGAACGCCCAGATGCGATCCTCGACCGCCTTGGCGCTGGTCGCGTCCGGGGCAGCCTTCAGGGCGCCGAACAGAAACGAGAGATTGTGCGTGCGGTCGCCGTGCTGCACGCGCGGCAGCTTCGCGGGCGGCCCGACCCAGTCCTTCTGCATCGGGTTGCGGGATTGCGCCTGCGCTGATCCCGGCGCCTGCGCGAACCCCGCGAGGGCGAGGGCGCCCACCACCAGCGCACGGAATCCCAGACGCTTCAGCCGCGCATCCATGGCGCACAATGTAGGACGAGCGTTGCCCGGCGGCAAAGCCGCAAGGGTCAAAGCCGCGTGAGCCCGGCGGTGTCGGGCGAGGCTATGATCAGCCCTGGCGCGCCTTGAAACGGCGCTGGGTCTTGTTGATGACATAGACCCGGCCCTTGCGGCGGACGATCCGGTTGTCGCGGTGACGGCCGCGCAGGGACTTGAGCGAATTACGGATTTTCATGGCTTCGACCTCGTCCTCCGACGTCCGGCGCCGGCTGCGATGCTTGGAGTTGGCGCGGAACTTAGGGACCGCGGACCCTCGCGTCAACCGTCCCGACGGACGCCTGCGGGCCTCAGTGCGACGACACGAAGGCAATGACCTGGCGGGCCATGATCTCGAGCTGCCGGGCGATGCCCTGGTCGGAGCAGGCGCCGTCCTCGAACTTGACCTGGAGCGAGTTGATGGCGACGCCGAGCGGCGTCGGCCAGCCGCGCAGCGCATGCACGATGGCGCGCAGTTCCGCCAGCACCATGCTCGGACCCTGCGAGCCCGCGCCGCAGCCGATGCAGCCGACCGCCCTCCCGTCGAAATACGGTCGCGCGTCGTTGCGCATGTCCTCCACGTAGTCGAGCGCGTTCTTGATCAGGCCGGAGATCGCCCCGTGATAGCAAGGCGACGACAGGATGATCCCGTCCGCCCGGCGCAGGTGCGCGCACAGCGCGCGCGCCTCCTCGCAGCGGCTGTCGCTATCGGGCTCGTAGAGCGGAAGCACCAGGTCGCGCCCGGCGATCAGCAGGGTCTCGGCACCCTGCCGGCGCGCGTGGTCGAGCGCCAGCGCCAGGGCGCGCTCCGACGACGAGCCTGACCGCACGGTGCCGCCGATTCCGAGAATGAAGGGCATCCCTGTCGTCATCGGCTTCCGTCGATCATGCGTCGCCCGGCGCATCCGGCCGGGCCGCTTCCGAGAGCCACATCGAGGGAAATGGCGATGATGGTGGGCGCGACAGGGATCGAACCTGTGACCCCTACGATGTCAACGTAGTGCTCTCCCGCTGAGCTACGCGCCCATACCGCCATTCGCGCACTCCTATATCGGCTCGCGGGCGCAGCGGCAAGCAGGCGCGCCGTCGTCCGCGCGGGCGCCCGAACCGGACCGGAATGGCAATGGCGTCTCATGCGGAACGCGATCTCGTCGGCGCGGTTCATTTGCCGGGCGCGCCCGGCGCCGCCCGGTGCTCAGGCGGCCAGCATCTTCTGGACCTCGTTGACGAGCTCCCGCAGATGAAACGGCTTCGACAGAACCTTGGCGTGCTTGGGGGCCGAGGAATCCGGGTTGAGTGCCACCGCGGCAAAACCGGTGATGAACATGATCTTGATGTCGGGATCGAGCTCCGATGCCCGGCGCGCGAGTTCGATGCCGTCCATCTCTGGCATCACAATGTCGGTCAGCAGCAGCTCGAACGGTTCCTCGCGCAGGCGCTGGTAGGCCGACAAGCCGTTGTCGTAGGAGGTCACCGAATAGCCGGCGCCCTGCAAGGCCTTGACCAAAAAGCGCCGCATGTCCGTGTCGTCTTCAGCCAGGAGGATCTTGATCATGCCCCACGCTCACTCGGACCAACGCAACAGGGTGCGAGCGTAGCGACCGGCCCCACCCTGACCCGCTTCCTACATCTCATAAGCCGGATCTTGGGTAAACATGGGGTGAACCCGTGCGTCGCCTTGGCAGGAAGCCGTGGGACGTTGACAATGCCCGGCCAAAGGGCGCGTAACTGAAGCGAATCAGCGATGCCGCCGGCAATCTGCGCGGCGGTGGCGGGCTGCGGCCCGCCAAACAGGCAGCCGTTCACCATGAACGATCTTCGCGATGAACTCGACCCGCCGTTCGAAATCCTCGAGCCGAGCGAGTGGCGCAGTCCGATCGTCTTCAATTCGCCGCACAGCGGCAGCGTCTATCCGCGGTCCTTCCTGGCCGCCGCGCGCCTCGATCTCGCGACGCTGCGGCGGTCGGAGGATTCGTTCGTCGACGATCTCCTGTTCGGCGTCGTCGCGCGCGGCTACCCTCTGATGCGCGCGCATTTCCCGCGCTGCTACGTCGACGTCAACCGCGAGCCATACGAACTCGACCCGCGCATGTTCGACGGGCGCCTGCCCTCCTTCGCCAACACCCGTTCGATGCGGGTGGCCGGCGGGCTCGGCACCGTCGCCCGCGTGGTCGGCGACGCGCAGGAGATCTACGACCAGCGCATCCCGGTCGACGACGCGCTGCGCCGCATCGAGAGCCTCTACAAGCCCTACCACCGCGCGCGGCGCCGCCTCGTCACGCGCGTGCACCGCAACTTCGGCGCCGCCGTGCTGGTCGATTGCCATTCGATGCCGTCGGGAAGCGGACCGAAGGACGACCGCCCGCGGGCCGACATCGTCATCGGCGACCGCTACGGCACGAGCTGCGTGCCGGTCGTCTCCGAGACGATCGAGGCGACGCTGCGCGCCGCCGGCTACTCGATCAGCCGCAACAAGCCTTACGCGGGCGGCTTCATCACCGAGCACTACGGCAATCCCTCCGCCGGGCTGCACGCCATCCAGATCGAGATCAACCGCGGCCTGTACATGGACGAGCGGCGCTACGAGCGCGCGCGCGCCTTCGCCGAGGTGGCGCGACACATGGAGACGATCGCCGATCGCCTCGGCGAAATTCCGCTCGAGGAATTGCGGCCCTACAGGGCCGCCGCGGAATAGCGCCGGAAATCTGTACATTCTGCTTGCTGCATGGCAGCAATGCTGATACGCATGGCGCCGTGGTGGGGTCGGGAGCGCTCATCTCGTGTTGGAAGGCGCACGGCGGGCACGCCGCCGTTGGACATGCGCGAGCGCGGGTGGCGACGTCGAGCGCGCGAGAAAAGGGGCCGCCCGCAGCGAAAAAGCCTGCGGCACAGCGTAAAAAAAGGGGCCGCTCGCGGGTGCAAGCGGCCCAAGTCTAGGGAGGAAACGCCCAAGGAGGGCGGCGGGAACGCGAGGGATCGCGTTACCGCGCTGCAGCAATATGTCATCGCGACGCACAAAAAGCAAGTGGTGTTGACCTAATTTCTTCGCCCTCTGTCCACAGCCGCAAATGCGACTTTAGACGGCGCGTCCGCGGGGGCGAGCCGACGCGCCAATCGCCATTGACCGGCAGGCACCGCGCCGCCGCGAGCGCGTTGCCGGCACGGCGCTTCTCCGGTAGAGCCCGCGGGGGCTTGCACGGTGCGCGCAAGCTCGCCGGCGGCCGCGCCACGCGCCGCACTGTCCTGACGGGGACGTCCTCATGACGGCTGTCGATTTCGCGGCGTTCGTCGACCAGCTCGCCAAGGCCGCGGCGGAAGCGATCTTGCCGTTCTTCCGCACGGCGATCGCGATGGAAGACAAGAATCGTGGCGGGGCGTTCGACCCGGTGACGGCCGCTGACCGCGCGGCGGAAGCGGCCATGCGCGCCCTCATTCGCCGGTCGTTCCCGCACCACGGCATCCTGGGCGAGGAATACGGCGGCGAACGCACGGACGCGGAGTACGTCTGGGTGCTCGATCCAATCGACGGAACGAAATCGTTCATCGCCGGAATGACCGCTTGGGGCACGCTGGTCGGGCTGACGCGGTTCGGAGAACCGGTCTTCGGGCTCATGCATCAGCCGTTCGTGCGCGAGAGCTTCAGCGGCGACGGCGGAGCGGCGCGCTACCGCGGACCGGCGGGCGATCGCGACCTGATGGTGCGCCCCTGCGCGGCGCTCGACCAGGCCATCCTGTTCACGACGAGCCCGCGGCTGATGAACGAGTCCGACCGCGCGAGCTTCGCCCGGGTGGAAGAAAAGGTCCTCCTCTCCCGGTATGGCGGCGATTGCTACGCCTACTGCATGCTGGCGGCCGGGCACGTCGACCTCGTCATCGAAACCGAGATCAAGCCGCACGACATCGTGCCGCTGGTGCCGATCATCCGCGGCGCCGGCGGCATCGTGACCACGTGGGAAGGCGGTCCTCCGGAAGCGGGCGGGCGCATCGTCGCGGCCGCCGACCGCCGCGTGCATGCAGCCGTCATGGAGATTCTCGCGCCCGGATCCGAATGAGCCGCGGGCTGGAACGCGCGGCCGCCGGACGGAATGAATTGCGTGCGCCGGCGCGCGATCGGGCACGCAAGCATCGGTGCGCGGCCAGGAAAACGCGCCGAAGCACGAAGCGGGGGCCGCCCCGGGGGTCAAGCCGAACGCACCTCAGCGAAACATCGGCGTGCCGGGAATGAAGGCGTCGAACGCGGCCCAGAACTGCTGCCGGAACTGGTCCTGCTCCATCAGGAGCTCGTGCTGGGCGCCGGCGATCACAAGGTGCGAACCGGCGCGCAACAGCATGGCGAAATCCTCGATCGCCGGCGTCGAAACGATGTCGTCGCGCCCGGCGGCGGTGATGAGGATCGGCTGGCGGATGCCGGCCGCGTAGGACGGCTCGGCGAACTCCCGCATCACCCGGAATGCCGCGTCGCACCAGCCCACTGTCGGCGAGCCGACGCCGAGCGCGGGCTCGGCCTCGAGCACCGCGATCGTGCGCGCGTAGCGCACCGGGTCGGAGGTGAGGTTGTTGCCGGCGAACGGCCGCGTGTGGATCAGTTCGCCGCTGCCGCGCGGCACGTAGGAGGTGCCCATGCCGGTCCAGCGCAGCGCCCTGGCGACCACGTGCGCGCGGCCGAACATGTGCTTGTGGGCGAGCCGCACGAGTGGCGCCGTCAGCACCATGCGGTCGAACCAGCGATGCCCCGCATGGGCCGCGCGGATCAGGACAGTGGCGCCCATCGAATGGCCGAGCGCGAACAGCGGCGGCGGGCAGTCAGGCAGGACGACCTCGCGCATGAAGGTTTCGAGGTCGCGGCCGTATTCGGCAAAGTCGCCGACGTGGCCCTTGCGCGGATCGCGCAACGCGCGCTGCGAGAGCCCCTGCCCGCGCCAGTCGAGAATCGCGACCGCGAAGCCGCGTGCGCGCAGATCGTGCACGATCTCGAAATACTTCTCGATGAACTCCGTCCGCCCTGGAAAGACGCACACCGTCCCCTTGCGGCCTGGCGGGGGTAACCAGCGGGCAAAGCGCACCGCCACGCCGTCGGGGGTCTTCAGCATCCCGGTGACGACGCCGTCGGGAACCGGGTTGGCGGGAATCGAGACGAGCTTCATGGGGTGGCCGGTCACCAACGACTCATCGCCTTATAGCAGCCGCCCGCGCCGGCTCAATCAAAGCGACCGCCGACGCCGATCGTTCCGCCAAACCATTTTGTTAACCGTCGGCTGCCGGACGCGCGGGTCCGGGGCCTTGAAGCGCGGCTTTCCCTCACCCACATCATGTGCGTGCAGGCCCCGCGGGGCTGCCATCCACGGTCCGGCCATTGGCGGACCAACCGCATGTCGCTCAAGCTGAAGGAGGATATGCCATGCGTTCTTTCGATCTTTCTCCGCTTTATCGTTCCACCGTCGGCTTCGATCGGCTGTTCTCTCTGCTCGACCAGGGTCTCGAGAGCACCGGACCGAGCTACCCGCCCTACAACATTGAACGCACGGGCGAGAACGCCTACCGCATTACCGTCGCGGTCGCCGGCTTTTCCGAACAGGACCTGTCGATCGAGACCAGGCAGAACACATTGGTGATCCGCGGCGAGAAGCAGGCCAAGGGCGAGGACCAGAAGAGCGAAATGCTCTACCAGGGCATCGCGGCCCGCGCATTCGAGCGCGTCTTCCAGCTCGCCGACTATGTCGAGGTGAAGGGCGCCGATCTGCAGAACGGACTCCTGCATGTGGATCTGGTGCGGGAGATTCCCGAAGCCATGAAGCCGCGCCAGATTCCGATCGGCGGCGGCACCCCGAAGGTGATCAACGCCAAGGCTGCGTGACGGCGCGCCGACGCACGGGCGCGATCCGCAAGAGCGGAACCCGATCTGCGCAAGATCGCGATCGCGGCGTCGACCGATCGCAACGAAGAACGCCCCGGCACCGCCGGGGCGCTTTTTTTGTCGGCGCGATGGATCGTCCGCGCGGAGGCCGTCCGTCTCACTCGAGCGGCGCGACCGGCGGCATCGCGTTTGCGTTCGAGGCAGGAGCCCCCGCCGGTTTCGCGGCCTTGTCGGCGTGCTCGGCGTGATCGCCGCCCGATGCGGGCGCCCCGGGCTGCGCGAGCGAGGCCGACGCGGTGGGCGTCTCCTTCTTGGCATCGGGCGCGGCCGGCGCCGCCGCATCTTTCGCGGCAGCGTCCTTTGCGCCCGTGTCTGCGGCCTCGGGCTTCGACATCACCGGGCGGGGTCGCGGCATCGGCGTTCGTGGCGGCGTGAGCGTCGCAGAGTGCTGCGCGGGGGGCACCGCGGTCATGCGAGGTGCTCCCGGATATCCGGATGCCGGACCGACGTCCGGCACATCCGGGCCAAGCTCGGCGGCGGGCGGATAACCGTAAGGCGGTGGATAATCCTCGCGCCCGGCGACGAACGGACGGCGCAGGCGCGGCGGTCCGTACGCAGCCGCCGGCGCGCCTGGCGGCAGGATCGCGTCGGTCGGCAACGCCGAGAGGATGCGGCCGCTGCGCGCGTCGACGATCACCCGGACCTCGGTGCCGATCCGGTCGATCGCCCGCACAACGTAGTTCGGGCCGCGTCGGACCGGCCGGTCGAGCGGATCGAAGCGGGCCGAGCGGAGAATGGTCAGGACTTCGTAGGGCGGCAGTTCGGCGACCGGCCGGGCCGCCGCCATCGGGTCGGCAACCGCCGCGCCGGCTCCGGCCGAAACGGCGAAAAGGGCGAATATTGCTACGCGCGCGATCACGGCTTTGTCTCCCTCGCAAGCGCGCCCCCGCGCGAACCGAGAAGGGCGCCGGTCAGTGTCGCGGAACGCCCCCCGTGTCCCCGTTCCGGCGCCAACCATAGCCTCGATTGGGGCGGAGCTTGGGCACGCGCGAGGCCGGGGGGCCGAGCCTGTTCCCCTCCGAGGCGGACCTGCGGCCGTCAGGACTCCGCCGCAAGGCTGACGAAGCGGTCGACCTCCGTCTCCCGGGTCGCGAACGAGGTGACAAGACGGACCGTCACGCCCTCGCGCACCGGATCGGCGTGCCCGAGATCGGTGCCCCACACATAGTAGTTCGCGCCGGAGGCCTGCAGCCGCGCGTGCGCCTGCGCCGGCAGGACGACGAAGACCTCGTTCGCCTCGACCGGCCAGATCGGCCGCAGGCCGGCCGCCGTCAGCCGCTCGCCAAGGCGGGTCGCCATCGCGTTGGCATGGCGGGCAAGCCGCAGCCACAGGCCGTCGGTGAAATAGGCTTCGAACTGCGCCGCCGCGAAGCGGTGCTTCGACAGCAGCTGTCCGGCGCGCTTGCGCCGCTCCGCCATGCCGCCCGCGCGCGCCCGATCGAACAGGATGACCGCTTCGGCCGCGAGCGCACCGCCCTTGGTGGCCCGAGCGAGAGCACGTCGACGCCGGCTTTCCACGTCGCCTCGGCGGGCGTCGTGCCGAGGCGCACGAGCGCATTGGCAAACCTCGCCCCGTCCATGTGCACGGCGAGCCCGTGCCGGTGGGCGATGGCGGCAAGCTCGCGCACCTCCTCGACGCGGTAGACGGTCCCGGCTTCGCTCGCCTGCGTGAGCGAGAGCACGGCGGGCGTGAGGTGGTGCGGGCCACCCCATTGCCCCTCCGCGAGCACGCGTTCGACCGCCGCCGCGCCGAGGCGATCGGCGTCGGCGGCGAGTTCGACGAGCTTGAGCCCGCCGCCGTAGAACTCGGGCGCGCCGCATTCATTGGTCGCGATGTGCGCGTGGGCGTGACACAACACCGCGCCCCAGGGCGGAGAAAAATGCGCCAGCGCCAGCGCGTTGGCGGCGGTGCCGGTCGGCACGAGGAAAACCGCGAGATCGCACCCGAACACGTCGGCGAAGCACCGCTCCACCCGCCTGGTGAGCGCATCCTGCCCGTAGGCGATCGCCGCTCCGTCGTTGGCGCGGGAAATCGCCGCGAGGATCTCGGGCGCCACCCCGGCCGCATTGTCGCTGGCAAAATTCATGTTGCCTCCCTGGCGAAGCCGCCGCGCCGGCGCCGCGGCCGGGCCTGCGCCCCCTGCCCTCCGCGGCGCTTTGTGCGGACCGGGGAAAAGCAAGTCTCTTGCCCTCCCCCGGCCCGCGTGTTCCTCTTGTTGCCATCTTGGCCTGCCGACGGACACAAGATGTCTCGCGCGAATGTTTTTTAGACTGGCGAACTCTTGTGCCCGTGGCAGAATTTTGGCATGGTCAACGTTAGGACAGCAATGCTGTCCCAAGTTGGCCGCCGGCGCTGAAGCCGCGGACAGTCCTCGGCCCGGCGCCCGGAGCGGCGGTCGATGGCGTCCCGGTGCGACGGCGTCCCGGTGCGCCTTGTGGCGCCCAACACGAGCAGTCAGGCGACCCCGGAGTTTGCGCTTCCGGTGGTGAAGACTGCCCGTCACGACAATGGTTTGGCCTCGAGCCGCGGCGCTCATCGGCGCAGCGGAACAAGGCGGGTGCGCCGGCGGCCATTCGGCGGCGGGGGATGCGAGGACGAGGATGAGCGCGATCGGGTCCGGCAGCGAGAACGTGCGAGGCAACGCGCCCTTGACGGAGCACGGCCCCAAGGCCGTGTCATCGCACTTTCGCGACAGCGCCGATCCGGGCGTGCCGGCCGCGCGCGGCCTCTATGATCCCGCGCTCGACAAGGATTCATGCGGCGTCGGATTCATCGCCGACATCAAGGGCCGCAAGTCGCACCAGATCGTCAGCGATGCGCTGACCATCCTGCTCAACCTCGAGCACCGCGGCGCGGTCGGCGCCGATCCGCGCGCCGGCGACGGCGCCGGCATCCTGGTGCAGATCCCGCACAAGTTCTTCGCCCGCAAGGCGGGCGAGCTCGGGTTCACGCTGCCGGCGCCGGGCCAGTACGCGGTCGGCGCGCTGTTCATGCCGCGCGACCCGCAGTGGCGCGAGGTCATCCGCGGCATCTACGCGGAGATGATCGCCGCCGAGGGCCTGCGCCTCATCGGCTGGCGCGAGGTGCCGACCGACAATTCGACGCTCGGCGAGACCGTGAAGCCGACCGAGCCGGTGCACATGCAGGTCTTCATCGGGCGCGGCGGAAGCTTCGCAAGCGACGACGACTTCGAGCGTCGGCTCTACATCCTGCGCAAGACGATCTCGAACGCCGTCTACCAGCGCCGAGAGCGGCGGCTGTCGGACTACTATCCGGTGTCGATCTCCTGCCGCACCATCGTCTACAAGGGGATGTTCCTCGCCGACCAGCTCGCGACCTACTATCCCGACCTGCGCGAGCCGGATTTCGAGAGCGCGCTCGCGCTCGTGCACCAGCGCTTCTCGACCAACACCTTCCCGACATGGTCGCTCGCGCATCCCTCCCGGATGATCGCGCACAACGGCGAGATCAACACGCTGCGCGGCAACCTCAACTGGATGGCGGCGCGCCAGGCGTCCGTCTCCTCCGCGCTGTTCGGCCGCGACATCAGCCGGCTGTGGCCGATCTCCTACGAGGGCCAGTCCGACACCGCCTGCTTCGACAATGCGCTCGAATTCCTGGTGCAGGGCGGCTATCCGCTCGCGCACGCGGTGATGATGATGATTCCCGAGGCCTGGGCGGGCAATCCACTCATGGACGAGAAGCGGCGCGCCTTCTACGAATACAACGCCGCGCTCATGGAGCCGTGGGACGGCCCGGCGGCGATCGCCTTCACCAACGGCCGCCAGATCGGCGCCACGCTCGACCGCAACGGCCTTCGCCCGGCGCGCTACATC